>JBKBKS010000141.1:0-5203 GCA_046294565.1 Fimbriimonadales bacterium
TGGAAAGTCCAATCGTTGCCAATCTCCATATGCGCCCACAGTGCGTCGATGCCATGCGCTTGATGGATTGCCTCCAGAACCTCCACCGCGTCGCCCACCCGCACAATCAGCCCAGAAGCCCTGCCAGCACGCTCACCCAGCGCGCGATCTAACTCCAGCAGGCACTCGCGCACGAAGCGCCACTGTCGGTGCGCATACTTGTTGGCGGGAACGCCGACGCTACGAATGGCGGAGTGCCTGTGTTGGTCGTCGGCGGGACGCCGACGCTACGAATGGCGGAGTGCCTGTGGCGTCTCGTTCACTTAGTTGCGTTAGGAACAGATTCGCGGCAGATGCCGTCGAAATTAGCCATGCAGGGGAGACGCAGCTGTGAAAAATGCACAGGGGTATGGAATAGTATCCGTACGGGCGGCGAAATCTCACGGAACGAGGTGATACGACGATGAGCCAAGGGAACTGGCAGAACCGCAAGCCTGTGCGGCTGACGAAGCGCGAGATTGAGGTGCTGAGCCTGATTGCGCAGGGACGCTCTTCACAAGAGGTCGCCGACGCGCTGTTTGTGAGCAAGCGCACGGTCGACTTCCACTTAGCGAACATCTACGAGAAGTTGAATGTGAACAACCGTGTGAAGGCGTTCCGACGCGCGGCGCAGATGGGGCTAATCCCAGTGGAAGCTTTCTTTGGCGAGCTTGCCGACTAACTTGGGGGATGCCCAGCAACGCGACGGGGCAGGTAAGCGGCTCGCCCCGTCGCGTCTAATAACCGAGTTCGAAGAAGTGGCGTAACCATGCGCCAGCAATCGGCGCAGCAACCGCGCCGCCGCCGCCTGCCTCCTCCGCCATCACGCAGATAGCCACACGCGGGTTCTCGGCAGGCGCGAACGCCATAAACCAAGCGTGCGTCTTGCCCCCCTTGCGAAACTCCGCCGAGCCGGTCTTGCCCGCAACTCGTATGTTCGGCACACGCGCCGCCGAACCTGTGCCCCCGTCCACCGTGCGCGCCATCGCTTCGATTACTGCGTCCCAGTGCTGGGGCGACGCCTCGTAGCGATGGATAATCTCGGGCGATATGCGCTCCAAAAGCTTGCCGTCAGGCGTTTGAATTTCCCGCACCATGTGGGGGCGATAAATCACGCCGCGATTGGCGATGCCCATCGCCATTACCGCGCCCTGCAACGGCGTGATTGTCAGATAGCCCTGCCCGATGCCGTAGTTGAGCGTCTCGCCCCCGAACCACGGCTGCTTGAGCGTCTCGCGCTTCCACCGCGTGTCGGGCACAAGCCCACGACGCTCGTGGGGCAAATCGACGCCCGTGCGCTCGCCCAAGCCGAACGACCGCGAGAGCTGGGCTAAGTAATCGGGTCCTAAACGCTGCGCCAGTTGATAGTAGAACACATCGCACGAGGCAGTGATGGACTTGTAGAAATCCACATATCCGTGCCGCTTCCAGCATCGGAAGGTGCGCGCCCCGGCGCGGTATCTGCCCGTGCAGACCACGCTGGAGCGCGTATCGATCAGCCCGCGTTTGAGACCTTCCAACGCCACCAGCGGCTTGAAGATCGAACCGGGCGAATACGCCGATTGGATGGCGCGATTGTTCAGCGGGGCGCGCGGGTCATTGATTAGCGGTCGCCAGACCTCGTTGGGAATGCGCGGTACGAACAGGTTCGGATCAAACGATGGCTGGCTCACCATCGCCAGCACCTCGCCCGTGCGCGGGTCTAACGCCACCAGCGCGCCCTTGTGTCCTTGCAGGAGCTCGTATGCCTTCTGCTGCAAGCGCAGGTCGATGCTCATCACCACGCGATTGCCTGGCGTCGGTTCGAACTCCTGCAGGGTGCGCACGCGCCTGCCCGATGGGGTCACCTCCACCTGCTCGCCGCCGGGCTTGCCGTGCAGGTGGAACTCGTAGGCGCGTTCGACGCCGTTCTTGCCCACGAAGTCGCCCCCGTCATACAATCGCATGCGGAGCCAATCGCTCGTTTCCTCTGGGCGGGCGGAGTATTCTTTGAGCTCTTCCTGAGAGATTTGCCCCACATAGCCTATCAGGTGCGCGAAGAGTTTGCCGTGGGGGTAGCGGCGCATCGGTTGGAGCGAGACCTCAACCTCAGGGAGGTTGTATTGGCTCTCCAGCAGATCGACGGCTTGCTGGAACGCGACGCCTTTTTGCACGGCGAGCGGCGTGAAGGGGTTGACGCGCGGGTTGTCGATAAGTTCGCGCAGTTCGTCGGGCGGCATGCCGAGCCGCTGCGCCACCAACGGAATGCGGTCGGGGTTGCGTCGCAGCAGGTCGGGGATGACGCTAACGATAATCTGCGCGCGGTTCGTGGCTAAGATACGCCCGTTGCGGTCGAGGATGAGTCCGCGCGGGGGCGGCGTGCGCAGCAAGCGAGTGCGCACCAGCTCGGCGCGCGCGGCTAACTCTTCGCCTTGCAGTATCTGCAGATACCATAACCGCGCCATCAGAACGCTGGCGACCAACACAATCGCGAGCAACATTCCGTACTCGCGTCCCGTGATGACGCGCTTCTCCTCGCGCCGAATACCCAAATACCGCTTCGGACGCTCAATCATCGCCTACCGATTCCGTGTTTTGTGCAGCGTCGCTTGGGTTCTTTGCCTTTCTCGAAGCGTTTCATAACGACCTCGGGGCAGTAGTCGGTGGCGAGTAGCCCACTGTCGGCGCAGATGGGAACCGAGACGACCTCTGGGGTTGCGGGCGGCGCGGGCGGCGTTGCGTCGCGCGACGCGGCGTCGGCGAGGCTGGGCGTCGCGTCTATATCGCGTGGCGCGGCGGGCGCACTGGTAGGCGCGGCGGACACGCCCGATGTCGCAGGCGGCTCGGGATTGCCCTGCGTCGGCGGCTCAGGCGGCGGCGCAATCGCAGGATCCTCCACAGCAGGCGGCTCAGGTTCGGGCGCAGGCGGCGGCTCTGCAACGGGCGCGCTCGGACGCCCACCACGCGCTTGCAACCGCTTCTCGATGGCGTTCACCTGCTCCATCAAGTCCGCCCAGATACGCGCGCACACCGTGCCGCCGAACACGCGCCGCATCGGGCGATACTCCCAGCGCTGAGTCTGGGGATTGTAATACTCGCTGGCGACCCACACGACGGCAAGGTACTCGTCCGTGTAGCCGACGAACCAAGCGTCGCGGTAGTCGCTGGTGGTACCCGTTTTGCCGCGCGCGTTGGGGATGCGCGCCGCCGCCTTGCCCGTGCCGTTCACCACCGCTTGACGCAGTATCGCGTCCATCCACTCCGCGCTCTGCTTCGACAGCACATTCGGCGCGACTTGCCCTTGCTGCTCCAAGAGGGCGACGCCGTTGCGATCGACCACACGGCGCAACATAAACGGCTCGATGCGATTGCCCCCCAAAGCGAACACGCTGTAGGCTTTGGCGAGTTCGAGGGGACGCACCGCCGAGGCGCCCAGCGCAATCGGCAACACGGGGTCTAACGGCGACTCGATACCGAAGCGGGTACGCGCGAACTCCACCACCTTATCCGCGCCGACCCGCTGCGCCGCACGCACGGCGGGGATATTGATGGACGACGCCAGCGCGCGCGAGACGCTCACGCTGCCGCGAAACTTGCCGTCGGCATTCTGGGGACGCCAATACTTGCCGCGCACGCCGCTCGGCAGGCTAATGGGTGTATCCGATAAAGTGGAATTGGGGGTCAGCTTGCCCAGTTCAAAGGCGGTGGCGTACACGATAGGCTTGAACGCCGAGCCGGGCTGGCGTCGCCCCTGCGTGATGTTGTTATACTGCGAGCGTCGGAAGTTGACCCCGCCCACCAACGCGCGGATCTGACCCGTGCGCAGGTCAATCAGCACGACCGCGCCCTGCGTCACGCCCTGACTGCTGAACGCCTGCACGCCGCGTTGCAGCGCGGCTTCGGCGGCGCGTTGCATCTCCCCATGGAGCGTCGTGTAAACTTTGAGATTGCCCTGCAGCAGCAGTTCGCGTCCGTAGAGCGTCTCCAGCTCGCGCAGCACATCCATCACGAAGTAGGGCGCGAGGAACCGCGTGCGTGGGCGCGTGCGCGCCAGGCGCAGCGGCTCGGCTTTGGCGGCGTCGCGTTGGTCGGGCGTGATAGAGCCCTCCTGCGCCATCAGGTTCAGCGTCAGGTTCCTCTGAAAAATCGCCTCGTCGGGATTGCTGAACGGGTCGTGCCCAGAGGGGCGTTGGGGCAACGCCGCCAGTAGCGCACACTCCGCCAGCGTCAGTCGCTCCAACGGCTTATTGAAGTAGACCCGCGCCGCCGCCTTGACCCCGTACGCCCCGTTGCCGTAGTAGACCTGATTGAGATAGAGCTCCAGAATCCGCTCTTTGGTGAGCCGACGCTCCATCTCCTGCGCGAGGATAATCTCTTGCATTTTGCGCGAGACCGTGCGCTGCTGCGTGAGGAACACATTCCGGGCGAGTTGCTGCGTCAGCGTGCTGCCCCCCTGTCGGATATCGCCCTCGGTGAGGTTGACCCACAACGCACGCGCCGTGCCGCGCCAATCCACACCACTGTGCTGCCAGAAGCGGCGATCCTCTTTGGCGATAGTCGCGTTAATCAGATGTTTGGGGATTTCTTCCAGCGTTGCGGGTTCGCGATACTCTTCGGCGATGCGCGCGAGCAGCACGCCGTCAGCGGAGTAGATAAAACTCGCCTCGCGCGGCTGGTAGTTCTCTATCACGCTCACGCTGGGCATCATCTGTGACACTTGGTAATACAGCACGCCCGCGAAGGTCATGCCGCCCAGCAGAGCAATCAGCGCCAGCAAAGTCAGGTATGCCAGCAGGCGTTTCCACCAGCGGCGTTTCTTGCGCTTGCGCGGCTGCGCTGGCTCACCCGCCATAGTCGCTTTACGCATCAACGCATAGATTATACCTCGCTATGCGTGCGGCGTGGTACACTCTACGGCGTGGGCGTGGAAGCACGGAGTTGCGTGGGCGCGTCGCGGGCGTGGCTGGGCTGGAGCGCGGCGTATTTCGCCCTGCAGTTGGGCGCGCCGTTGATCACCTTGCCGCCGGGGTGGCTGCTGATTAGCGGCGTGTTGCTTAGCACGCTGCTGCTGATGGCGACGCTCTTGGGGTTGGTGTTCGCGTGGGCGCGCGAGGCGGAGCGATTTGGCTGGCTCGCGCCCGCGATGCTGGCGGGGGGGGTACCCCCGGGGGGGGGGGGGGAACCCCGGCCCCACCCCCACCCACAC
>JBKBKS010000142.1:0-5150 GCA_046294565.1 Fimbriimonadales bacterium
GCGCAGTGGTGGTGGGTAATCCGTGTGTGGATGCAGAGTGGTTAGCAGAGTTGGAGGCAGAGAGTATCCCCACGGTGTGGATTGCCTACGACGCGCCTACCCCAACGCCGCCGCGTACTGCCGTTGTGCAACTGGACATCGCACCTGGCTGGTACGAGGCGATAGCGCATCTCGTTCAACAGGGGCATCGGCGTGTGGGCTATCTCGGCGGCCATGCTGCGGACCCTGCCCTCACGATTATCCAGCAGGCGGCGGAACGCCGCGGCGTTCAACTTCATCCTATCGTGTTTGCGAACGGCGAGACGCCCGCCGACGGGTACGCCGCCGCCCAACAACTGCTCCAACAGAAGCCGCTTCCTACCGCCTTACTTGCCCGCACCGATTTACTTGCGTTCGGTGCAATGCAAGCCATCCAGCAACACGGGTTGCGTATCCCCGAAGACATCGCCCTCATTGGGCACGACGACCTCCCCATCGCGCCGTGGATGAACCCGCCCCTCAGCAGTATTCGAATCGATTATGCGCATCTGGGGCGCTGCGCGGTAGACCTGTTGATGCGCCTCTTCCAGCAACCCGACGCAACGCCTGTACCGACCCGCGTTGCCACGCGCTTTATCTTGCGGCAAAGCGCCGCGCCTGCCAACACACCCCAACGAAGGAGGTAAGTTCCCATGAGAACACACTTGCTTAGCCTGACTTTAGCAACGATGCTCTGCGTAAACGCTTTCGCGCAGACCTATGTCGACGAGTTTAACGGCGGTTTTGACCCCGCCCTACCCTGGTCTTGGCTCATCGTCGCCCCGAACACCGAAACCGAATGCGACTATGTGAACACCGAGAACAGCGATTACCCGTATAACTTTGTCAACGGCGAGTTGGTCATCGTGATGCACCCGTGGAACTCGACCTATGACCAGTGGAACTTCGCTGCGAACTTCCCGAACCTTCCCGTGCTGGGCTTCGATTCTGGCTGGGCAATCGAGACCGAAGTCCGCCTTGACCTGTTGGGGAACATCCCAACGGTATATACGCAGGCGGGACTGATGGTCATGCGCGATATGGACAACTACTACCAGACGATGCTCGTCGTCATGCCAAATGATGGCACGAACCCCCATAGGTTCTGGCTCAGTACCGCGCAGGAGGTGAACCGCAGTTATGGGTACGGGGGCGCGTCGGCGGGCTTCTGGGGCGACGATGAACCCAGCTTCTCGCTCAAACTGCGCATCGAGGACGCCGGCGTGAACGAGAACAACGAGCCGCTGATTAAAGTGCGGGTGCAGCTGGAGGGCTGGACGGACTTCGTGGATGTGTGGCCCTCGCCGTTTGTGCGCCCGCAGATACTTTCCGAAGTCGCCCAGAACGGTGGGCGGATTGCGCTTTACCATCTCGTGGGCTTTATAGGCGACCCGCAGCCCGAAGTAGCGTTCAACTACATTCGCCTTGAGAATATCCGAATTGCAGGCGTGCTGGAAGGCGATGTAGACGGCAACGGCTGCGTGGATGACGCCGACTTGCTTGCCGTGCTGTTCAACTTCGGCAACGCAGGCGAGGAACAGCCGGCGGATGTCAACCGCGACTGCCTCGTGGATGACGCCGATTTGCTCAGCGTGCTGTTCAACTTCGGAAACGGTTGCTGAGCAAAAGCCTGCCCCCACTACAGAATCATCGTGGGGGCAGGCATAATCGATACTAATAGGAGGTGAGCTACATGCTGGAGCCTCACCCAAACGATGCTGCAGCGCGGACACTTCACCTACCTCGGTCCCTACTGCCCCGCGTTGGAAAACCACAACAGCAACAGCGCCTACCTCAACAACAGCCGCTGGATGGTGCGCAAGATGGGCTACGAGTACCGCCTTGACCACCTACAGTGGACTGCTTGGGTACGGCGCGGGCGACGCATCGAGATCACTCTCTCAGGCGAAAATCAGGGCGTCGCGCCGTTCTATTACCCATGGGCTGTGAAGATGGCGCTCCTCAACGCCAGCAACCAACCCCTACTCCAGTGGAATGTGAAGGTGGACATTCGCCGCTGGCTGCCGGGCGAGTTCAGCTTCAGCACGGTCTCGCCCGTGATTACGCTGCCGCGCGGAACCTATCGCCTCGCACTGGGGATTATTGACCCGTGGCGCAACCGCCCACGCATTCGGTTCGCCAACAACCTCAGCGTGGTAAACGGCTGGACTGTGCTGGAGCAGGTCCAAGTGCGCTAAAAAAATCGCGCCGTGCAGGGCGAGAACTGCACGGCGCATCGTTTACCCTCGCGCAGGCATTAGGGGAGAGGACTCTAAGCCTCCGATGATGACGCTTATAGTATAGTTGACAGGGTATTAAGGGGAAGTTAAGTTGTGTTAGGGGTCTATTAAATTTCGGGGAACGCCGCAATGCGCTCAACTGTGCCATGTCGTGGCGTAATTTGCCTGCTTTTTGCAGTATAATTAGTGGGGGAAACGCGGATGTCGCTGGCGACGTTACTGGAGTGGTGGAACTTCATCTTCGCGCTGCCGTTGGCAGTGGGGGGACTGCTGCTGATTGGGCTGGCGATGTCGGGGCTGATCGACCTAAGCGATAGCGATGGCGAGGTGGAAGCATCGGACGCCGAAGCAGCCGACGCCGCCGACAATGCCGCCGAATCCGACAGCGCGGTGACCAACGAGGAAGTGGGCAAGCACGCGCCTGTCAAGATGCCCTACAGCAGCCACGACCACCACGCCGACGCCGAGAAACCGCTCTGGCTGAAGTTCCTCAACCTGTTCGGCTTCGGCTTGGGGCTACCCCTCTCGATGGCGGTTCCGCTGCTGCTGATGATTTGGGGCGCGGTGGGGCTGATTGGCAACGGGATTTTCGGACCGATGCTCAAAGTTCCCGCGCTCTACGCGCCGCTATCGGGCGTCGTGGCGCTGGTCTCGATGGCACTGATTGGGCGCACGGCAGGGCTAACGATTCGGCGTATCTTGCGTGAGGATGCGCCGCCTATCGTCAACAAGTACGGTCTTGTGGGGGCGACGGGGCGCGCGGTGTATGAGATTACGCACGAGGGCGGCGTGGCGCATGTGCGCGACCGCTACGGCAACCTGCACCGCATCGTCTGCCGCGCCGCGCCGAGCGAACCCACTATCCCCGCCGATACGCCCATCCTCGTCGCCCGCTACGACGAGCAAACCCACCTCTACTGGGTCGAGCGTAATCCGCTGGAACTACCCGACCATTCGCCTGAGGTACAATCCTCAGCGCAGCCAACCCAACACATCGGGGGACACACACGCAACGGAGGGTAAACGATGCACAGCTGGTTCATTTTGATTGGCTTGGCGCTGATGATGCTCGCTGGGTTCGGCGGTAGCATTCTCGGCGCCGCGTGGGGACCGATTCAACAGATTGTTTCGGCGACTGTAGGGGCGGCGCTACTGGTCATCGGGTTCATCTTCCTGATGATTTCCAAGTTCTATGTGCGCCCGTCGGCGAACATGGCGTATGTGCGCACGGGATTCGGCGGACGGCGCGTGGTGCTGGACAGCGGCGCGCTGGTGTTTCCATACCTCCATACGCTCGTGCCCGTGTCGCTGGAGACCATGAAACTCGAAGTGGAGCGCAAAGGATCGGACGCGCTGATTACCCGCGACAATCTGAGCGTGGATGTGAAAGCCGAGTTCTACATCAAGGTGCAACCTGAGGTGGACGCCATCCTCAACGCCGCTCGCTCGCTGGGCGACAAATCGGTGAACGCACAGTCGGTCTCGCAGCTGGTGTTCGAGAAACTCGTCTCCGCGCTGCGCAGTGTGGCGGCGACGAAAGACCTCGTGGAAATCCATGCCCAGCGCGACGCCTTCGCCAGCGGCGTGCAACAACTCGTCCGCTCCGACCTCGAACAGAACGGGCTAACGCTCGAATCGGTGACCATCTCGCGCTTAGACCAGACCTCGCAGGAGCTGCTCTCGGACAACAACATCTTTGACGCGCAAGGCAAGCGTAAGATTACCGAGATCACACAAGCCGCGCTGGTGGAGCGCAACCGCCCAAGCAAGAGAGTGTAGCCAGGAAGCCCCCAATAGAAATAGAAGAATGACGCTTGCCCCCAATACCAGCATAAGCAACACAAAACGCTTCGCTCTCAGTGCCATTTATTTCTCCCCTTCTTCTGGCACGACGATCTCATAACCGCCTATGGGAAAGAAAGTCACTGCCTCAACAGGGACAGAACGAAGCGACGCACCCCGCGGAACCTTGAACAGCTCTACTTCATTCGCGTTTGCTTGGCGTGATTGGAGTAGGAGATGACGACGATAAAGGTTGTTATCCACCCTCAGCTCCGCTATAGACCCCTTTGGCTGCGGGGGGACAGAAGGGAAAACTCGCCATTCCACAGTCACCACTTTTCCCAAAGGCGACTCCACCCGATACTTCTCCACAGAGACAGGCTCGATAATGTAAGGGGGTTCGAGATAGCGTGCGCGTTCCAGTAGGATCCAGCGTACTCGCTGCCCCAAGAAGATCAAAGAGCGATCTAGTCCATGATACAGGACAAAACGCCCCATCAGGCGGCTTCGTACTTCTGCCGATAGACGAGCGTAAACCACCTGCTTGGGATCCGTAGAGTGCCAGCGGAAACACTGGTCATCCTGCACAAATAGACACAACTCGGTTCGAGCCGTCGTGTTGGCAAGACGCCGCGCGACAATCGCACCTTGAGGGTTGATAAGGCGTGTCTCCCGCGCAAAAGAACGCTCGGACTCTACCCACTCGATAATCTCCTCCTCAATCATCCATCCATTTCGCATCGTCTATCTCCTCCCGCCTGCAGAGTGTTCACCTTGCTGGTTGCGAACGAGGGAATTTCTCATGGCAAAATGCTCTACACCTATCATAGCCACTATCACACTGGTTCAACGCATTTTGGTAAGCTCCAAGCGCATTTGCAAGGCATTCATCATGCATACTTTGACAAAAATCTTCACAGCCTGGAAAAGGAACCAGTTTACAAAGTCCCAAGCAAATATTTAGATTCGAATCACATCTTTTGACTGCCTTTTCATACTCGAATTTTGCATTCCTACGACATCTCTCGTCGAGTTCTTTACACCAATCCAAGCAGCTTTGCAGGTCTATTACCCATGGCGGCAATATTTGTATCGGGGGAATGCAAACAC
>JBKBKS010000143.1:0-5053 GCA_046294565.1 Fimbriimonadales bacterium
GAGTATGTGCCTGCGACAGGTTTGTATCATATCGGCGCGCGGGAGTACGACCCACGCACAGGCAGGCAGCTGCAGCGCGACCCGAACCTCTATCGGTATTGCGGGAATGATTCGATAAACCATGCAGATCCAGATGGACTTACATGGTACTACGACCAGCGCACGGGCGCAACCCACTGGGACGACCCTTCCACACCCCCGTGTGATTTTCAACGGATGGGCTACGGTTTTTCTGGCAAAAAGGGCAGATGGCGGAATAACCCTAGAACTTTTACGAAGAGACACGGTATCTGACCATTCCTGTGCGAGATTGAGGGTGTTCGGAAAATGCACCTATTCGGTAGAGATTCCTCGCCTGCGGCTCGGAATGACAGACTTGCCGCTCGGAATGACAGACTTACGGCTTGGAATGGGCGTTGCACGGGTGCTTAGGCGATATCTATGCAGTGCGAGGCAGCTACGCGGAAGCCTATCGTCATCACATCGGGGCGTTGCGCTTCTGGCACGAGACGGGTCAACCGCGCTGGATTTGCTGGAGCCTGAACCGTGTCGCCGAAATCGAACTCTTAGCGCGTGATGCGGGCAGCTCGTGGCGCGTGTCAGCGGCGATGGGCAGGTCCGCGTATGAACTGCTGCGTGAAGCATGGTATATCATCGAGCCAACCTATATGAACCTGCCCCACAAATCGCGCACCCTCCACAACCTCGGCTGGCTGGCGTGGCATGAAGGGCGCATCGCGGAGGCAGAACACTACCTCCAGCAGGCGCTCCAGATTCGCCAATCCTATGGCAACGAGTACGGCATCGCACGCACGCTCGAGCTGCTCGCACGGCAGCGATACACCCAGCGACACAACAACGACGCCAAGCGGTACTTCGCGCAGGCAAGAAAGATTCGTAAACGGCTCTGCATCGTCCAGTATCCTGCTGTCAAGCGCTGCTGTCTCTCGATTCAAAGGCGGCTGTAAGACTGCCTATCCACCCCGCTGCGACTACCCAAAATTCTCACTATATTACACGAATCGCCCCCCTCATTCCCGTTGAATTGAGGAGGGCTTTCTTGTATATATATAGTGGATGTAGGCGCGAAAGGGAGGTACAAGGGTTAGGCAAAGAGACATCCTGAGAAACAGGGGAAAGTTGCGAAGGTCTCGCGACGGACCTTCGAAGTTGCATAGCAGTGGGTAGGGGGATGGGACAAGACTTTATCTGCCTGCCACTTGCTCCTGGGGCGTCTGACCTCCGCTCTGGGAGCTTTTTTTTTGGGGGGCGGTATAATTGCATCGATGAAGCCGCCGTCGGAATGGCTGAGTATTCGGGTTGTTGCGCCGCCGCCTGCGTGGGACGCCATCGCCGCCGTGCTCATTGACTCAGGTTGCACAGGCGTGGAGTTGCGCGAGCAGCCCTACAGTGTCGTCGCGTATCTGCCTGCGACAGAGCGGTCCCAACTTCACGCGATCGAGCAACAGCTGCAGCGATTGCCAGAGTTTGAGCTGCCGCCCATCCAGAAGTTCGAGGTGCAGCCCGTGAACGAGCAGAACTGGCACACAGCGTGGCGACGCTACTTCCGCAGTCGCAGGTTCGGCGTGCGCCTGCGCGTGCAGCCCAGCTGGAGCCGACATAAACCCGCCTCGGACGAGATTGTTATCCAATTAGACCCTGGCTTAGCGTTCGGGACAGGCGGGCATTCGACCACCGCGCTCTGCTTAGAGCTGTTAGACAAGTATGTTCAGCCGGGCATGCGCGTCGCCGATGTGGGGACGGGCACGGGGATTTTGGCAATCGGGGCGGCGAAACTGGGCGCGCGCGAGGTGGTCGCCGTCGATGACGACCCACTGGCGGTCAAGATTGCCCAAGCGAACATCGAGCGCAACGGCGTCGCCGCCGTAGTTGAGGTGGTTCAGGGCGACGGCTTCCACGCGCTGACAGGCGTATTTGACCTGATTGTATGTAATATCGTCAGCGGATTCTTGATTGCCAGCGCGCCGCTGGTTCCGCCGTTGTTGCAGGCGGGCGGCGTGTATATCCTTTCGGGAACGAGCGGTCGCAATTGGCGCGGCGGGGTGCGCCAAGCGGTACTGAACGCAGGGCTGAGTGTGGAGGAGGTGCGCCGACGACGCACATGGGTCGCCGCCGTGTTTCGCAAGCCGTGACTCCGCGCGCGACGCCGCGCTTTTTCGTGCCGCGCCCCGCGCTGGAGGCAGGCATCCTCCCCGACGCCGTCGCCCATCAGGCGCGTCATGTGCTGCGCTTACGCGCGGGCGACTGGATCTGCCTGCTCAGCGGCGACGGCGACGCCTACCTCGCGCAGCTGGATGACCACGCCACGATAGCTCATCTGCACCCCGCCCCGCTGGAGACCGAGCTGCCGTTCGCAATCACGGTACTACAGGCGTGGACACGGGCGGAGAAGGCAGAGACGTCAATTCGGCTCTGCGTGCAGGGCGGCGCGCAAGCCGTTCATCTCGCGCCCAGCGAGCGGTCGGTGGCGCGCTGGGATACGAGCAAGCAAGCCAAGCACGCCGCGCGCTGGCAGGCTATCGCCCAAGAAGAGGCGGAACTCGCCTGCCGCGCACGCCTGCCCCAAGTCCAACTGTTCGAGCGGTGGCAAGACGCTTTTGCGGGGTTGCCGCGCCCTGTATTCGTGCTGGATGAATGGGAAGGCGCACTACTGCTGAAGCAACAAGCGCGGCGGATGCCAATCCCTGCGGCGTTGAGTATCGTAGCCGGTCCGGAGGGCGGCTTTAGCCCTGCCGAACGCGAATGGATGGCAGTGCAGCCTGCAGTGTACGCCGTTTCGCTGGGACAGCGCGTGCTGCGCACCGAGAGCGCGGCGTTCTACGCGCTGGGGCAACTCGCTGCGCTGTGGGAGTAAATAGAAGCGAGGCGAGCGACAAAAGCTCGGCTCGCGGCGTGTCACATGCGCGTTTGGTTTTCAGCCACTGTAATACGAGTAGGTGACAACCCAGCCCCGCACCCCCGGCTTCTCACTTGCGCTTAGGCTTAGCAGCCAGTGTCTTCCGAGTCGGTCACACCCGTGCCCGGCACCCCGTGCAGGTCGTTGTAGGGACCGTTCGCGCCTGTAGGAGTGCTGCTAACGGCTTGCAAGCGCGATTCGTCCGCCAACAGCCCCTCGCCCGGAATGTCGCGCCAGTTATAGTAGGAGCCGCCTGCACCCACGCGCGTCGTCTGACCATTGTAGGCGTTAGCAGGAGTGGGGAACTGGTTCGCCGGCGCAATGTTGCGCACGCCGTTCCAGCGCCACCACTTCGCGTGACCATCCGCGAAGTTGATGACCAAGCCCTCCTTGTGGCGCGCGAAGCCCAGGAAGTTATGGAACTCCAACGCCTCCTGATTCTTCAGGTAGCCGTCAAACAGCATCACGGTATTCACAGGGGCGTCGACGGCGGCAATCTTGGTGACGGGCGTGCGCTTGTTCACGACTGGACAGAAGTTCTCCCCGAACAGACCGAGGTTGGGGATGTAGCCGACATAGCGGAAGGTGCCCAGTGCAGGCGCAGGCGAACCCGCCGCTTGCACACGCTGGGGCCAGTCGATCCCCGGACGATAACTCGGACAGACGAAGATGTCGGTGTTCTTGATGTACGGCGCCAGCACATCGTAGACAGCCACTAACGCAAGCTGACCCGCGTTATTGCGTCCGAAGTACGCGCTCATGGGGAAGGTCTCGTCGTAGTCCTGCACATACATCAGCACGCTGGTAGCAATCTGCTTTTGGTTGTTGGTACACTGCGTCTGACGCGCGCTCTCTCGTGCCTGCGCAAATACAGGGAACAGTATCGCCGCCAAAATCGCGATAATCGCTATCACGACCAGCAGCTCAATCAGCGTAAAACCCTTGCGGTTCATAGTTCTGCTCATGCCTCCTATTAATGTGTGGCTCCCACCAAGAATTAGGAAAAGGCAGTCCCGCGAGCGGGGCTGCCCTCCTTGGGAGTTATCCTATTATACCCCAATTTCAAGTTTGTCAAGGGGCATCGAGGGTGTTCGAGAAAAGGGGGGCGAGCGGCTTACCCTTTCCTCTCTCGTTTGCCCAGAACCCGCTCGGCGACGAGCTCGGCGGAAATCAGCGTCATCGGGATGCCGTTGCCTGGCTGCGTGCTGGCGCCCACCAAGTAGCAGTTTCCAAGCGGCGTCTGCACGGAGGGGCGAAACGCCGTCGATTGGAAGAAAGTGTGCGCAATCCCGAACGCCGCGCCTTGCCACAAGCCCATCGCCTGCCACTCGTGCGGGGTCAGCGTCTCCACGAACTGCATACACTCACGCTTGAGACCCACACGCTCGATAACGGTCTCCAGCACGCGCGGGGCGGCGGCGCGGGCGTCCTCGCCTGTCAGGTTCGGTACAGGAACCAGCACATAGAGGTTCTCGCAGCCAGCAGGCGCGTCGGTTGGGTCGGTACGATTGGAGAGGCAAGTATAGAACGACGGGTCGCTCGGCACGCGCTGCTCCTCAAACAGTTCGCGGAGATTCGCCTCGAAATCGCGGCTGAAGTAGACATTGTGATGCAGTTGATGCGGCAGCGGCTCGGTGTAGCCGATATAGAACATCAGCGCGCTACAGGAGTTTTTGAAGTTGCGCTTGGCATAGGGCGTGGGGGGAAACAGCTCGCGATAGGCGGTCGGCGCGTCGACATTCACCACCACCACATCGGCTTTCAACACCTCGCTCGATTGCAGGCGCACGCCTACCGCGCGGTCGCCCTCAATCAGCACCTCTTGCACTCGATGATTGAGATAGAGCCGCGCGCCCTCTTCCTGCGCGACGCGCGCGATGGCTTCGGGTAGGCGATGCATCCCGCCGCGCGGATACCACACCCCTTCGCCCGACTCCATGTAGGTTAACACGCCATAGACCCACAGCGCGTCTTTGGGCGACAGCCCCAGATACATCGTCTGGAACGAGAAGAGCATCTGCAGGCGTGGGTCGCGCACATAGCTCCCCACGCGCTTCCAAAGGTTGCTCAGCAGCCGATGGCGCAGCAGCAATCCCACCTGATAGGGCGTGAACAGGTCGCCTAACCCCCGATACT
>JBKBKS010000144.1:0-4996 GCA_046294565.1 Fimbriimonadales bacterium
GTTCGACATTCAAGGCAACCTGCTTTACACGGTGTCTGGCGGTACGCCGTCAACTCTGCGTATCTACGACATCGCCGATCTGAACGCGCCGAGCGAGATTGGTAGCGTGAACCTGCCACAAACAGAGTTTATCTCGGATATGGCGGAAGGTTCGGGCTATGTGCTGACCAGCGACTGGCAGGGCAACCTCGCGTTGGTAGACGCACGCACGCCCAACAATCCCCAAGTCGTCGCCCAGCTGAGCGTGGTAGGCGTCTCTAACCCTCGCGTCGCGTTCGACGGCGCGGTGAATGTGTTCTATGTGTACGACGGGCTAAACAAAAGAGTTTATATGTTCCGTGTTTCTGATTTTCCCAGCCTGAATCCCGTGAGCATGACGCTGAATCGCGGGATGTATACGCTCTCGTTTTATGGCGAGCGCGTGATTGGCGCGGGGCGCGAGGAGGGCTTGATACAATATCGCAACACGCTGTTTGGTGGTCCCGTTGTGAGTGTGTCGAGCGTATCGCCTACGCGCGGCGCCAATCAGGGTCGCCTCACGGTACAAGTCATCGGCACGGGGTTCGTTTCAGGCGCGACCGTGCGTCTGGAGCGCGGAGCGCAACAACTCAACGCCGTGCAGGTTCAATTCGTCAATAACACGCGCCTCGACGCCACTTTCGAGTTCACGGGTCAAACCGAAAACACGCAGTGGGATGTGGTGGTGCGCAACCCCGACGGTCAGGAGGGACGCTTGACCAACGGCTTCAGCATCGTGGAGGCTATCCCTCAAATCAACAGCATCTCGCCCGCCAGCACGCTCCCTCTCTCCAGCGTGACCGTCACAATCAATGGCGTGCTGATAACGCCCGGCGCACAGGTCATCCTATTGCCGCCCGACAACATCTCGGTCAACCCGATTACAGCGACGAATGTGGAGTACCTCTCGCAAACGCGCATCCAAGCGACTTTCAACTTGTCGCCCTATCAGCCGCTGCAGCTGCTCTATTCGCCCGAGGCGCGGGTGCAGGTACGCAACCCCAACAATCGCGAGAGCAACTTGGTTAACCTGACGCTGACCACGCCGAACCTGTCGGTGAACCCGCCACGCTCAGTGGAACTTCCCCCCGACACCCCCTCCCTCACCATCGAGGTGGAGATTGCTAACTCCGTAGCAACCGAGCCGATGCAGATGTATCTTGAGACTTTTGTGCAAAACGGCACATTGCGCGTGGATGTCTCCCAAATGCAGTCACTGGGCAACAACCGTTGGCGTGTGACCTTCCCTGCGGAAAACTTAGTGCCCGACAACTTCGCGTGGACATGGAGCCTCTATGCGCATCATTTGGGCAATCGTACCAGCAGTGCGATAACTTTCTACCGCCCCTATGCTGCGCGCATAAACTATACCGAGCAGGTAGACAACTTGCGGAATCAGGCGCAGGTTCGGGTTTACATTACGAACGATTCGCCCAGCACGACGGTCGTGCTGCGTCAGGGCGAGCGCGTGATTGAACCGAGCGCGGTCAGACGAGAACCTGATAGTTGGAGAGTTGGTGTAACGCGGCTCGAATTGACCTATCCACTACGCTTAGAGGACATAGGCGACTGGAACGCGGAGGTGCGCTACGACAGCGAGCGCACTGCGACCGTGCAGAATGTGCTTAAAGTCTTGCGCGGGTATCCGTCTATCTATCGCGCTCGCCCCAGTTCATATCTCATCTGGCAAGCGAACCATCAGGTTGTCTTGGAAGGTAGTGGGTTCAGAGAGGGCATGCGCTTGCGTGCCGTAATTCAGAACGATAGCGGCGTGGTAGACACCCGCGTCATAGAAGCGGACAATGTGACGGTAGACGAAAGCAACCAGCGCATAGTGGGGCAGTTCCGATTCGTGGGGCGGTTAGCACACGGGGCGTGTCTGCGCTATGAGGTGTATTCGCCCTATACAGAGACGGCGATCTATAGCGACCGGCGGAGCTTTGGCAGCGGGGCTGTACGCATCTCCAGCACTTGGACGCCCAGTTTCTTCCGCGCAGGGGTAGGCGACACCTATACCGTGCTGGTGTCGGTGGGTGCGCTTCCCGATGCGCCTGCGGTCGTCTTCCCGATTCCCTTCACGGAGCAGGACATCAACTCAGGCGCGTGGGACTTTGAGTACCGCATTCGCGAATACTCGTACTACCCTTACTATGAGCGTGTATTGGAGGAGGGGCGGCGTGCGCTGACCCAAGAGAACGCGCTGTTGATTGCGCGTCTGTCGCCGATGTTACCGTTCACCTCGCGCTATGTGGAGTTTCGTGTGCGTGTGATTGCGCGCGGGCGCGCGGCGCAGGAGACGCCTCAGCCGCCGCAGCTGCGCTCGCGCGTGCCTCTGGCGGTCTACTTGGCAGCGTCAGGACTGCTCGTACTCGGCTCCTATGTGCTGGACGCCGCTTGCGAGCTTGCCAGTTGGTACAGCATGCAGCTGGCAGCTGCAATTGCCGACGCTGCAGGCATTGAAGATCGCGCCGCCCAACGGTGGGTGGATTGGCTCCTCCGAGACCCACGCAACGCACAGCGGCTGTTGCAGCTTTACACCATCAATCAGAAGAGCGTGTTTGAGCATATGATGAGCGCGCTCACTCAGGAGGCTATCAGCGAGGGCGGTAGGGCACTGCGCGAAGCCGCCTCCATCGCGAGCGCACAAGTGCTCATCTATAAGTTCTCCTCGATCCCGTATGGCAGCGACCAGTTCAACACTTACCGAGACCAACTGGCAAGTGCATTCGTACAAGCCTACGAGGCTTATACGCAAGTCAAAGACGCCACCAACCCCGATAGTTCCACCGAGGCGGCAATAGCGACCTATCAGAACGCTGTGGACAAGATCAACGGGCTAATGCTCCAATATGCCTTCGGTGAGAATGTTCTCGAACCCCCAGACGGCATCGACCTGAGCCAGTTCGCGCCCAACACGCTGGGGATTATTCTGAACACGGGGCTGTCGACCTTCCTAAGCACTGCCGCCGACTGCATCCAAAGGAGCGACGCCGTTAATCAACTTTACGATCGGCTGACTCTGAGCCGTGCGCCTGTGCGCACCTCGTGGGACCCCAACGAGAAGCGTGGTCCCGCAGGGCTTGAAGGCTACATCGGCGCGGAATCGGCTATCACCTACGAGCTGCTCTTCGAGAACTTGGCGTCGGCGACTGCAGGCGCGCAGGAGGTACTCATCGAAGATCCCCTGCCCAGCACCCTCGACGAAAGCACCATCGAGTTCCTCGAGGTGCAGGTGGGTAACAAGCGCGTCGCGCTCCCCGAAAATACCACCACTTTGAACACCACTCTTGACCTGCGTCCCGAACTTCCCGTGATAGTGCGGGTTCAGAGCGAGTATAACGCGGCAACACGCACGCTGGGGGTGCGCTTCAGCGGGCTTGACCCGAATACGAACACCTACTATGCCGACGGCTTCCTGCCGCCGAACCAGAACCCGCCGCAAGGCGAGGGGAAAGTGGTGTTCCGTATCCGCCCGCGCGACGACGCCCAATCAGGAACCGCCATCGAGAACAAAGCGATAATCACCTTCGACCCGCACCTCCAGGCGAACCCGCCTATTGAGACAAATGTGCATCGCCTGATACTCGACAAGCAACCGCCCAGTGTGACGGTGGAGACGCCAGCGTCGGCAATCCCCGAAACGCGGGCGCAGCTGAACTGGCAGGCGACGGATGACGCCTCGGGCGTGGACGAGGTGGAGATCTGGGCGCAGGAAGGCGAGAACGCGCGGCGGATTGGCTACACCCGCGCGACGGGCGAGCGTCAAGAGCAGGGCAGCGTGACCATCCGCGCCCGACGATTCGGGGACGAGATGCGAATCCTCACCCGCGCTCGCGACCGCGTGGGCAACATCACCCCCTTCAGCGACCAGCCTGTCGCCACCATTCGCATGGGGCAACCGCCCCAGTTCAGCGCAGGGCTGCACCTCATCGCCTTGCCCCTCCGCCCCGACGCCAACGATATGCAACCTTTATTCGGCTTCGAGAATAACCAGTGGGCGACCTATAACCCTGCGACGGGGCAATATGTGCCGTACCCTGACCCCGATGCTGCACCTGCGATTGGACGCGGCTACTGGGTGCTGCTGCCCAACGCTGTGCAACCTAATCTCACAGGGAATCTGCCCGACCCCGAACAGCGCTACGCTATCGAGCTCCAGCCGGGCTGGAACCTGATTGCCAACCCTTGGACCGAGCCACTGGTATGGCATCGGAACGCCGTGCAAGTGCGCGTGCAAGGGCTTGCGCGTCCGCTGAGCGAGGCGGGCGAGTTCGTGGAGCCGTACCTGTGGGGCTGGGAGCCGAACCCCAGCAACCCGCGACAGGGACGCTACACGCTGGTCTACGACGCGCAGGTGTTGCCGGGTATTCAGAACACGCTGCAGCCGTGGCAGGGCTACTGGATTTACGCCAAGCAAGCCTGCCTTTTGGAGTTACCAACGCCCGATGAGGCGGCGTTGTTTTCAGGGCTGACGCGCAGCTACGCGCTGGAGCGTAATGGCGGTTGGAGCTTCCGCATCGGGGCGCAACTGGACGACGCTTACGACGAGGTACTGCTGGGCGTGTCGGGCAATGGACAGGGGCTTCAGGTGGCGATGCCGCCTGCACCGCCCTCGCGCAGCGCGCTCAAGGGCGTGCAGCTGCGCCTGGTGCGCGACGGCGCACCGATGGAAGCCGACATCCAGCCGCGTTCCCGCCGTGCCCCCACATGGACACTCGAAGTGCATGCACCCCCTGCAGAGGGCGAACGCACACGCACGATGCTCATCACCGTACCCGACATCGCACGCCTGCCGCGGGGGGTGAACCCCGTGCTGCGCGACACGCAAACAGGCGAACGACGCTTCCTGCGCAACAGCGCGGGCTGGCAAATCCCCATACCGCGCGAAGGTTTGACCCGCACCTACGAAGTGAGCCTTATCAATACCAGTCGCCTGCTGCGCATCACAGGAGTACAGGTACAAACCAGTCGCAGCACG
>JBKBKS010000145.1:0-4940 GCA_046294565.1 Fimbriimonadales bacterium
CGCACCGAGTAGGAACGCACGGACAGGAGTGTCCGTGCTACAGGCGTGGCTGGGACTTTAGTCCAAGCGCGGGTGCGACGCCATTCGTGGCGTCGTACCAAGTGAAACGCACGGGTAATGTGCTACAGAAGGGCGTTGGCACGGACAGGAATGTCCGTGCTACAGAGTGGGTGTAGGCACGGACAGGAATGTCCGTGCTACGGGGTCAACACAAGGGCGGCGCGCGCGGCGCAGAGGGTTCAAGCGGAGGGGAATGATTGCGAACGGCTGGCAAGCCGAAGCAGGCTCGTGTGGGGGCGGATATGCCAAGTTCCGCCAGCCAGGGCGCATCGAAAACCCAATCTACCCAATCCAGTGCGACGCGCGTCGCGGCAACAGCGGGCATAGGCTTCGCCTGCGCCAGCTGACAGCCTGAGCAGTCGCTGCATGGGGTTGCAGGTGCAGCGCAGCAGGCAGACTCCACCGCCGCCGCGCAGCATGTCGCCTGCACTGTGGGGCGTTCACGGCAACAGAGCAGATGCAGCTGCCCCGCGCACGAACACACTTGCGCCCACGCCAGTCCTATCGGCGTCAGCGCAAGCCACAGCGCCCACAGCATTAGCCCGCAACGGCGCATACAGGAAGTATACCATAAATGGTGAACCCTACGCATATGCACGAGGCTTCACCGACGCGGTTCCCCGTCGGGCGCACTGTCCTGCTCGGCGCGATGTTTATGGGCATGGGCATGACCCTCCCTATCTTCAATCACTTTGTGCCTGTCTTCCTGCGCGAGTTGGGGCTGAGCGCAACGCTCATCACCTTTGTCCTCACATGGGACAACTATATCAATATGTTTATGCAACCGATTGTGGGGCAGCTCTCAGATCGAACGCGCACGCGGCTGGGCAGGCGCAAGCCGTGGGTGATGGCAGGCGCGCCGATAGCGATGACGGCGTTTCTGTTCGTGCCCTACTCGGCGACCGCGCTGGGGATTATGACAGCGATTTTCCTCACGAACTTCGGCAACGCGCTCATCCGCTCGCCGGGCGTCGCGCTGATTGGCGACTTGTACCCCTCGCAGCAGCGCAGTCTGGCGAACGGGATCATCAACCTGATGCTGGGCGTGGGGGCGGCGCTGGCGTATTTCGGTGGGGGCGTCCTGTATGGGCAGTTCGGACGCTATGCGCCGTTCGTGTTCGGTAGCGGCGTGATGGCTCTCGCGTTGCTGATTGCCTACTTCTTCGTGCATGAGCCGAAACAGCCGCTTTATGAGCCAGAGGAGCAGGAGGCGGGGCTGCTGGAGAGCATGCGCGCCCTCGTGCGCATGCGCAACCTCAACCTGCTGTGGATGCTGGGGGCGATTTTGAGCTGGTTTATGGGCTTCACGGCGTTGGAAGCGTTGCTCTCGCTGATCGGCAAGGAAGCGTTGGGCATACCCCCCGACCAGATGGGGCAACTGGTCGCACTGTTGCCCGCAGCGTTTATCTTGTGCGCGTTGCCCAGCGGGATGCTCGCCACTCGGTTCGGGCGCAAGCCGATAATCCTGCTCGGCATCGCAGGGCTGATTGCGACGCTGCTCTACGGCTACTTTGTGCAGTCGCTGCCGATGATGATGGGCTTCCTGTTGCCTGCGGGGGCGTTCTGGGCGTTGGTGAATGTGAACTCGCTGCCTGCGCTGTACGACGCCGCGCCGACGCTGCGCGCGGGGATTGTCACGGGGCTATATTACTTCGCCTCGAACCTCTCCGCAGTGCTGGGACCCCAACTCGCGGGTGTGTTGGTGGACCTCACAGGCGACAAATATCGGAATGTGTTTTTATACGGCGCGTGCTTTATGGCGTTGGCAGGGCTGTGTATGACGCGCGTGCGCGTACGGTAATGCGAGGTCGCTCTGCAGGTATACTTAGGTTGGTGAGAGATGATGGCGTTGCTAACCGTGCGCGGCTACTATCGTAATGGGCAGATTGTATTGGAAGAACTGCCTGAAGGCGTGCTGCAGGCGGAAGTGCTGGTGACCTTTCTGCAAAGCGAACCCCAAATCTCCAAGGAGGAACGGGAAAAGCTTATTGAGCGATTCTTCCAGCGGATGGAAGAAGGTTTTCCCTTAGGGGGTAAAGGCTACACGAACAGGGAGGAACTGTATGAGGAGCGGATTGGGCGACTTGCGCCCCGCGATGGCGGATAGCAATATCTTCGTATATAGCCACGACCTGAGCGCTGGAGAAAAGCGCGAAGTAGCCAAAAAATTGTTGCGCACGCTCTCTGACGAAGGGCGTCTGGTGGTGACAGTACAGATTGTCCATGAGTTCTGCGCTGTTATGATGCGCAAGAGACGCCAAGGCTTGGTTCAGTTTGACTCGGTGCGTGAATTGGCAGAGGAGCTTATGGCTACAGCGACTGTGCTCCCTCTCACTTCGAGCATCACGCGCCGTGCGCTTTACGGCGTGGAACGCTACCAGCTCGCGTTCTGGGACGCGCTCATCTGGGCGGCAGCGCGTGAGTACGGCATCCCCACCCTCTACACAGAAGATTTCAACCCCGGCGCCACGCTGGAAGGCGTCGCCATCATCAACCCGTTCGCCTCCGACGCTTGAAGCCCGCCCCACTCTTAAACGCCGCTTCGCAGGTATACTCTCCCCGTGCAAACTCGCGCGTGGAGACTCACGCCAGACGGCGCGTACCACTGGGAGACGCTGGAGTTGCCGACGCTGGGGGCGGGCGAGGCACTAATCCGCCTTCGCGCGTGCGGTCTCTGCACGGGCGAGGTGATGGACTGGTACACCCTGCGCAAAGCACCTCTCGTGCTCGGACACGAGTTGGTCGGCGAGGTGACGGCGTTGGGGGATGGGGTATCGCATCTGCAGGTTGGCGACCGCGTCGTGGTGCATCATCACGCGCCGTGCTTGGAGTGCGACCTGTGCCGACGCGGGGCGTTCATCCACTGCCCCACCTGGCGTAAAACGAAGTTGAACCCCGGAGGACTGAGCGAATACTTCATTGCGCCCCCCGAAATCGTGCGTGTCGATGTGTTGCGCGTGCCCGACAGCGTCTCGGACGAGCGCGCGGCGTTCACGGAGCCGTTGGCGTGTGTGATTCGCTCGCTGCGTCGCGCGGGGTTCAAGCGCGGCGACGCGCTGGCGATTATCGGGATGGGCGTGATGGGCATGCTCCATCTCCTGCTGGGTCAAGCGTGGGGCGCGCGGCAGATATTCGCGATTGATAAACTCACGCACCGACTTGCGTTCGCCGAGTCGCTGGGCGCGACGCCCCTCGCTGCCGACGACGCGCCGCGCGATGCTCACGCGCAGGCGGAAGTGGTGATTGTCGGGCCAGGCAACGCGCCTGCGCTGGAGTTGGCGTTGCAGCTCGTCGCGCCCGACGGAGCGGTCGTGCTGTTCACGCCTGCGCCGCCCGACACGCGCTTCCCCCTCCACTGGCACGACCTCTACTTCCACGAGACGCGCCTAATCCCCAGCTACTCCGCCAGCCACTTGGAGATGCGTCAAGCACTAATGCTGATTGCGGCGGGGCTGCCCGTTGAAAAGCTCATCACGCACCGCCTGCCGCTGGAACGCGCACCCGCAGGCTACGCGCTGCTGCGCCAAGCGGAGGGGCTAAAAGTGGTCGTGAGCGGCGCGCCATCCTGATTTCACGACGGTGGTCAGTCCCCCTCTCCCGCGCTGTGGGAGAAGGGGACTGGGGGTGAACGCTAACACCCGCTGCCGAAGTTGAACAGCACAATCAACAGGTCGGCGTCGTCTACCTGACTGTCGCAGTTCACATCGGCGGGATTGAGACCGGTTGCGCCGAAGTTGAACAGCACGGCAAGTAAGTCGGCGTCGTCCACGCAGCCGCTGCCGTCCACATCGCCGTTGTGGGCAGTGCAGGAAGGTTGGGTATCCAGCAAGAACCCTTCACTTCGCCCTGTTGCGGCGTTGTAGCCTCTACCCACGATGTGGCGTCCACTGGGCGAGATGGCATAGGCTATCTCAAGATACGAACCGTTGGTCAGCAGGGCGGCGTGGGTGACATTCAGATCCTCCATTCCGTCACTCGGTGTCCAGCGGAAAGCACGGCGTTGCCCCGCTGCGTTATGCGACCAGCCGACGGCTGCCTGATTATCGGTGCAGGCGTATGCCTCGCTCTCGTTGCCGCCGAGTGTTCCCAGGTCCACTGGCGAATAATCATTCCCACTCAACACCCACAGACAGGCGTGCCACTGTTCGGTTTGGGCGGAATGGGAGCGTCCGACAATCACCGAGCCGTTATAGGAGACGCCCTTCGCTTCGCCACAACAGACGGCAAGCGGGGTGAGTACTTGCATTCTGTTCGCGAAAGTCCACCAAAATGCCCACATCTCGCCTAAATGGTTCCGTGACCTACCAACGATAACTTGCCCATTTCCGGAGATACCGAACGCCTCACTAAAAAGACCGTTCAGCGTACCGAGATCCGCCATCCCCGTACCCGCTGTCCAGCGAAAGGCGCGACCCCAACCGCTGTTGTTGTGTGCCCATCCGACGACCACCGAGCCGTTGGCAGAAACACCATACGCATCGCCCAGAGCGCCGCCGAACGCGCCCAGATCTTGCATCCCGTCCGACTGAGTCCAGCGAAAGGCGCGATAAGCAGAGTTGAAACTGAGGTATGCCCATCCGACCACGACTGAGCCGTCGGCAGAAACGCCACGCGCCCAGCTATCATTGCCGCCCAGCGTGCCCAAATTTTGCATCCCGCCACTCGGTGTCCAGCGAAAAGCGCGTTCACGACCGCTGGCGTTTCTTGCAAAGCCGACGACCACACTGCCGTCATTAGAGACTCCACGCGCCTCACTCAGATTGCCTCCCAACGTGCCGAGCCAAGTGAGCGATTGGGCATTCAACGAGTTCATCACGCCAAGCAGCAAGCTCAGCGTCGTCATAACACCCGACACGTGAGCGCGACGCCATTTACGCGCT
>JBKBKS010000146.1:0-4814 GCA_046294565.1 Fimbriimonadales bacterium
ACCCCAAGCCACGCGCGTAGCACGGACAGGAATGTCCGTGCAACAACGCTTGAACGAAAATGAGAACGCGACGCCAAGAATGGCGTCCCACCTGCGCTTGGACAAGAATGTCCCAGCCACGCAATGTCAACACAGGAGGCGACTATGAAACTTTGGAGACTTACTCTTGGCGCATTCGCGCTTGGCATCACAGCGTTCGTCGCAGCGCAGGAGGGCGCAGGCGGCTGCCCCGCTTGCGTGGTGATTCAATCGCAACAGCGGAGCGATGTAGAAGTTGGCTTCGCAGAACTGACTGTACCGCAAGGTCGGCTCAACTGGTTCACCATCGGCTCGCCCAGCTCCGAAGAGAACCGATTCCGCACCTTTATCAAGACAGGCGTGACGGATCGCTTCGATTTGGGGATTGGCTACTCCCACTATGGCAACCGCGCCACGCTTCAGCTGACCTATCAGCTCGCGCGTCAAGATGAGCGGACGCCTGTGAGCCTGCTTGCAGGCTATGGCTTCTCATCTACCTACACGCGGGCGCAGGAGGGCGCGTATTTGATGGGCGTGCGCACGGAGGGCAACCTCTCTGTGATGGCGGGCTGGCAACGCCTGCGCAACGGGCGCGACATCGGCTTCATCGCCGCCAACTACCGACTGGACAGCGACACCGCGCTGATGTTCTACTCCCATCAAGGCACGATGCCCAGCGAGCCGACGCTGTATAACCTCGCGCTGGTGCGTCGTTTTGGGGACTGGAACATTGGCGTCTGGTGGTTCCACCCGACCGCCGAGAGCGATATAGGAATCTCTCTGTCGCGTAGTTTCGCGCTTCGGTAGGTCGGATGCTCGCCTGCGCGAGTTTCAAGCGCAGGCGAGCGCACCTTAGGTGTTCGCCTCGCCGCCCGGCACGCCTGACAGGTCGCACGGCAGCGTGTAGGTGTCCACCTCGCGATTGCCCTCGAACGACTTGCCCGGAATCTTGCCGTAGCGATGGTACCACTTGGAGTGCCCGTCAGCGAAGTTGATATTGATGCCGTTTTTGTGGCGTGGGTCGCCAGGAAAAGTTGACCAGTGGAAGATGAACATCGGGCGCGGGCAGGTGGGGTCAATCAACGGCGCGGTCGGATGCTTGTAGACCGAGTCGTAGAACATCGTCGTATGCACGGGGTCTTGCAACGCCGCCAAGGCGAACTGGCGCAGATTGCTCAGACAGCTGGCGCTGCGCGCGCTCTCACGCGCTTGCGCGAACACGGGGAATAGTATCGCTGCCAAGATCGCGATAATCGCGATGACTACCAGCAGCTCGATGAGCGTAAACCCCTTCACACGGCGTGTCATAGGTCTCACCTCACACGAAATGATACTAACCCGTAGGTTAAGATGAGGTTAGGGCGTGTGCAGGGGCGTGTTCATCGGCTCGTGGGTTGGCTCGGATTCTTCGGTCAGGCGCAGGAACACCTCTTCTAAGGTGCTGCCGTCCATTTGGGCGCGTTGTTGCAGCTCGCCCAGCGTGCCTTCCGTGAGCAAGCGTCCCTTGTGCATGATAATCACGCGGTCGCACAGCCGTTCGGCGGTGTCGAGCTGATGCGTGCTGACCAATATCACGCAGCCCGAATCGCGCAGGCGTTGCAAATCCGACTTGAAGGTGTATTGTCCGCGCGGGTCGATGCCCATCAGGGGCTCGTCGCACAGGAACACCTTCGCGTCGTGGACGAGCGCGCACACAATCGCCAGCTTCTGCTTCATGCCTTTTGAGAGCGTGCCTGCGAGCGCGTTGGCTTTGTCGGCGAGCTCGTAGCGTTGGAGCAGTTCGTCGGCGTACTGCTCGTAAATCGGGAGCGTATCGTAGCACATTGCGACCAGCTTCAGGTGATCGCGCACGGTGAGCAACTCGTAGGGGTTCGGCAGTTCGGGGATGAAGGCAAGTTGGCGCTTGGCTTGCTGTTCCTGCTGGGCGAGGTCATACTCGCCGATTTGGATACGCCCCGTGTCGGGTTTGAGGATGCCCGTGATGCAGCGTAGCGTGGTGGTCTTTCCTGCGCCGTTGGGACCCAGCAGTCCCACAATCTCGCCGGGTTCCACGCGGAAGCTCACGCCGTCCACCGCGCGGAACCCCTTGAACGACTTCGTTAAGTTCTCAACGACCAGCATCTCAGTTGGTGGGTTTGCGGAAGATGGCGTCGTTGACGGGGGCGTTGTGGCGCACGCGCACGATTTTGATAAGCGTGGTCATTCCCGCCGCCGATTGGCGCGTGGTGAAGGCGTATATCACGCCGTCTACCTTGCGATAATCTTCGAACAGCATAGTTGCGTTCATTTTGCCTTGGGGCGTGGCGACTTCGCTGTCTATCCGCAGCAGGAGGTAGCGTTGCGCGTCGATGTAGAGTTTCATTGCGCCGCCTGTCGCCGACTGCGCCGTGATAACGAAAGCGTTGCGCCCGCCCACCTTCTCTTGGTTCTGCAGTTTGGCGTTGCGCACCATCTTGCGGATGTCGTTGTTCGCGCCCGACAGGGCACTCTGGCGCAGCTGTTGCAGTTCGGCGCCTTGCAACTCGCGCAAGCCCGTCATCGGGTTCTTCTCCCAGCCTACTTTGCCGTCGTAGCCCTGCAAGATTTCGCCAATCCCCTGAATGTTTATCTTCATCAAGAACTTGTCAGGCGATTTGTAGAACGCCTCGAACTGTCCTTTCAAGCCTTGCGCAGGGTACTCCATAGTGCCCACGACTTGGATGGTGCGGAATTGGGCGGCTTGCGCGTAGCCCATCGCCTGCGCCATGCGGTCTAACACCTGTTGTGCATGCTTCGGTTGCGCCTGCTGCGCCGTCGGCTGCCAAGTGAGCAGGCAAACGATCCCAACGATCATCGCCCAGAGACGGATTGTATTCATAGGTATCACCCAGCGAAGTATACCTGTTCAGGGCGATACGCCGTATTTCGCTTGGAATCGGGCGTGCGCGTCCATGATAATCTCACGGGCGTGCGTGGAGCCGCGCCAGCCTAACATCGCTGTGGGTTTACCTTCCAGCTCTTTATACACCTCGAAGAAGTGTTGCACCTCGCGCACCGTGTGTTTGCGCAGGTCGGTAATCTCGTTCACCTCTTCAAAGCGCGGGTCGTGGTAGGGGATGGCGATGATTTTCTCGTCTTGACCCTTATCATCTTCCATCACCAACACGCCAATCGGTTGCGCCATAATCACACAGCCTGTGAAGCTGGGGTCAGTGATAATGACCAGCGCGTCTAAGGCGTCGCCGTCTTCCGAGAGGGTTTGCGGGATGAAGCCGTAATCGCCGGGGTAATGCACGGGCGAATACAGCACGCGATCGAGCCGAAACACATCGTGTTGCGCGTCGTACTCGATTTTATTGCGCGTGCCTTTGGGGATTTCAATCACCACAGGCACGACATACGGCGCGTCGTCGCCCAACGGCAAGCGATAGAGGTTCGTCATTTTAGCCGTTCTTGCGTCGCTTGAGTTGGTAGTAGAGTCGCGCGGGCATGCCGTGCGCTTTCACGGCGCCGCTCATCTCGGACTGGTCGAAGGTTTTGTCATCGAACGAGGCGGTTGCGGCGTCGTAGAGCGCCCAGCGGCTCTCGCGTCCAATCACGGTGGCACTGCCCTTGTAGAGGCGCAGCCACACCTTGCCCGACACGCGCTCCTGCACTTTTTGGATGAACGCCTCCAGCGACTCTTTGAACGGGTCGATCCACAGCCCTGCGTAGGCGAGTTCTGCCCATGCGCGGTCGGCTTCAGCTTTGAAGCGCAGCTCGTCGCGCGTGCAGACCAGCGCTTCGAGCGCGCGGTGCGCTGTAATCAGCGTGACAGCGGCGGGGCATTCGTAGTTCTCGCGCACTTTCAGCCCGATCATGCGGTCTTCCATCATGTCGATGCGTCCGACGCCGTGTTCGCCGGCGAGCTCGTTGAGGTACTGGACGAGCGCGAGGGGCTCCATCGGCTGTCCGTCGATGGCGACGGGCGCGCCGTTTTCGAAGCGGATTTCGAGTACTTGGGGGGCGTGATGCGCTTCTTGCGAGCTGCGCGTCCACTTGTAGATTTCTTCGGGCGGGGCGTAGCTGGGGTCTTCGAGCCGTCCCCCCTCCACCGAGCGTCCCCAGAGGTTCTCGTCGATGCTCCAGATTTTCTCGCTACTCTGATGGATGGGCACGCCGCGCGCGCGGGCATACTCAATCTCCTCGCTGCGTGTCATGTTGCGTTCGCGCATGGGGGCGATAATCGGCGTGTGGGGCATTAGAGTGCGCAGCATAAACTCAATTCGGAATTGGTCGTTGCCCTTGCCTGTGCAGCCGTGCGCGAAGGCGTCCACGCGCGGGAGGGTTTGGGCAATCTCGGCGGCTTTCTGAGCGATCAGCGGGCGGGCAATCGCCGTGCTGAGCGGGTAGCCCTGATAGTCGGCGTTCGCCTGCACTGCCGGCATACAATAGCGCGCCGCAAACTCAGCGCGAGCGTCTACTGTGTAGTGTTCCGTGCCCAAAATCTTGGCGCGTTCGGCAGCGTCTGTGATGTCCTCGCGTGGCTGACCGACATCCACAGTCACCGTCACGACATGCTCAAAGCCGTACTCTTCCCTTAGCAGCGGAATACAGACGGTAGTGTCCAATCCGCCTGAATAGACCAACACGACTGTCTTGCTCATCGGTAGGTGAATTATACCTTGCACGAATGCAGCCACGCACACAAGGAGTGATGCACGATTTGAGTGCACGCCTCGTGTTAAGTTCCTTAAATGTTATAAAAGACCCCTCTTGAGGTTCCTCGCCTGCGGTTCGGAATGACAGAGGGGGGCGGCTCGGAATGACAGAGGGGG
>JBKBKS010000147.1:0-4775 GCA_046294565.1 Fimbriimonadales bacterium
TGGCAGGTATCGGGAGCGGAATCGCCCAGAGGCTCCAAATCTGGGCGCAAGACAGGTATCCTCTACTGAGCCTGAGTCCCTCGCAGGAACTCACGGAACGACCCACGCAAGGCTACTATCGGCTGTTGCGGATTGGGATGTGCCGTCGAGCGACTGCACTGCGCCGAATGCGAGGTTGACGAACCGATAACCTATGGAGGTTTTACGCATGCATGAGAATGTTTATCGTATTTTGATGGTTGCGGCGGAGGTTGCGCCGTTAGCGAAGGTTGGCGGACTGGCGGATGTGGCAGGCGCGCTGCCCAAAGCCCTCAACGCGCTCGGACACGAGACGCGCGTGCTGATGCCCGCCTACCCCATGATATTAAGTGATTCCCGTTGGCAGATAGAACCCCTCACTCAGTTCGAGGTTGCCATCTGTCCCGACTGGACGGAGACCGCGTTTGTCAAGCGGCTTACGCTGTCAAGCGGACTGCAAGTCTACCTGTTGCAGGTGGGCAACTGGTTCGCCAACGCGGTCGACTCGGCGACGCTGTATGCGGTCGACTCGCGCGCGTATGTGGCGTTCTGCCGCGCCGCCGCCGAGTGGCTGACCCGACACACTGACTGGACGCCCCAAATCGTTCACTGCAACGATTGGCACACGGCTTTGATTCCCGTCTACTTGCGCGTGCTGCGCCACGAACGCGCCGACGCGATGGCGACCGTGTTCACCATCCATAACTTAGCGTTTCAGGGCGTGTTTGAGCAGGACTTCTTTGCCACGCTGGGGCTGCCCGACTATCTGTTCGATATTGAGGGCTTGGAGTTCTACGGCAAGGTAAATCTGCTCAAAGGCGCCCTGCTCTACAGCGACCGCGTCAACACGGTTAGCCCCACCTACGCTGCGGAGATACAGACGCCTGAGTATGGCGAGCAGTTGGAGGGGCTGCTGCGCCGTCTCGCCGACGAGCGACGGCTGTCGGGCATCCTGAACGGCATCGATTACGACGAGTGGAACCCTGCGACCGACCCGCACATTGCCGCGCACTACTCCGCCGAGCAGCCGCAGGGCAAAGCGACCTGCAAAGCCGTGCTGCAGGAAGCGTGCGGCTGGCAACCCGACCCGACCAAACCCGTCATCGGGCTGGTCTCCCGCCTCACCGATCAGAAGGGGTTAGACCTTATCAAGGCGCTGGGCGCGAAACTGCTCCAGATGCCCCTCCAGCTGGTGGTTCTCGGCGCGGGCGACCCTGCCTACGAACGCTTCTTCCGCGCCCAGCACAAACGCCACCGCGCGAAGGTACACGCGACCATCGGCTTCAATAACCCTTGGGCGCACCAAATCTACGCAGGCGCCGATATGTTCCTGATGCCGTCGCGCTTCGAACCGTGCGGATTGGGACAGATGATTAGCCTGCGATATGGAACAATCCCCATAGTGCGACAGACGGGCGGCTTAGCGGACAGCATCACGCCGTACGATTCACTGCGTGGCGCGGGCAACGGCTTCGTGTTCCGAGAGTATAAGCCGAACGCGCTTTACGAGGCGATACGCCACGCGGTGGAGTCGTTCAGCGATGCGTCGGCGTGGCAAGCGCTCGTGCCGCGCGTGATGCGTCAAGACTGGTCGTGGCGTCGTTCGGCGAACGCCTACGCCGCGCTTTACAGCGAGGCGCTGGAGACGCGCACTGCGCACAGCCACGCCTATACGCCCTGACAGTCGCCTATCCAGGCGCGACGGATGCCCCTGGAGGAACGCATGATGCGGCATGAACTGGACCATCGTGCCCCGCATTACAGGCGGGCTGGGCTGTATGCTCGTGTTGACCCTCGGCATCGCGGCAGGGGTCGAACCGCTGGTTTGCACCATACGGGGTCTCATCGGCGGCATGGTCGGCTGGATTGCTGGCGCGCTCTGGGCGTATGTGATGAGCCAACTCACGCCGACCGAGCCACAGCCCGCCGCCGAACACGAGCCACAGCCCAGCGCAACCGACGAGCCGCCCGCGGAAGACCAGCAAACCGCCGCATAATGACTTCGGATAGAGGGAGGTACTTGCTATCATGATGGACTCATTCCAAACCCAAGAAGCGTGGAAACAGTTCAAAATCTACGGCGACGCTTCCGCACGGGAGCAGCTGATACGCCAATACGCGCACTTGGTGAAAATCACGGTCAACCGTATCGTGCCCTACCCTCCCAGCGGTATGGAGTGGGAAGACCTCTACAGCTACGGCGTGATGGGGCTGATACGCGCAGTGGACATGTACGATCCCACGCGCAATGTGAAGTTTGAGACCTATGCGATTGCGCTGATACGCGGCGCGGTGCTGGAGGCGTTGCGCTCGGAAGACTGGGTGCCCCGCTCTGCCCGCGATAAACTGCGCCAACTCGAACGCGCTTGGGTGCGCTTGGAAACCAATCTTGGACGCCCGCCCACCGACGAGGAAGCCGCCGAGGCGCTCGGCGTCTCGCCTGCAGAGTATCGCCAGTTGCTTATCGACTACGCCCGCACGAACACCATCTCGCTGGAAGCGTGTCTGATTAATGGCGACGACGAGGAGAACGGCTCGCTGCTGGAGAACCTTGCCCACACGGACGACCCCTACGAGGAGCTGCTGGAACGCGAGCAGACCCGTGCGCTCACGCAAGCCATCGAGAACCTCGCCGAGCGCGAACGGACGGTCATCCAGCTCTACTACTACGAAGGGTTGACCTTCAAAGAGATTGGGCAGGTGATGAACATTTCGGAGTCGCGCGTGTATCAGATTCACACGCGGGCGTTGGCGCGCCTGCGCGAGCAGCTCTGCGGCTCTGCCATCGACCCGAACGCTCCTGAGGCAGGTTGACGCGCTCGCTTACGCCGCCATCCGATTCCGACCCGATTGCTTTGCCTGATAGAGCAACTCGTCGGCGCGTTGGAACCACTGTTCGGGCGTCTCGTGCGGCTGCAGCTCCGCCACGCCGACGGAGACGGTGATGTGCAGCGGCTCGCCCTCGGGGATAATCACTGGCTCGCGCCGTACGAGGTCGATAATCTGCTGCGCAATCTTTTGGGCGTCGCGCAGGGCGGTTTCGCGTAGGATGACGGCAAACTCCTCGCCCCCATAGCGCGCCACAAAGTCGCTCTTGCGCTTGCACACGCGCACGAGTCGCTCCGCCGTCGCTCGGAGCGCCTCGTCGCCCGCCGCATGCCCATAGGTATCGTTCACTTGCTTGAAGTGATCGATATCGACAAGCAGCAACGCCGCTGGGTACTGAAACAGTCGGTTCACGGCGACGGTATGTTGCAGGCAGCTCTCAAACGCGCGGCGGTTGTAGAGGTTGGTGAGCGGGTCGGTGGTGCTTTCGCGTCGCGCCTGCTCGAGCTCGCGCATCAGGTGATGCACCTGCCCTTGCAGTTGCTGGAGCGTCTCGCGTTGGCGTCGCTCGCGCTTCTCGATAACATGCGTGATGGACTGCAGCGTCTGGCGCAGGGTGTGGATGTCCAGCGTATCGGCTTGCTGGCTCAGGCAGCGCACCTGCTGATGGATAAGGGCGTCTTCCTGCGCCTCTTCTTGGGTCATCGCGGCGAGCGCGTTCAGCAAGTGCCACACCATATCGCGCAGATCGTTCAAGTGCCCTTCCACCAGCAGCTGTTCATCTTGGCGTTGCTCGCGCACAGTGGGCAGGATGGCGTCAAACTTCGCTGCACGCGCCTGCTCACATAACTGCTGGAATAGGCATCGAGCCGCCTCCGCGCGCCGACGATGCGTCTCGAAAGCGTACTCGCCCAGTGTCTCCAGTAGCGCCGCCAACAACTCGCGCTCATACGGCGCCTCGCCCTCCGAAAAACGCCGAAGCCATATCTCCAACCAACTCACACAAGGTATTATCGGCGCACAGCGCATTTTCTTGAACAGGCTTGAGTGCCTCAAATTTAAAAGACCTTTCTTGAGATTCCTCGCCTTCGGCTCGGAATGACAGTCTTTCTCGATTAGCATAGCCTGTCATGCCGAGCGCAGCGAGGCATCTCCTGCGCTGACCCTCGATCGCTTTAGGTATACATGCGCACGTTTCCCGCGCCACGAGGGCTTCATTCCACATTAGGGAAGTGTTCTCGCATTTGAGAGACTCGACCGGATATAATTGAAGCGCTGCAGATGCAGTCCAGTCTAACCTACGGAGGTCTATGACGATGATGCGAAAGGCACTGGCTTTGAGCGCGCTCTGCGCTGCGCTCGCAACGACGGCGAACGCTCAGATAGTTGCCAATTTCGAACAGGGCGGCAAAATCTACTGGAGGTTCCTGAGTGGACAATACAACGTCACTGGCGCACTGACCCTTTCTGGCAATATTGCCGCATCCGACCCGCTGGAATTCACCCTGCAAGACCTAAACAACGACGGCTTAGCCATCGACATCGAACTGCGCGTCGAAGACCTGTTTCCTGATTTGGGCATCAACTACACTTTGAACCTTGTTGGCTCAGTCGTGTCTGAAAATGCGAACGAAGCCATCATCCGCTGGGCAGCGGATGCGAATCCCAATCAGTGTATAACTGTGAATATAGACAGCACAGAGATTAATGTGTTCATCACCCGACTTGCAGGTGCGCTGCAGGCGCGAGTCACGCCGATTAGCTGCCGGGCGAACCCCTACGATTCTAACTGGCAGGAAGTAACGCTCCAGTTTGAAGACAACGGCGGCGACGGGAATAACTTCCTGTTGGTGGAAGGATACTTGTTCTGTCAGCAGAACCAAGCATTCTTCGCCGAAGCCCGCATCTTCAACATGGACTGGGAGGCGTAT
>JBKBKS010000148.1:0-4759 GCA_046294565.1 Fimbriimonadales bacterium
CCACACGGAAAGCGAACCCCGAATTGTTGTTTACAGCGGCGTCGTTGCTGAGGTCAATCTGTACCAGTTCGCCGTAGCCGAATGGATCCGCCTCGCTGTGCCAGCGGTCGCCGCGCTTCGCCTCTAGTTGGCGCACGCGCGTCCAATTAATGCCTCCATCCGTTGTATACTCCACGGCGAGGTACTTCGATGCAGTGTTGCTCCAGCGCACATCGAACTTGATAGTGATGTTCTCGTAGCCTGTGGTGGGCACGCTGACCACAATTCCTGCCTGACCAGGATTTTCTCCCTGATTCGGATAGTTGGTAGTTTGCAGCGCCCAGTTAGGCGTCGTGGGATGCGTCGGGTTATTAGGGTCTGCAGGCGAACCGCGGAAACCCGTACCACCGTTATCAAAGCGGAACTGAGCAAACGCAATCGAGATTTGCGCTTGCGACGCGAACACGCCGCTGTCGGCGGCGAGCATTGCGGTTTCGTCCAGTGGGTTCGACTCGTTGAAGTTCCAGAACGCCAGTTGCGTCTGCGCCGCGCTGATGGCAATCGCGGCGGTTGCTAAGCCCAGCGCGCCGAGCGCGCGTACAGTAGCCAGTCCTTTCATGGTTGTCTCCAAAGGGTGGTATCCCTATAGAAGTGTATATCCCCAGATTTTAAGAGAAGGTTAAGGCAGACGCCTTGTGGGTTTTCAGGTACACTAAGGGTATGCGTACGCGCCCAGAGCGTCGTCCGATACGCGCGTTGGAGGAACAGTTGGTGAACCGCATCGCGGCGGGCGAGGTGGTGGAGCGTCCTGCCGCCGCGCTGAAGGAGCTCATCGAGAACGCCATCGACGCAGGCGCGGCGCGTATCGAAATCGAGACGGCGCGTGGGGGACGCGACCTGATACGCGTGCGCGACGACGGCATCGGCATGACGCGCACAGACGCCCTGAACGCCCTACAACGCCACGCCACCTCCAAAATCGCGACCGACGCCGACCTGAACCGCATCCAGACGCTCGGCTTCCGCGGCGAGGCGTTGCCCAGCATCGCCAGCGTTAGCCGCACGGAAATCCTCACACGCGCCTTCGAAGAAGAGACAGGCACACACATCACGGTGGAAGGCGGCGAAATCAAAACCGTCGAGGAAATCGGCGCGCCCATCGGCACGACGATTACCGTGCGCGACATGTTCTACAATGTGCCCGCCCGCCTGAAGTTCCTCAAGACCGTGCCCACCGAGCTGGGACACATCGTGGAGACCGTGACGCGCTACGCCTTCGCCTACCCCGATATCTCGTTCCGATTAGTCCACGAGCGTCAGGAGCTCCTCTTCACGCCGGGCAACGGCGACCTGCTGACGGCAGTCGCCTCGGTGTGGGGGCGCGAGACCGTGCAGGGGATGGTGGAGGTGGACTATGAGCGCGACGCGGTGCGCGTATGGGGCTTAATTGCGCCGCCGCATCACACGCGCCCCACGCGACAGCATCAATATTTCTTCGTGAACCTGCGTCCCGTGCGCAACAAGACGCTCACCGCCGCGCTGGATGAAGCCTACAAGAGCCTCACGCCCGAAAAACGCTATCCTGCATGCGTGCTGCTGATTGGCTTAGACCCGCGCCTGGTGGATGTGAATGTGCATCCTGCCAAGATTGAGGTGCGTTTCCAGCACGAGCAAGCGGTGTTCGAGGCGGTAGTGCAGGCGATACGCGCTGCGCTGTTGCAGCATGGGATGATTCCGAGCGCGTTTCCGCAAGGCGCGCCGCGCCGAACGGCGATTACGCCCCCGCCCCTGCCCGACACGGAGACAATTCACCAGATTCTGATGCAACGGGCAGGTCTCAGTAGCACGGACACTCCTGTCCGTGCCGAAGTTTTGCTTGGACAGGAATGTCCCAGCCACAGTAGCACGGACACTCCTGTCTGTGCCGAAGTTTTGCTTGGACAGGAATGTCCCAGCCACAGTAGCACGGACATGCCTGTCCGTGCCGAAGCGACGCTTGGACAAGGGCTTGATGTGCCCATTCAAACGGCTCATCTGCCCTTCGTCCACCTATTGGACGACCTGCAGATTCTGGGACAGGCGCAAAACACCTACATCGTCGCCTCCACGCGGCAGGGGCTGGTGCTGATTGACCAACATGTCGCCCACGAGCGCATACTCTATGAGCATCTGTGTCGGGAGCGCGGCGCGCTGCCTATCCCCAAGCAGCACCTGCTGACCCCCGAAACCTTGCAACTCAGCCGACGCGACGCCCTCCTCCTGCAGGAGAAACTCCCTGAACTCCAAGCAATCGGCTTCGAACTGGAGCCGTTCGGGCAAGACGCTTTCCTTGTTCGCGCTGTGCCCGCCGCGCTCAAGGGCGATCCCGTGCAGGTACTGCGCGACATCGTCGACGAGTTGGTGGAGGTCTCGGTGAGCAAGCGGTTGCCGATTGCGCGCGAGCAAATCTGGATAACCACCGCCTGCAAGATGGCGGTTAAGGCAGGCGACGCGCTGAGCATGCCCGAAATGCGCAAGCTGGTGGAAGACCTCGCACGCACCGAGAACCCCTACCTGTGCCCGCACGGACGCCCCATCACCATTACCCTCGCATGGGGCGATATCGAGCGGCGATTCAAGCGCGGCTGAAGCGTCTAATGATACTCTTTGACACGCGCCTTCAGCAAGCCCCTCACTCCCTATCCCCCTTCTTGGATCCTGAGGTCTGCGCATCCTCCCCCAGTGCAATAGGCGACCCATCGGCAGACAGGCGGCGCACCAGCGCATGGGGGCACACTCGGATAGCCCCGATTCCCAAACGCGCTTTGCTTCCTCTTTGGCAGAGGTAAGTCCCTTAAATGTGAAAACGCCGCCAAAGTGTGGGATTGAGATGCCTCGCTTCGCTCGGCATGACAAGCTATTGCGAAGCGAGAAAGTCTGTCATTCCGAGCCGAAGGCGAGGAATCTCAACAGGGACTTTTTCACACTCGAGCAACTTAGCGATCTCAAACGGGATTTCGACGCCGAGAGCGTTGATAGAAGTTCCTCGGAAGTACCGATTTTGTAGGTGCCGAACATCTCTACACCACGAGGCAAGCCGTCAAAAGGTTCCTTAGCGACGCCGCGCATACGGACGACAATTTGGGTGCGGCTGGAGTCGTATCGCATCAGGTACTTTTCTCCTTCGCGGGCTATTCGGAGAATCGCGGAGCTCTCGTGAGAGTCGAAGAGCACGACAATCAAGTTCGCTGGGTCCAACGGGCATCCATCCACCACTTGAGGAACAGGACGCAGGCGATTTTTCATTAGAGGGCTTGGTAAATAAGGCAACTGGATGAGTACAGTGAGTGCAACTGCTCCTGTGCCCGGATGGTATTCGTACTCCACAAAATTGAGTGCGGAGGGGTATGCGTCGCCATTAGGCTGTTTCAACTGGTGAACAGATTGCCCTCGCTCCTATCTGCGTGAATAGGCTAACCTCAGGTATACTTTTCACAACGCGATGGAGCGAGAACTTGGTTTCGAGACCCTTCTACAACACTTGGGCGAGGAGGAGCCATTTCCGTATGGCTCCGTGACGCCGCCGATTGTGCAGACCTCGCTGTTTACGGCTCGGAGCCTGCGCGAGCGCAACGAGTCGGGCGGCTACAACGAGGAGGGCTACAGCTATACGCGGGTGAGCAACCCCACCGTGCGCCTTGCGGAGCGCAAGATAGCCGCGCTGGAGGGCACAGAAGATGCGCTCTGCTTCGGGTCGGGTATGGCGGCGATAGCCTCTACGATATTGACCTTCGCGGAGAGCGGCGCGCATGTCATCTGCGTCGAGACGGTCTACCCCCCCACGCGCACGCTGCTGGAGTCGTGGCTGCCGCGCTACGGCGTGCAGGCGACCTTCGTCTCAGGCGAGTGCATCGAGGCGTTTGAGGACGCGATTCAGCCCCATACGCGCATTATCTACTTGGAAAGCCCGTCGAGCATCTATTTTCGGTTGCAAGACTTGCGCGCGGTGAGTGCGCTGGCGCGAGCGCGTGGCGTCATCACCCTGTGCGATAACAGTTGGGCGACGCCGCTGTATCAGACCCCCCACGCGCTGGGCGTCGATATCGTGTTGCACAGCGCGAGCAAGTATCTGGGCGGGCACAGCGACCTGCTGGCGGGCGTGGCGGCGGGGCGTCGGGAGCATCTGCAGCGGGTCGCCCAGACGCGCGAGCTGCTGGGCGGAATTTTAGACCCGTTCGGAGGCTGGCTGCTGCTGCGCGGGTTGCGCACTTTGCCGATACGGATGGAGCGCGCCCATCGGAACGGTTTACTGGTCGCGGAGTGGCTTGCCGCGCAACCTCAGGTCGCTCAGGTGAACCACCCCGGCTTGCCACAACACCCTCAGCACGCCCTTGCGAAAGCGCAAATGCGCGGCTACGGCAGTCTGTTCAGCTTCCTGACGCATCCGATTGAAGAGGCGCAAGCATATGCCTTCACCGAGCGGTTGCGCCTGTTCCGATTCGGCTGCAGTTGGGGCGGCTACGAGAGCCTCCTGCTCGGCTGGGCGCAACCGCCACCCGATACGCAGGGCAAAACGCCGTGGCTGTTCCGCATCTATGTCGGCTTGGAGAACCCCGACGACCTGATACGCGACCTGCAAGACGCCATCGACGCGCTTAGCCCCTAAGTCGGACTCTCCCTCTTCGACAGGCACGCCCCCTGTGGCTTGGACATTCTTGTCCAAGCGTGTTTCGTCGGCGAGGACGCCGACGCTACGCTCCAGTGGCTTGGACATTCTTGTCCAAGCGTGTTTCGTCGGCAA
>JBKBKS010000149.1:0-4738 GCA_046294565.1 Fimbriimonadales bacterium
GGCGCGTCCACCTACAAGCAAGGTTCAGAGAGTTAGCGCGGGCGGTCGTCGTCCACCGTGAAGCGGAACATCACGCAGGTCGTGCCACAGATGTTCGGGTTCGTCTCCGCGAGGTAGTTCAGCGAGACGGCTTTGGCGTGCCCGTCGACCCACACGACATTGGAGAGCTTCATGTGGCGTCCGAGGATCGCGCCGTTGTTGCGGCGGTTCAGCAGCGCAGGGAAGGGGAAGGTCTCCACTGCGCGGGTGGGCTGGTCGTCGCGCACGAGGTCGGCGCGATAGAAGTCCGCGCTCTGCCCCATGTTCTGCACTTCGGCAATCAGCACGGTGTCGGCAGGCTCGGCGATAATCGCGAGCGGCTTATTGTTGGGCGGCGTGCAGGTGGAGGTGTTGCCGTTGCGGAAGCTCACACCGTTGCCGCAGCCGGCGTAGTACATGTTGTTGATGGCGTAGCTGCCGAAGCGTCGCCCCACATTCGTTTGACCGTTCGGGTCGCCGCAATCCGCCTCGCGACGCACATTGCTGCCGTCGGGCGAGTAGGGCTGGTACACATAACGCTTATTCTCGGCAAGCGTATGCGAAGCGCCGTTGGGCAGCGTGCCGCGAATCGGCGCGAACGGGTCGCTCGGACAGTTAAAGACATCAGTGTTCTTAATGTAGGGCTGAATCACATCCATCCAGCGCGGCGCAGAGCAGTTCACAAAGTGATCCCCTTCCAACACGCGAGGCGGGTCTGCGTAAGCGTTGCGCGGTACATACTCATCGTAGTCCTGAGTATACATCTGAACGCCGAGTCCAATCTGCTTCACATTCGACAGACAGCCTGTCTGGCGGGCTTTCTCGCGCGCCTGTGCAAACACAGGGAACAGAATCGCCGCCAGTATCGCGATAATCGCGATGACTACCAAGAGCTCAATCAAGGTAAATCCTCTACGCATGGTATCGTCCTCCTATCAAGTGCCTAGCATTATACAGCGCGGTATGTAAAGAAATTGTTAAGAAGGGGGGCGCGTTCGCGATACAATCTGAATCGCGCCGCATGCATAAGATGTGCTTAGCACTGGCAATTGCTTTGACGGTAGTGATATCGCACGCACGCGATAATGCGATTGCAAGCGTTTCCCTCTCAGATGCATTACAGGCGAGACGCAGCGAGCATCTCGCCTGTATTTTTTACTGTGCAGCGTTCGCTTCACATAATCAGCATCGCGTCGCCGAAGCTGAGGAAGCGGTAGCGTTCTTGAACCGCCTCGCGATAGGCTCGCAACACGAACTCGCGCCCTGCGAACGCGCTGACCAGCACCAGCATTGTGGTTCGGGGCAGGTGGAAGTTGGTGATGATAGCGTCCACCACTTGGAACTGGTAGCCGGGCGTGATATAGAGGCGCGTCTCGGCGGAGCCTGCCTGCACACGGCGTTTACCGATGGCTGCGCTCTCCAGCGCGCGGATACTGGTGGTGCCCACCGTCACGATGCGTCCCTCGGTGCGGTTGATGGTCGCGGCGGCTTCAGGGCGTATCGTGTACCACTCGCCGTGCATCGGGTGCTGTTCGACCTGCTCGGTTTTGAGGGGGCGGAAGGTGTCAAGGCTCACATGCAGGGTGATGAAGGCAATCTGTACGCCTTGACTTTGCAGGCGTTGCAGCAGGGCGGGAGTGAAATGTAGCCCTGCGGTGGGGGCGGCGGCGGAGCCGTGACGCTGCGCATAGACGGTCTGATATCGTTCGGGATCGGTCAGTTGGCGATGGATGTAGGGGGGCAGGGGCACTTGTCCCACGCGCGGCAGGAGCTGTTCGGGCGGCTCGTCGCTGATGAGCCGCACGAGGCGCACCCCGCCCTCTAACCGACCTTCCAGATGCACTTCCAACTGCGGGTTCACCACCACACGGCTGCCGTCGGGCAGGCGTCTGCCAGGCTTGACCAACGCTTGCCAGCGTCCATCGGCGAGGGGGTAGAGCAAGAACACCTCCGCTGTGCCGCCTGTGGGTTTACGCCCGCGCAGCCGCCACGCCGAGACGCGCGTGTCGTTCAGCACCAGCGTATCGCCCGCCCGAAGATACTCTGGCAACTCGTAGAACCGCCGATGCTCGATGCGCTGCGAGGCGCGATGCAACACCATCAGGCGCGAGTGGTCGCGCGGCTCGATGGGCTCTTGGGCAATCAAATCGTCGGGCAGCTCGTAATCGAACAGGTGCGCGTCCATCGTCAGCGTCCTCGCGCGCTCAGCCACGCCCAGAAAGTCAGCAAGAGCGTAAGGAGAATGCTAATCAGGACGCTTGTACCCAGCGGGAAGTAGAACTGGAACCCATCGCGCTGGATGGCGATGTCGCCGGGCATGCGCCAGCTGCGCACGCCCAGCCGCTCCAGCCCTATCAGCAGCAGCCCCACCGCCATCAGCATGACGCCCAACCCCAACAGTACCTTGCCAACCGCACTCATCGGCTCAATCCGCGTCCTACGGCTTCAACTGCTGGCTCACGGTCTGGCGGAGCATCATCCCGCGCCGCAGCCACTCGTTCACGAACTGATGCCCGCTCATCGTCTGTTCGTAGGGCACGGTTCCGCGCGGCACGACGCCCGTCGCCACGCCGTGCGCGATAATCCCTGCCGAGAAGCCCGTGCAACGCTCCATCGCCGTGAAGCCCGTCGCGTCGTCATGGTACTCCACGAACTCCAAGCTAATCGAGTAGGGCGCGCCGTTCTTGACCCCAGAGCCGTACACATACACCACCACCAAGTCTTTCTCCTCAGGGAAGTCGATATGCGGCGGGATGATTTTCGCAGCAATCTCGCGTGGGGTGATATGTTTCCCGTTCAAATCGATGGGCTTCTCGTCGAAAAAGCCCAAGTCGCGCAGGGCGCGCATCGCCGCCCAGTGCCCGGGGTAGCGCAGGGTTTTGTAGTCGTACTCCTTCACTTTGCCTTGCAAGGTGTAGGGCGCGGTGGAGGCGCCGCCCGAAGTCGACGCGGCTTCCAGTACGCCCAGCGGCTCGATTTCGAGGCGCTCCACATCGTCCATCGTGGGCACATAGTGGGGCTTCCCGTCGCGTAGCGTGAGCGCCTCGCCCATATACTCCGAAATCACGCCAATCATATTGAACACCAGTTTATAGCCGATGGGTGGGATGGGGCGTTGGGGCAACCCGCCACAGCGCAGGCGAATCACATGGCACTCGTCCATCTGCTCCATGCAATACAGCCCCAGATGGTTCACCATGCCGGGCGCAAGCCCGCAGTCAGGCACGAGCGCGATATGAGCGCGCTTGGCTTCCTCGTCGCGCTTGCGAAACTCGGTCCAGAACCATTCGGGGTCGTTGCCCATATCGATGAAACTGCGTTGCACATCCAGCGCGTACTGGATGAGACGCATATTCATCTGCCAAGGCACGGCGCTAATCACCACATCGGCTTGCTCGAAGTAGCGTTTCACCTGCGCTTCGTCGTTGGCGTCCACGCGCTGGGGCTTCACGATGGCTTTCTGGAGCAGGCGGTTGACCCACTCCGCTTTTTGTGTAGCGCGTTGTTCATCGATATCGGCTAAATAGATGATTTCAGCGTCGCCGAACCGCGCGAGGTCGTAGGCGACAGCGGGACCTTGCATCCCTGCTCCCAAAATAGCGTACTTGAATTGCATCGTTTCTTGCCTCCTCTATAACGGGTGTGGTTCCTTGCTCGCGACTCGCGAGGACTTGGGCAGGCGGCGAGCGGAGACCTGTCATGCCGAGCGCGGCGCGGAACCTCTACGCAAAAACGGCAGAAAGGCTATGCCTTCCTGCCGTTTATTGTACCCGATTCGCCCTTGTAGGACGCTTTTATCGGATGAGCTGCAGCACGCCCTGCGGCGCAAAGTTCGCCTGACCCAACACAGACATACCCGCCTGCTGCAGGATCTGGAACTTCGTGAAGCGGCTGATCTCCTCGGCGAAGTTGGTGTCGCGGATAGCCGACTCGGACGCCGTCAGGTTCTCTTTGGCGACGGAGAGCGAGCGCATATTGCTTTCGAGGACGTTCTTCTGGAACGCGCCCATGTCGCCGCGCAGTTTGGAGACCTGTTGGATGGCGGCGTCGATGATTTTGAGCGCTTCCTGCGCGCCGCCTGTTTTGGTGACATCGACATCCTTGAGGCTCTTACCCGAAACGGCGCCCGTGCCGATTTTGTCGGCGCGCATGTTGTTGATGGAGAAGCGCGCCAATTGACCCGCGTTCGCGCCGACCTGGAACTCGAGCTGACCCGCCGAAGTGCGCCCCACGGCGCCGTCGCCGTTCGTCGTGTGATTCCCATACTCGGTGAGTAGGATTACATTCCCTTTGGCGTCGGTGAGTTTCAGTCCCGAGTCGCCCGATGCTCTACCGCCTGTGAACAGCACGGTGACGACGCCGCCGTCGATGTTTGTGACGGATACGGTCGCAGTGGCATTCGTTCCTGTTGCGCTCGCTGAGGTTACTGTAGCAAGGAGGATTTGCTGCTGGTCATTCACAGTGACGGAGAAGTTCGAGCCGTATTCAAGGGCGCGCAATCGCACATTGAGATTTGTACCAGAGGTAACAATTTCAGCGGCGACGCCTGTGACGCTACTTTGCGAGTTAATCTGGTCGACGAAGCTCTGGAGCGTGGTCGTGCCTGCTTGGGTTGTGAAGCTCACACCGTTGATGACCACAGTAGCGGAGGTTTGGATTACGCTTGTAGCAGAGGTGTAGACAAGGTCGCCGTCCACCTGGGCGCGCGTTGCCACTGCGG
>JBKBKS010000150.1:0-4675 GCA_046294565.1 Fimbriimonadales bacterium
GATTTTGAAAATGCAGGCGTCAAGTCTCATATCGTCAGGTGGGCGAGGGTAGGGTATAGTTTCTCCTGATGGCATCGGAAGGGCTAACCCCGTGGATTGAGACTGCGCCGTTCGAGGTGCGCTACGCCGAGACCGACGCGATGGGCGTGGTGTATTACGCGAACTACCTGGTGTGGTTCGAGGCGGCGCGCGGAACCTTCTGTCGCGCTTACGAGATCGACTATGTGGCGTTGGAGCAGGCAGGCACGCCCGCGGCGGTGGTAGAGGCGTACTGTCGCTACCGCGCGCCAGCACGCTATGGCGACCGCATCATAACGCGCGTGCGCATGACCGAACTGAAAGGCAGCAGCATGCGCTTCGAGTATGAGATTCTGAACGCCGACACACGCCAGCTCCTCGCGGAGGGCTGGACGCGCCATGTGTGGATTAATCGCGAGGGGCGACCGACGCGCTGTCCTGAGGCGATTCGGGAACGGGTGGCGCAGGCGCGCGCGGCGCGTTCAGAATGAGATACGCAATCGCGCCCCATATAACCCCAATCAGCGCGCCTGCCAGCACATCCGAGGGGTAATGCACGCCCCGATAGATGCGCGACAGCCCCACCAGAACCGCCAACAGCAACGCCGCATAGCCCCACCAGCGGTAGCGCGTGCGACGAGTTAACATAAAAACCCAAAACGCCAACGCGAACGCCGTCGCCGTGTGTCCCGATGGAAACGAATGGTGGAAGATGCGCTCGTCGGGGGCGACGATTACCTCTGGCAGGTTCGACGGGCGGAGGCGGGGCAGGGCGCGCTTGAGAACCTGCGCACTGACGCCGCTGCCCACAAACGCCAGCAGCGCAGGTAGAAAAGTATATCGCCACGCGGAAAACCCCGACCGACGCCGCAACTGTTGCCCCAGCGTCGCCGTCAGCACCAGCAACACCTGCACCCAGCCCAGCCCCAAACTCGTGATGAACCACATCACAGGGTTGAGCAGGGGATGACGCATCCCGTGATTGAGCGCGTAGAACAGCTCGCGGTCGTACTGCAGGATTGCGTCCATCAGGAGAGGCTCATCGCGCCGAAACCCACATACTTCGGCTGGCTCAACCGCTCGATACGTTGCAACATATCTTCAAAGCACATGTGATACTCCTGCATATCGCCGCGCACGGTAGGGTCAATCGGCAGGGCAGGGGAGTCGTTCACATGCACGCTGAGGGCGCGGGCGCGTCGGGCAATCTCGAACGCCTCGGCAATATCGCGTGTGAAGATTGCCAAGCGCAAGTCGATCGTCGCGCCGTTGATGCGCTGCAACAGAGAGTGGGTATCGTCATAAGCGTGGAGCAGCACCACAGGTCCGAAGACGGCTTCGGCGTTCAGCGCGGCGGCGTCGGGGACATCGGTGAGAATCGTCGGCAGGTAGAAGGGCGGTTGCGCCTGTGCGCCGAGCGGGGCAGACGCGCCGAGCGCCATCGCCTGCCGCACCAATCGGTCGACGCGCTCGATGGCTCGCGGGTGGATTAGCGGGGGCAGGGAGGTGGTCTCGTGCATCGGGTCGCCGCAGCGGAGCGTCTCCAGTCGCTGGCGCAGGGCGTGCAGAGTCGGCGGGAACACGCGCCTATGCGCCCAGATGAATTGGATGGCAGTGGGCGACTGACCTGCCATCATAAAGCCGCTCTGCGCAGCGACTTGGGCGACCTGTTCTGGGTCTGCCGTTTCTGTGGCGATAAGTGCGCCCACAGTATCCAGCTCGGTCTCAATCTGTTTGGCGGCTGCCTGCACGGGGAGTTTGAGTCCGACCTCGCGGCTGCCGGTGAAGGTGAGCGTTTGCACGAGCGGGTGCGCGGCGAGCGCGTGTCCGACCTCCTCACCTTTGCCAGTGAGGATGCTCAGCGCTTCGGGGGGCATGCCTGCGCGGTAGAGTAGCAGTCCCAGTCGCAGCACGGTGAGCGGGGCTTCGGTGGACGGCTTGAGGATGACGGCGTTGCCTGCGGCGATGGCGGGCGCGGCTTTCTGCGCGGCATGCGCCAACGGCAGATTGAACGCCAGTATCGAGGCGACTACCCCTCTCGGCTCGCGCGCCCAGAAGCCGAACCGCGACGCGCCGTCCATAAACGATTCAGGGGGGAACTGCGTCGCGCGTGGGTGATGGCACGCCTCCGCCGCCAACTCGAACACCGTCGCCGCGCGTTCTACCTCGATACGCGACTCGCCAATCAGCTTGCCCGTCTCCTGCGTGAGCAAGGTCGCCAGCGAGTGTCGCTCCTGGCGGATGAGCTCCGCGACGCCTTTGAGGATAGCAGCGCGATGCGCCAGCGAGGTCTCGCGCATCTTCTCCGCGCCGTGACGCGCCAGCGCGACGGCTTGATCCACATGCATGGCGCCCCCACGCGCCACATAGTCCACCGGCTCGCCCGTGTAGGGGTTCAGCACGGGCAGCCACTCATCCGCGCCAATCAAATGCCCCCCGATGAGCATCTTCTGCATGTTAGCCTCCTGCGTAGGCGATGGCTTCAATCTCGACCTGTGCGCCTTTGGGCAGCGCGCTCACTTGAACCGTCGCGCGGGCAGGGTAGGGGGGATGGAAGTAGTGCGCGTACACCTCGTTCATCTCGGCAAACATCGTCAGGTCTGTCATGTAGATAGTGGTCTTCACGATGCTGTCCAAGTTCAAGCCGACGGCGGTCAGCACGGCTTGCAAGTTCTGTAGCACCTGCTTGGTTTGCGCCGCCACGCCGCCCGAAACCATCTCGCCTGTGGCGGGGTCTATCGGAATCTGCCCGGAGATGAATATCCAGTTGCCGACGCGCGTCGCCTGTGAGTAGGGACCGATCGGCGCGGGTGCATCGTGGGACAGGATGGCTTGTTTCTTCATCGCTCACCTCTCGTAGAAGAGTATACCCCTTCAGCCGCGCCATGCGCCGCGCGCGACGGCAGGTGTGAAGGTCTCTAACTCAGGGCAGGGGAGGGAGACGGTCGCGCCGCGCTCCGCGCTCAGATACGCCGCCATCAGCAGCTCGGTAATCCGTGCGCCGTACTCAAGGTCGCAGAAAGGCGCCTCGCCCCTCAGGAAACACTCCGTGAAGTAGCGGTTCTCGGCGATGTAGCCGTAGGCGTGCGCTTCGTCGGCAAGGTAGGGCATTAGCCCCTGCTCGGCGTTCTGTTTCTCCACCAAATCCTCGCTCGCTTCACCTTGAACCGCGCGACTGAAGAAGATTTCACCCTCGCCGCGTAGCGTGTTGATAGCGAGCATGTATTCTGGACCAAGCACCTCGAAGGTCAGGCGCAGTCCGGGTCCCACGAAACACCACGAGGTGGTGGCTTCCACTATCGCCTTGTTGCCCGTGGGGGTTTTGAACTCGATGCGTGCGGCGGCGTAGTCTTCGGCGGGGGTGTTGGTGTAGTCCACCTCCATCTCGTGGGCGTAGGTTTCGCGCAGTTTGTGGGCGTATTCGGGTCGCGCCCACTTGAGGCAGGCAATCTGCGCGGAGACGGAGCAGGGGAGCAGGGCAGAGAGGGGCGTTTCAGGCGGGGTGAGCGCGTACCAGCCAGCAGCGACGCTGTGGCACATCATGTCGTTCAGTACGCCGCCGCCCTGCAGGTCGCCGCGCCAGAACCACGCGCGGTGGGGACCGCTATGCTCTTCGGCGCAGCGCGCCAGATACGGCTCGCCTGCGACCGCCGCGCCCCGACGCCACAGCAACTCCTTGCCGCGCACAAGGGCAGGGGCGAAGAGCTGGTTCTCCAGATAGCCGTGGGGGATACCCGCTTCCGAGACCGCGCGGAGAATCTGCCGCGCCTCCTGCAAGTTCCGAGCCAGCGGCTTCTCAACCGCGAGACCCTTGAGCTGGGCATGTCCCGACTTCACCGCGTCGGCGATTGCCTCGATCAGCTCCACGCGCACATAGTTGGGGGCAAGGAACCAGATGGCGTCTACATTCGGGTCGCGGGTGAAGTCGCGAACATCGGTATACACGGCGGGGTCGCCCACGCCCATTGCTTGGCAGAACGCCGCGAGTTCCGCGCCGCTTTGGGCGTTGCGCGTGAGCACCGCCGTGATTTCGGCGTTCCGAACGGAAGCGAACGCCTGCGCGTGAAACCGCGCCACAAAGCCGCTCCCCACAAAACCGATACGAAGTCTGCTCATCATCGTCGAAATTCGGGGTAGAGCAGGGGAACTCCTGCTGAAAGTCGCAGGAATCGCGCGCCCCATGCCAAAATTATGACGAGTGGAGGATCGTAGATGAGAATGAAACGATGGACGATTGGGCTGGCAGCTCTTGCGAGCGTGCTGATAGCGACCGCACAGCCCCCGATTACCGAGCCACTGCTGACGGACGCGCCGTGGCCCACTTGGGGGCGCGATTTGCGTCGTAGCCACTTTGCTGATGATGTCGTGGGTCCCAACACCCCCGCCGTGCGCTGGTTCAGCCAAGGCGGCAGTTTAGAAGAGCCTGCAATGCCCACGGGCGAGGAGCTTTGGGCGCCGCAACATCCCGCTGTCGGCGCGCGCTACACGCGATACACCTTCTACAACGCCGTCAACGGACGCGCAACAGGTTCGTTCGGGCCGTTTTGGGGACAGCCCTCAACGCCTATCTTCACAAACGCCGCCGTCTTCATCGTCGACAACAACGGCAACCAAGTACTGCCCCCTGTTCCTTGGCAAGCGCTGATGCTGTCGGGCG
>JBKBKS010000151.1:0-4660 GCA_046294565.1 Fimbriimonadales bacterium
GTCGGAGCCTGCGCGTTCGTCGGTGATTGCTACGATGGGTCCCAGCACTGAGTCGTTGGGGTAGGGCATCGGCTTGCCCCAGCGGGGCACATCGTAGCCCACACGCTTGCGCGCGAGTTTCTCCAGCAGCAGTTGCGACACATAGCCGCCGCCGTTCCCCCGCACATCGACAATCAGCGCGGGGCGTACAATCTCCGTCAGGAAGCCGCGATGGAACTCCGAGAAGCCCCAGCTGCCCATGTCGGGGATATGCAGGTAGCCCACCTGCCCGTTCGTTTGGGCATGCACATAGGCGCGGTTGCGTCGCACCCAGTCGCGGTAGCGGAGCTTGGACTCATCCGTGAGCGTCTTGGTGGTCACGACGCGCGTTTCGCCTTGAGGGGTGCGCAGGGTGAGCTCTACAGGCGCGCCCGCGAGGTGCAGGAGCGCTTCGCTGGGGGTGAACTCCCGCGTCAGCCGTCGCCCGTTGATTGCCACGAGAATCTCGCCCGCCTGCGCGTTCACGCCCGGTTCGTTGAGGGGGGAGTCGCTGTCTTCCAGCCACGGGTCGCCCAAGAGAATCCGCGTGATTCGGTAGCCCTGCGCCTCTTCGTCCCACTCGAACTCCGCGCCGAGAAAGCCGACGCTGTATTGGGGCGGCTGACGGTAGTCGCCGCCGAACTCGTAGCAGTGGGAAGTGCCCAGCTCGCCCTGCATCTCCCACATCAAGTCGGAGAACTCGCCGCGCGTGGCGACGCGCTCCAGCAGCGGATAGTAGCGGTCGTACACTTTTTGCCAGTCGACGCCCGACATATCTGCGCTCCAGAAGAACTCGCGCTGCAGTCGCCATGCCTCCCGATACATCTGTTGCCATTCGCGTGTGGGCACGACGGCGCAGCGCACGCGGGTTAGGTCAATCCAGCCGCTCTCGCGCGAGGGCGGGGCTTGCTCGTGCTTCTCGTCGGGTTTCTGACCTGCCGGGATTACGCGCAGTCGCTTACCCGAACGGTACGCCAGTGTCTTGAAGTCGCGCGCGAGCGTGAACTCGTTCACTTGGGTCGTGAGCGTCTCGGTTTTGCCCGTATTGAAATCATACATTAAAAGAGCGCCTTTCCCCTCAGTTTCGGCGCTGAACCAGTTGCTGCCCAGTGTGCCCTCGACGGGGAACTGCGTGGCAATCACGCGCCGTTTACTTAGCCCTGCGACCTGCCCATAAACGCCTGCGGGGAGTGGGATTGTGATTACGCGCAGGTGTATCGCGTCGAAATCGATGCTTACCGGCTTGACGGCGTTGGGTTCTGACGATTGGGGGGCGTCAGCGGGCGGTTTCGGCGCATCGAACGGCTTAGGCGCGGGCAATAGTGGGTTTGGGGTATCCTTGCGCAGCACCACCGCCATCACGCGCATCCCCATCGGGAACGCCAACTCGAACTGCAAGTTGTCGGGCACGGGGTCGTAGTCGCGATAGGAGAGGAAATAGAGCATCTCGCCGTCGGGGTCCCACGCGGGCAGCACATCGCGGAACTCTGGTGGGGTAATCGCGTGGATGTTGCCCGTTTCCGTGTCGTATATTTTGAGGATGTGCGTGCGCTCGTTGGGGGCGAAGCTATACGCCAGCCAGCGTCCGCAGGGCGACCATGCAAAGCCCTCGATCATGCCGTATGCGCTCTGCTCCACCAGCTTCAGCGTGCGCGCCTCGATATCGAAAAGATGCAGTTCGAACCGATGGTTGCTCAGTGCGACGCGATTGGCGGTGGGGCACACCTCCAGCCGATAGGGATGCCCGATGTCGAACTCGGTGTAGGGCGTTACGCCGTCTGGGGTATGCAGTTCCAGTCGCGGCTCGCCGCTGGCGTCGGAGACGGTGATGAGGCGTATGCCGTCGTGGAGGAAGCGGCTGAGTCGGTAGCGCACGCCTTGCGCTTCGCCGTGCTGCAGGACTGCGCCTTCCCAGTTGCCCATCGTGAACGGCTTGCCGCGCACGGTCAGTAGCAGCGAGTGTCCTTCAGGGTGCAGCGTATACTCTTGCAGGTACTTCTCGGTCTCCACGAACTTGCGTTGCGTCTGCGTGCGCGGGCTGCGCAGGTCTATCGGGATAAGGCGGTTCTCGCCTGTCGCCACATCCAGCACATACAGCTCTGCGCCTGCGTGATACACGATTCGCTTACCGTCGGTGGTCGGGTAGCGCACATAGTAGGCTTCGTGGCGGGTATGGCGTTGGAGGTCGCCGCCGTCGGGCAGGCAGGAGTAGAGGTTCGCGACGCCCTCGTGGTCGGAGGCGAAGTAGATGCGCTCGCCTATCCACATCGGGGCGGTTAGGTCGCCGTCGGTCGGCTGGAATCGGGTGAAGTTGCCGTCGCCGTCGCGGTCGATCCAGAACACGCCTGCTGTGCCGCCGCGATACCGTTTCCAGCGTGCAGGGTCGCCTGTGTGTCTACCCAAAATCACGCCGCCGTTCGCTCCGAAGCTGATATGGTTCGCCACGCCGTAGGGATACGGGGTGGGCGATCCGCCTTCCACGCTGACGCGCCACAAGACCACCTCGCGCGGGGGGCGTCCTGCCGAGCTGTTGTAAATCACTGCGTTGCCGTCGGGCGTCCAGCCGACCACCTCAACGCGCGCCGCGCCTTGATAGGTGAGGCGGCGCGGTTCGCCCCCCTCGGCAGGCATCACATACACCTCTGGATGTCCCTCATCGCGCGCGACAAACGCAATCCACCGCCCATCGGGCGAGTAGTGGGGCGTCGCCACCGCGCTCAGGCTGGTGGTCAGCCGCCGCGCGACGCCGCCCGACGCCGAAACCGTCCACAAATCGTCCTCACATACGAACGCCACCGTCTCGCCGTAAATCGTTGGAAAGCGATAGTATCCTTGGTGCATAACGCAGGGATTATACCTGCAGGACTCCGTCGCCGCTTGCCGAACAGATACCTCACTATGCATGTCGGAATACTGACCGCGCCGTTTGGCGGCGAGCCGTTGGAACGAGTTTTTGAGTTTGCACGCACGCACGGCTTCAAAACGCTGGAGCTTGCGTGCGGCTACGGACATCCGCACCTGAACTTGGAGAACCCAGATTTGGACACGCTCAAGCACTTGATGGAGCGGACAGGCGTGGGGCTGTCGGCAGTTGCGTTCTACACCAACAACACGCATCCCGACCCTGCCGAACGGCAGCGCAACAACGACGGCGTGCGTCAAGCCATCGATATCGCCCACGCGCTCGGCGTGGAGGTCGTCTGCACCCTCGCAGGGCATCCTGTGCCAGGCAAAAGCAAGATGCAGACCATCGAGGAAGACTGCGCAGCGGTGTTCTCCCCGCTCTGCGAATATGCGGGCGAGAAGGGGATTAGCATCGCGTTGGAGAACTGGTTCGCCACCAACATCCAAGCGTTAGACCACTGGCAGCGGCTGTTCGAGGTCGTGCCTCACCCCAACTTCGGGCTGAACTTTGACCCCTCGCACCTGCTATGGCAGCAGATAGACTACATTAATGCGGTGTTCCTGTTCGGCTCGCGCATTTTCCACACGCACGCGAAGGATACCGAAGTGATGCGGGCGCGGTTGGAATATGTGGGCAATCAGGGCAGCGGCTGGTGGCGGTATGTGATTCCCGGACTGGGCAGCGTGCGCTGGGGCGAATATATCGGCGCGCTGCGCCGAGTCGGCTACAACGGCGTGCTGTCGATTGAACACGAGGACGCCGCCGTCGGACGCGAGGAGGGTTTCCTCATCGGCAAACGCTACTTAGAGCAGTTCATCGCGCCAGAGGTGTAGCCATGCCCACTCCCCAGCAACTGATGCAACAGTTTGCGCAGAGGGTCGCCCGCACCCGCGCCTATCGCTACACTTGGGAGTTCCAAGAGCGCGACGACAAGACGGGCAAGCTCGGCGACAAGCAAATCTACCAACTGGAGTTCTTACAGCCCCACTATCGCAAGATGACAATCCTCCAGCGCGACCTGTTCAGCAACGGCGCCGTGGTCATCTATAATCCCGATGTGGACAAGAAGGTGCATGCGCGCAAGGGGGTTATTCGGCGCGAGTATGAACCCAACGATCCCGAAATCCAGCGTTTCTTCGAGACCGACTTGGGCTACATCCTCAAGGATTTACAACGGCTGTTTCGCGGGGCGAAGGCGAACGCCGTGCGACGCGCTCAGCATCGGCAACGCGATGTGTTCACGCTGCGTTTCGCGCCTGCAAACGACCCTGTGCAGCACGTGGAGTTCACTATCGATGCACGCGACCTGATGCCATGGCGCATCGAGTACGCCGACTCGCAAGGCGTGCGTTCGCGCCGTGTTTTCACCGAGTACGCTTTCCCAAGCCTTGCCCCCGAGAACTTTAAGTTTTAGACTGCTTCAGCCCAATCCCCGCCGAGGAACTATGCTTGCGCTAAACCACCGTGACACGGACAATCCTGTCCGTGCCCAAGGCACGCTTGCGCTAAACCACCGTGGCACGGACAATCCTGTCCGTGCACAGGGTACGCTTGGACAGGATTGTCCAAGCCACATAGTTGCGTCCTCGCCGACGAGCAACGCAGGTGCAACGCCATTTGTGATGTCGGTTGTGCCCAATCCTCAAGGCTCCCCTACGCTGTCAGACACATACGCCTGCCTCCATGTGTGAATCAGCGGGGACGCCGACGCTACAACGCCACGAATGGCGGCGCACC
>JBKBKS010000152.1:0-4616 GCA_046294565.1 Fimbriimonadales bacterium
CAGGTAAGTTCGCAAAGACCGCTGAAGCAGACGCGATTGCCTATCCTGTGGAGTATATTCTCGTGGCTCGCTGTGAAGAGAAGCCCAAGAGCGCTCACGGCAGCAAACGCTCTACCGCAACCGACGCCTCTGCACAGCACAGAAGATGTATCGTCTCCCCCACCGCCGCCACCTGCCTGTGCCGATACGCCGCCCCGTAAATCGCCCTGTCGTCCGCCCCCGGCTCCCGATACACCTCCACCACCTGCTCCTTGAGGTTCACAATCCAGTATTCGGGGACGCCTGCGTGGGCGTAGAGGCTCCCCTTGATTTCACGGTCGGTGCGCAGGGAGGCTTCGGCGACTTCCACCACGAGCAGGGCGGTGGTGGGGTGGTCGTTGAGGTAGTCGCGCGGGCTACCTACCACGACGGCGATGTCGGGGAACGGCATATCGTACTCGCCTAACGCAAGGGGGAGCTGGGGGCGCACATCGTAGCCTTCAGGCAGGGCGCGCTCCAAAGCAATCTGCACTAATCGCACGGCTACAGCGTGTTGGGGACCCACGGGTTCTCTCCTGACGAGTTCGCCTGCGAGGAGTTCGAGGCGTTCTTCGGGGGCGAACACGCCTGAGGCGAGGAGCGTCTCGAACTCCGCGCGGGTAATCCACCGCTTGAGCGGCAGGTGCGGGCGACGGCGCACTTTCGGCGCGTTCAACATACGGCGCATGGCTGGATTATACCGATTCTGGTTGGGTCAGGACGCCTGAGACGCCGCGTCGCGTTCTGCCAACATGCGCCGGATGTCCGCCATGAAGTCCTCAATCAGCGTCCCAGGGGGGTAGACGCCTTTGACGCCCATCTGCTTGAGCTTTTCGGCGTCGTCGTCGGGGATGGTGCCGCCCGCTATCACCAAGATATCGTCGGCGTTGCGCTGTCTGAGGGCGTCCATCACTTTGGGCACGAGCGTCATATGTGCGCCTGAGAGGATGCTAATCGCCACGATGTCGGCGTCCTCTTGGATGGCGATTTGGGCGACCTCGTCGGGGGTGCGGCGCAGACCTGTGTAGATGACCTCGAAGCCAGCGTCACGCAGGGCGCGGGCGACCACTTTGGCGCCCCGATCGTGCCCATCTAAGCCCACCTTGGCGACCACAATGCGCGGGATTTTGTCCATCAGAGCTATTTTACCCGTCGTTGGACTTCAACCGTTCCCGAACATGCCTCCACACGGCAGGAAAGTATTCCCGTTGGACAGGGTCGCTATAGATTTTGAGCGCGTTGACGGTTGCTTGCAGCGCGGCGAGGCTATCGCATCCGTCGAGCAGGGCGAGCGTGCGCTCAACGCGCTGGCTCCACTCGTCCTGCGTCTGGAGGGTGCGCTCCACGGCGTCGCGCAGGTCGGCAGCGTTGATGCCGTACACGGGGGTCCTATCGAAGAAGTCTTTTCGTAGCATCGGGGCGCGGATCAGGTCTTGCGTGAGCTTGTTGGGCGTTAGGGGACGCCCACGCGCGTCGTTGGGGACGCTGTCGCCCGCTTGTATTAGCCATAGCTCCGAGAGCAGCTTCAGCTCCTGCTCGGTCAGCGCGGGGCTGATTTCACTGTAGGCGTCCACTAAGCGTAGTAGCCCCGCATAGATAGGCTCCAGTGTCGGCGCAGACGGCTCGTAGAGCTGTACCTCCACATCGGGCAGTTGCGCGAAAGTCTCCTCAATGAGCGCGCGCACCTCGTCCCAGCGCAAACCGCCTTGACCACACCCCAGCGGCGGGACCGCGATGGAGCGCACGCCGTACTGCCGAACTACCTGCGCCAAATCCTGCAGTCCATCGCGGATATACTCCAGTTTGGACTTGCCTCGCCAGTGCTGTTTGGTCGGGAAGTTGAAGATGTATTGTGGGGTCAGCTGCCCCGTGGGGAACACCAGCACCTTGCCGATACGCATCTGCCCGCTCTTGCACGCCTCCTCGTAGAACCGATGGTTTTGGGGAAAGCGTTTCTTGAACTCGTAGGCTAACCCCTTGCCCATCACGCCCTGCGTATTGACCGTGTTCACCCACGCTTCCGCGTCGGACTGGAACAAGTCGCCCTGCTTGCGCCGTATCACTTGCCCTACCTCCATGCCAGAATCATACCTCGATTAATAGTACCAGTCGCGTCGTACCGACACAAGCGGTTGGTGCGACGCGCTTTGTAGAATCTGTTGCACCCGCTGCAGCAACCCCTGATCGTACACGCCAATCTGCTCGATGAGCGACCACTCCACCGCCTGATGAACCAAAAACTCCGCTTGACGACGGCTCTTACGGTTGGGATATTGGGGAGTATCATGCCAGCGCTCAGAGCGCATCACTTGCCAATCCACAAACTGGTTCAAATCGCTCAGGTTGTTGGAGAAGCGGCAGTGCCTCAGCGGATGGCGGTCCGTGAACACGAAAACTTTCTCGGCTTGTACAATCGCCTCAATAGAGGTCACTAAGTAGATAATCTCAGTCTGCGACAGCCCACTGTGAACATAACCTGTGTGAATAGCATAGAGCATCGGCGAACGCGGCGCGAAGTAGAACGGCACATAGTCCGCGATGAAACCGTTCGGCGGTATGGGAACATGCGTGAATTTGCGCTTTTGCTTGAGATTGATGTACGCGATACTGCGCGGTTTGTAAGCCTGCGCAGCAGCGTCGCTGTAGAGACGGCTCGCTTTGATAATCGACTCCAAATTCCCGATATGGGTCATATGGTAGAGTTGTATTGACATACCGCGCATGATTACGAGTCTTTGCTGTCAGGAGTTCCCGTGCCTCGATAGATACGGAAACTGCACAGCCACTGTCCCTGACAGACCGCCTCGCCGCGCAAGCCTTCGGCGATTGTCTCGAACACCTCGCGTGCGGTTTCGTATTCGTTTTGCTTGCCGTTCGGCTCGCGCAGGCGCACATAGTAGGAAAGCGCGTCGGGGTAGTTATGCCAATAATACACGGTCTCGCCGGTTTGCTTGTCTACAGCGCTGCAAGCGACGATATAGGCGTTTTCGATCGTGCGTTGGGGGGCCTCGAAGCGTTTGCAGTGTTTCCACAGCCCGTAGATAGAGACTCCGCCGATAATCAGCATGCCTGCGAAGAGCGTCATGTAGCCCAGCGTTGCGACGAACATCAGCGATGAGTCGCCCCAGCGCGCGAAGTTAGCGATGCCGCCCAGCGTGCAGGTCGCCGCGACCAGCCCGCCGATGACAATCATCGCAAGCCCCAGCATGGCGAGCGCGGTCATGCCCTCATAGCGCGGCATGCCGCCTAATTTTGCTCAGGCGGTTCAAACTCCTGCAGGCGTTTCTGGAGTTTCGCGATCCGCGTTTGGAGCCACAGCAGATACGCGCAGATTCCAGCCCACACGATGAGGATGCTGAGACTCAGAGCGGTTTGCCATGTCATGCAGTTTTGCCTCCAGTTGCGCGAGGGTTAGGCGCATGCGATACAGTCCGAACGCCAGCAGCCCGTAGGTTGCGAAGCCTAAGTAGACGCCCACGCGGTACAGCCCGTCCAGCCCCTGCTTGCTCGCCATCACATTGCTGGGGTGGAGCGAGACCTCTTTGAAGGCGGGCAGGCGTGGCAAAAGAAACACCAGCAGCGGCACGGTCAGCGCGGCGAACACAGTGTAGCCCGAGCTGACGGCGGCGCGGCGACGGTCGTCCTCCACCGAGCTGCGCAAGGCGAAATAGGCGGCGTAAATCATCAACTGTAGTAGAAAGCTCGTCTGGCGCGGGTCCCAGTGCCACGGCTTGCCCCACTGCATCGCGGCGAACACCATGCCTGTCAGCAGCGCGACCACGCCCAGCAGCGCGCCCACCTCGTTCGCGGCGGCGGCGCGCGCGTCGTCGAACGGGTCGCGTCTACGCAAGTATCGCCAGCCGAAAAAGCCGCCCATCAAAAAGCAGAGCGTGCAGACAATCGCAGCGGGCACATGGAAAAAGATAATCCGCGCAGAACCTGGGTCTCGGAAGTCTTGCGCTGGCGGCGCCCCGTAGAACGCGAACACCACCAGGGCAAGCATCCCCAGACCAGCCAGTGAAAGAGCGATACGCATAACCTAATTGTACCCTAAGCGACCTCAGCGCGTATACAGCTCCCACTTGATTCGCGCCAGCAAATAGCTGAGGATTGATTCGGCGCCGCGATTGAGGTTCACCCCCAGCGCGTTCAGCCCGTCGTAGACCACGCCCGTTTCGGAGTCGTACAGGGCGATCTGGTGGATGTTATCGCCGTGATACCACATCAAGGCGCGCGCGGCGTACTGCAGGAAGGGTTTGTATCGGTCGAGGGCTTGCCAAGCGTCGAGGAACGCCTCTACCGTTGCGCCTGCGCACACGGGCTGCTGGTCGAATACGGCGCGGGTTCTGCCGCGTACATACCAGCCCTCAGTGCCGATGGCGTTGAAGTAGCCTGTTTCCGTGAAGGTCGCTTGCGCCAAGAACTCGAACGCTTCGCGGGCATTCTTGACCCACTGTGGGGTACGGGTGCGCACGCCACACAGCAGCAGCGCTTGGGGTAATCGGGGGTTCTCGTAGGTCAGGTAGTTCTCGAACCAGCGCCAGTCGGGTGCGCGTGTGGCTTCGTAGAGCTCGGTCAGCGCGCGTCCGAACTGGATG
>JBKBKS010000153.1:0-4615 GCA_046294565.1 Fimbriimonadales bacterium
TTGGGCGCGTCGTAGCGGCGTGCACGCGGCTTGATGAGGCTCACATCCACTGGCTCGTAGTGAATGTCAGGACCGTCGGGCGTCCAGCGCGCCATGGTGGTCTTGAGATAGTTCTCGTCGTCGCGCTGGGGGAACTCTGGTTTGTAGTGCGCCCCACGGCTCTCGTTGCGATCGAGCGCACACGCCGTAATGCAGATAGCGAGCTCCAGTTGATGCTCCAGCGTGCGCGTGAACGGAATTACCTGGTTTGCCCAGCCAGCGTGGTCGGCGATGTTGACCTGTTTGACCCGCTCGCGCAACTCCTTGAGCTGTTCGACGGTGCGCGCCAAGCGCGGGTTCTCACGCACGACCGTCACATTCTCGTCCATCAGCACGCGCATCTCGTCGGCGAGGCGGTAGGGGTTCTCGTTGCCCGTGCGCTTGCTAATCGCCTCGAAATGCTCCTGATGTTTGTGCTGTTCGCGCTCGTACAGGCTGCTGGGCAGGTCGAACGCGGAGCCGTCCAGATTCTTGAGGTACTCCACGATGGCGGGCCCTGCGACTTCGCCTGCGAAGATGCAGCTCAGCAGCGAGTTCGCGCCGAGTCGGTTCGCGCCGTGATATTGGTAGTCCACTTCGCCCACGGCGTAGAGTCCGGGGATGTTGGTCATCTGGTTGCGCGGGTGGACGGGTTCCATCACGCCGTCACTGTTCACCGCGTAGTCCACCCACAGTCCGCCCATCGAGTAGTGTTGAGCGGGGTAGATGCGCATGGGGACTTCGCGCGGGTCGTCGCCCACGAACTTGAGGTACACCTCCAGGATGCCGAGCAGTTTCTTCTCGATTTGCTGGCGCGGGAGGTGGGTGATGTCGAGATAGACTTGGTTTTTGCCTTGGATGCCGCGACGCTGGTTCACGCACACATCGTAGATTTCGCGGGTCGCGATGTCGCGCGGTACGAGGTTGCCGTAGGCGGGATATTTTTCTTCCAGGAAGTACCAGCGGTCGCTTTCGGGGATGTCGCGTGGATGGCGTTTGTCGTGGGGGTCTTTGGGAACCCACACGCGCCCGCCCTCGCCGCGCACCGCTTCCGAAATCAGGCGGCACTTGTCTTCACCGGGAATAGCCGTGGGATGGATTTGAATGAACTCGCCGTTAGCGTAGTATGCGCCCTGCTGGTAGCAGATGCTTGCCGCTGACCCCGTGTTGATGATGGAGTTGGTGGTGTTCTTGTAAATCATGCCGGGTCCGCCAGTGGCGATGACGACGGCTTCCTCGCGGAAGGCGCGTATCTCCATCGAGCGCAGGTCTTGCGCCACCAGCCCGCGACAGATGCCGTCCTCATCGAGGATTAGCCCCAGCAGCTCCCAGCCTTCGTATTTAGTGACGCGCCCTTCCACTTCCCAGCGGCGCACCTGCTCGTCGAGGGCGTAGAGCAGTTGTTGCCCTGTGGTTGAGCCGGAGAACGCGGTGCGGTGGTGGCGCGTGCCGCCGAAGCGTCGGAAATCGATTAAGCCTTCAGGCGTGCGGTTGAACGGCACGCCCATCCGATCAAGCAGGTAGATGATGGCAGGGGCGCGCTCTGCCATGCGCAGCACGGGCGGCTGGTTCGCCAGAAAGTCGCCCCCATAGATGGTGTCGTCGAAGTGAATCCACGGCGAGTCGCCCTCGCCCTTGGTGTTCACCGCGCCGTTAATCCCGCCCTGCGCGCACACCGAGTGGGAACGCTTCACAGGCACTAACGAGAACAAATCCACTTGCACGCCCGCTTCCGCGAGCTTCATCACGGTCATCAGACCGCCTAATCCGCCTCCGACTACAGCGACTTGCTTCTTAGCCATATGTGTGCCTCCTACGAGTGCGCTAAGGGGTTCGGCGGCGCCTCGTGCATAAAGAAGCCCGCCAACGCCGTAATCCCCAGCGCGGTCAGGACTACGAACCCAATCATACAGAACCGATACAGATTGCGCTGCGCGCGGTCGCTAATCGCGATGCCCCAGCGTATCGCGAAGTTCCATACGCCGTTGAACAGATGGTACGAACTCGCCGTGATACCCAGCACATAGAGCGCAACGACCCACGGCTCCGAGAAGTGCGCCTGCATCCCGCTGTAGGAGATGTCCTTCCCGTACAACTTGTGGCTCACCGTCGTCGAGTAGACATGGAACAGCAGGAAGAAGAAAATCACCACGCCCGACACACGCTGCAGCGTGTAGCCGAGATTCTCGCGGAACTTGTACTTGAAGATGTTCGACTTGCCGTGATAGGTAATCACGAACCCATAGAGCGAGTGAAACAGCAAGGGCAACACTATCAGGAACAGCTCCATCGCCCACAGCACCGGTTTCGGCAAGATGACATTGAAAAAGTAGACCACCGCGTTGAAATACTTGGGGTCAATCGCCGCCATCGAGTTCAGAAACAGGTGCTGTACGAGATAGTAGCCGACCGGAAAGATGCCCGTGAGGGAGTGCAGCTTGTGCAGGAAGTAGTTGTCTCCCTTGAGCTTCTCTCGCCAGCCGAGTTGCGGTGCGGTTTGAACACTCATGCATTATCGCCTCCACCCCGATTATACCCGATACGCACGCCCTGCGGTACAATACAACCGAGCGATAAGCCATAATTATCGAGGGAGCGAGCGCATGAAGATAGCGGTTGCAGGAACGGGCTATGTGGGCTTGGTGACGGGCGTGGTGTTCGCCGATTTGGGCAACGAGGTGCTGTGCGTGGACATCGACCCCGCCAAGGTGGACGCCATCAATAAGGGGCAGTCGCCGATTTACGAGCCGGGCTTGGACGAGATGCTCCAGCGCAACTTGGAGGAGGAGCGCATTTGCGCCACCACCGACTTGGAGGGGGCAACGCGCGAGGCGGAGGTCATCTTCATCTGTGTCGGCACGCCGCCCACTGCCACGGGCGAGCCGGACCTACGGTATGTGGACGAGGTCGCCGCGACCATCGGGCGCGCGCTCAACGGCTACAAGATTATCGTCAACAAGTCCACTGTGCCCGTGGGCACGGGCGACCGCGTGCGACGGATTATCGAACAGCATCGCGCGGCGCCGCACGAGTTCGATGTGGTCTCCAACCCAGAGTTCCTGCGCGAAGGCTCCGCCATCCACGACACGCTGAACCCCGACCGCATCGTGATTGGCGCGGATAACGTGCGCGCCGCGATGAAGATTGTGGAGCTCTACGCCCCGCTGGAACGCCCAATGCTCATCACGAACCTCGCCACCGCCGAAATCATCAAGTACGCCTCGAACACCTTCCTCGCGCTCAAGATTTCGTATATCAACGCGATTGCCGACCTGTGCGAGCGCACAGGCGCAGATGTGGTGCAGGTCGCCAAAGCGATGGGCTACGACCAGCGGATTGGGCATGCGTTCCTGCAGGCAGGGCTGGGCTTCGGCGGCTCGTGTTTCCCCAAAGATGTGCAAGCGTTTATGCACACCGTGCAACGCTACCAGTTAGACCCGACGCTCTATCAGCAGATTCTGGCGATTAACAACGCGCGTCCCGTGCAGATGGTCGAGCGCGTCCGCGAGCGGCTCGGGGGGCTGGAAGGGCGCACCGTCGGTTTGCTGGGGCTGGCGTTCAAACCCAACACGGACGACATCCGCGAAGCGCGCGCCTTGGAGATTATCAAACTCCTACTGCAGGCAGGCGCAACCGTGAAAGCCTACGACCCAGTGGCGATGACGCGCGTGCAGCCCCTCTACCCAGAGGTGGTCTACTGCCGCAACGCCTACGAAGTCGCTGAAGACGCCGACGCGCTCGTGCTGGTCACCGAGTGGAACGAGTTCCGCCAACTCAACTTCGAGCGCATCCGCAACGCGATGCGTCAACCGAACCTGTTCGACGGGCGGAACCTGTATGACCCGCAGCGCATGCGCAAGTTAGGCTTCTACTACTACGGCGTCGGGCGCGCCGCCGACAACAGCGAGTTCAAGACGGTACTGTGAAGGTATACTAACGCCGACTTGCACTCGCTACGAACGGGCTGGGGTTGGCTCGCGCTGGGCGCGTTGGCGTTGGGCGTGCGGCTAATCGGCATTCGTTGGGGACTGCCGAACGCCGAACGCCACTTCTCCTATCACCCCGACGAATGGCTCATCCTGCTGGCACGCTACTTCACAATCAACCCCTATCGCGGCGAGTTCCTGCCAGGTTTTTACAACTACGGCACGCTGCCGATGTACCTGTGGAGCGTATGGCTGCACTGGCTGAGCGCGGTGGGCGTGATAGGCGGCTTGCCTGAGAACGCGACTCCAGCGCAGATAGCGGCGTTGCGGGCAGACCTCCACTTTTGGGCGCGTGTGATGGTCGCGCTGATGGGCGCGTGCGCATCGGTGGTGGTGGGGCGCACAGCGGCGATGGTTGCGGGGCGCGGCGCGGGCGTCGTCGCGACGCTGTGCATGGCATTTGCCCCTGCGCTGGTCGTGCATAGCCGATTCCAAACCGTCGATGTGCCCACCGCGCTCTTCGTCGCGCTGGCGTTGCACCAATCGGTGGCGCTGGGGCGTTCGGGGCGACCGTGGCGCACGCTGTTATGGGGCGCGTTCTGGGCGGGTTGCGCCGCTGGCTCGAAATACAACGCCGGGCTGTCGCTGCTTGCCGTGTTGGTCAGTGTCTG
>JBKBKS010000154.1:0-4580 GCA_046294565.1 Fimbriimonadales bacterium
CACGGGGTACTGCGCCTCGCGCGGCAATCTTGCGATTCCCTGCTCCGCCTGCGCATAGAGGCTTCGACACCGCTCGATTTGGAACTGCATGAACGCTCGCCACCGCTCGTCCACCACGCCCTGCGCAATCTGCGTTTCGCGCACGCCGTACGCGCGCAGTTCGTTTTGGGGCAGGTACACGCGCCCGCGCTGCCAATCCTCGCCGACATCGCGCAGGAAGTTCGTCATCTGCATCGCCAGCCCCATCGTTGCGGCGTAGCGTAGCGTCTCGGCGTCGGTCGCGCCCAGAATATAGCACATCATCACGCCCACCACCGACGCGCTGCCCCAAGTGTAGGTCTGCAGCTCCTCAAAACTTGCATAGCGCGTGCGCGTAAGATCCATTCGCATCGCGTCCAGAAACTCCAGCGGATAGCGCAGCGGTATCTTGTAGCGGCGCACGACATCGGCGAACGCGCGCAAGGGCGGCTGCTCCACCCACTCGCCGCACACGGCGCGGATAAGGTCACGCTCATACGCGTCTATCCGTGCGCGAATCGGCTGAATCGCCTCAGCCGTCAGAACGTCTGAGTCTTCGGGGCAATCGACCCACTGGTCGGGGTAGCGCACGAAGCCGTAGAGCGCGTACACGGCGCGGCGCGTTTCAGGGGGGAAGAAGCGCGTCGCGAAGTAGTAGCTCACGCCGTGCGTCCGCTGCACCGCCTGACAGTGCGCATAGTCCTGTCGCAGCCGCGCCTCCGCCTGTGCCTCGCCCGACGCTGTTCCACGCATCAGATACAGGATACCTCAGCGACCGCTATCGGGGCGACACGCGAACGACTCGTGGCTCTCGAACAGCGCCAACTGGCACGCCTGACCCGTCGCCTCCGAGCGCAAAGCGGAGGACAGCCGTTCGAATCGCTGTAGCGTACTGAGGAACCACTCCTGCGAGGGCGTCCAATCACGACTTGAGCAGCTGGCAGAGCGCAGCCCACCGTTCGCGCCCCCATCCGATTCGCCTCAACCAGAGTGGTTCCGCCGCCCATAAAGGGATCAAGGATGATGTAGTCATCCAAGTTGTAATCGCAAAAGTAGGGCGCTTTGGGTTTTAGATTGACCTGAGCGTCGGTTTGCAGAAGGGTCTCACGCAGTTCGGGGTGTGTCGCTAACAGGATCATCGCGCGAAACAGCGCTCCGGGGCGTCGCGCCCACCATTTATGCAACGAGTAGATGGGTCGGTAGTGCTGACGCTTGCCTGCCTCGTCTTGCGCCAGCTTGCTGATGAGCTGTTCCACTTGGAGGCTGGGCGCATAGCGTCGCGTAGGGCTACTCGTCGGGTTCATAGAATAGGCATCCTACTACCCCAATTATACCTGCGCATTTAGGGTATACTACCTAACGCCCCAGCGCTGGGCAGGAGAGAGAGCCTATGGCGGAAGTGCGCTCGATTTTAGCAACCGATTGCGGCAGCACAACCACGAAAGCGATTTTGATTGAGAAGCGCGGCGCGGAGTATCGGCTCATTAATCGCGGCGAGGCGCCCACCACCGTCGAAGCCCCCTTCGACGATGTGACCATCGGCGTGCTGAACGCCACACGCGAGTTGGAAGACCTCACGGGGCGGAAGTTCATCCGCGACGGTAAAATCCTCACGCCTCAAGTGGACGACACTCACGGGGTGGACTTGTATCTGTCCACCTCCAGCGCAGGCGGCGGGCTGCAGATGATGGTGATGGGCGTGGTGCGCCAGATGTCCGCCGAGAGCGCGCAGCGCGCCGCGCTCGGCGCAGGCGCGATTATCATGGATGTGATTGCCATTGACGATGGACGCAAAGACTATCAGAAAATCCAACGCCTGCGCGAGCTGCGCCCCGACATCGTGCTGCTGTCGGGCGGCACGGACGGCGGCACGATTACCCACTTGGTGGAGCTCGGCGAGCTGCTGATTGCCGCCGACCCGCGCCCGCGATTCGGCACGATGAACCTGCCCGTCATCTTCGCAGGCAACAAGGACGCCCGCGAAGAAATCCAGCACCTGCTCAGCGAACGGTTCGACCTGCGTATTGTCGAGAACCTGCGCCCCGACCTCGACCGCGAGAACCTCGCGCCTGCACGCGAAGCCATCCACGAACTGTTCTTAGAGCATGTGATGCAGCAAGCCCCCGGCTACTCGAAACTCATGACTTGGACATCCGCCGATATTATGTCCACGCCGAACGCTGTCGGCAAGATTATGGTGACCATCGCCGAGCAGCGCGGCATCAACATCTTGGGCGTAGACATCGGCGGCGCGACGACCGATGTGTTCTCGGTGTTCAGCGGCAACTACACCCGCACAGTGAGCGCGAACTTGGGCATGAGCTATTCCATCTGTAATGTGATGCTGGAGGCAGGCATCCAGAACATCCGCCGCTGGCTGCCGTTCCAAATCGAGGAGTACGAAGTGCGCAACCGCCTGCGCAACAAGATGATTCGCCCGACCACCATTCCACAAACTTACGAAGACCTGCTGCTGGAGCAAGCGGTCTCGCGCGAGGCGTTGCGATTGGCGTTCATCCATCACAAGCAGCTCGCGCGCGGGTTGAAAGGCGTGCAGCAGCAGCGCACCATCGGCGAGGCGTTGGAGCAGACCGAGACGGGCAAGACGCTCGTGCAAATGATGGCGCTCGATATGATTATCGGCAGCGGCGGCGTGCTGAGCCACGCGCCCAAACGCGCCCAGTCCGCCCTGATGATGATGGACGCCTATCAGCCCGAAGGGGTCACGATGCTCGCCGTCGACTCCATCTTCATGATGCCTCAACTCGGCGTGCTTTCGACCGTTCACCCTGAAGCAGCGGCGCAGGTGTTCGACCGCGACTGCCTGGTTCGGCTCGGCTCGTGCATCGCGCCCGTCGGTCAGGGCAAGGAAGGCGAACCGTGTCTGACAATTGAATTCAACGGCAAGAGCGAGACTTTCCGATACGGCGAGTTGCGCGTACTGCCGCTGGGCGTGGGCGAGACCCTGCAGGCGACGCTGCGCCCGTCGCGCGGCTTCGATGTCGGCGCAGGTAAGGGCAAACCCATCGAGGCGACCTTAGAAGGCGGCGTGGTGGGCGTGGTGGTCGATACGCGCGGACGCCCCCTCCAACTCCCTCAAGACGACAACACACGCCGCCAGAAACTGCTCGACTGGATGAGCGCGCTCGGATTGCCAAAACCCTGACGCAGCATATCCATAGCCTCCGGAGGCACTCAACGATGGCTAACCGCGCTTGACAGAATCACACCCACGAACCAGCGATTGAGCTGCCTGTGCAAAGCCTATTCGAGTAGGTTCGCACGAAACCTGTCATTTTTCGCGAATACGCCACGGCGCTGGCATGGAACACTCCACTGGGGAGTTCACATCCTCAAATCCATAGATGGGAGGCTCACTATGCGACTGAAGGCACTGGGCGCCGTGGCGGCGCTGACACTAACGGCTATCGCTTTTGCAACCGTTGTAGTAACGCGCGTTCAGACGCGCGGCTACGCGCTCGACAGCTCAAACACACGATTCGACTTTCAGCTTAACGCGATGCGACGCCAACAGGGCACCAACTACCGCTACTACGGACTGGGCAGCTTCGCGTGGACATCGAACGGACGCACACAGGGCATGCGTATCCGCTCCATCAGCGCCATAACGGTTGATGAGGACAGCGAGTCGCGAGTGGTTAGAGTGGAAGGCAAGGGTCAGCTGGGGCGTTGGGGATTCAACCCTGAACGATTCAACGGCAACCTCACGGTGGGCGATTTCATCGTCACCTTCACCGACAACTTCGAGGTCAACGACACTGTGAGCTTCAGCTTCAGCAGCGGCGCAGGCGTTAACGCTACTCACTACAGCTTCTCGGGGAATGTGCAGTCTGGCACACTGAATGTGAACCAGTGGACGCTGTAGGGGCGCAACGCTTAGCGTAGTATAGCGTATCGCGGTGCGACGACATTCCTGTCGTCGCGCCTGCGCACTCGTGGCTTGGACATTCCTGTCCAAGCATCCCACGCACGGACAGGAGTGTCCGTGTTACGTTGTGGCTACTGCGCAGCGTGCATTTTGCCCCAGTGGAGTACGGTCTGTAGCACGCCCTCGCCGCACAGGTAGAAGTTGTTTAGAATTAGCCGTTCTTGAGGGGTGTGGATACGGTCTGCGCCTGTGGGGAACACGAGGCAGTGGATGCCCTTGAGTGCGAAGGCGTTGGCATCGGAGCCGCCGCCTGTACGCTCCAGTTTCGCCTCGACGCCGATGGTCTTCAGCCCTATGATGGCGGCTTGCACAATCGGCGCGTCGGGTTCCAGCCGAACCGCTTCGAAGGTCTGGGTGAACTTCACCTCCACTGCGCCCTCGCCTTCGCGCGCGGCTTGCTCGCAGAGGGCTCGCCACCGTTCGCGCAGTGCGTTCACGCGCTCTGGGTTGAAACTGCGGAACTCGCCGATGAGTTTCACGCGGTCGGGCACGACATTCATTGCCTGCCCGCCCTCGATTACGCCGACATTGGCTGTCGTGTCGGCGTCGAGGCGTCCCCACTCCATCTGAGCAATCGCGCGCGCCGCCATCGCAATCGCGTTCCTGCCCTTTT
>JBKBKS010000155.1:0-4513 GCA_046294565.1 Fimbriimonadales bacterium
TACTATTTGAGAGGCTGTATAGGAAAGCGAACTTGTTTTACATCCCCCCTGACCTGCCCGCGATGACCCGACCGCCTCAAGACCGTGAGGGTCATGTGTTCACCTTCCCTCTTTAGGTTCCTGTCAAGGCTACAAATTTTGGAGGTCGCGCCTCACGGTGCAACGCCATTCGTGGTGTCGCATTTGCGTCCCAGTACTCACGACGCCAAGAAAGGCATCGCGCCGAGTAGAAGCGCACGGACAGGAGTGTCCGTGCCACTGGTGGCTTGGACAGTCCTGTCCGTGCATAGGGCGTCGGCGATGACGCCGACGATACGACGCCACGAATCGTGTTGTACGTCGGCACGCGCTGTGTGAACTCAAGAGATGTATCCTTGTCAGAACCTACAGGAGGGGGGACAAAAATAACAGCCTGAAATTCTTAGATAGCCTCTAATGATACTGACACATTTCAACGCCCAAGATTTTTTACTGAGGCAAACCGCAGTCGACGCGCCATAATCGCCACCGCTTCGGGGTTATTGTCAATCAGCACGAACTGCCTGCCCCAGCGCGCCGCCGCCTCGCCTGTCGTGCCGCTGCCCGCGAAAAAGTCCAACACCCAGTCGCCGGGGTCGCTATGCACGCGCACAATCCGCTCCAAAAGCTTCAGTGGCTTCTGCGTCGGGTAGCCTGTCTTCTCCTGGCTGTTGGTGGGCACAATCGTCAGCCACCAGACATCGGTCGGCGTCTTGCCGCGCTGCGCCTTCTCCGCCCCCACCAGCGACGGCGCCATGTACGGAATGCGGTCTATCGCCTCGTAGTGGAACACATAGTTCTCTGGGTCGCTCACATACCAGAGGATGGTGTCGTGCTTAGTAGCCCAGCGCCGCTTGCTGCGCCCGCCGTAGTCGTATGCCCAGATAATCTCGTTCATAAAGCACGCGCGCCCGAGAATCTCATCCAGCATCACCTTCACATAGTGCACCTCGCGATAGTCCAGATGCACGAACAGCGAGCCGTCGGGCGTCAGCAGGCGTCGGGCTTCCCGTAGGCGCGGGCGCAGGAACTCCAAGTAGTCCTCGTAATCGTCGTGGTAGGCAGGCGATTCGTAGGTTTGCACGGCGTATCGGCGATTGCCAAAGCCGATGCGCATGCCGCTGGCGTCCGCCCGCGCTCGGAGACGCACGCGCTGCTGCACCTTGCCCGTGTTGAACGGCGGGTCGATGTAAATCAGTCGGAACGCGCCCGTCGGCAGTTGGGGCAGCACCTCCCGATTGTCGCCACAGATAATCAGGTTCGCGTCGAGATGCATATACACCTCCTCAGCATTCCCCCATCACGGTTTCGAGGATCTCTATCGCCTCGTCCACATCGTTTTCCGTGATGATGAGCGGCGGCACGATGCGCAGGATAGTCTCGCCAACCGCGTTCAGGATGAGTCGTCGCTCCAGTGCTTTCTGGAACACGGTGCGCGCGATTGGCTGTGTGAGTTCGACGCCGACCATCAGTCCGCGCCCGCGCACTTCGCGGATGGGCGCGCCGTCGGCTTGGAGTTGGCGCAGGCGTTGCTGGAGGTAAGCGCCCACCCGCGCCGCGTTCTCCAGCAGGTGCTCCTGCTCGATGATGTCGATTACGGTGAGTGCTGCGGTGCAGGCGAGGGGGTTGCCGCCGTAGGTTGTGCCGTGTTCGCCTGCCTGGAGCACTTCCGTCGCGATGCCTCGCAATAGGCACGCGCCGATGGGGAACCCGCCGCCCAGCCCTTTTGCCGTCGCCACAACATCGGGGAGTATGCCCGCGTGCTGATAGGCGAACCACCTGCCCGTGCGCCCGAACCCTGCCTGCACTTCGTCCACAATCAGCAGCGCGTGGTAGTGGTCGCACAGCCGACGCGCCTCCTGGAGGTACTCTTCGCTAATCGGGTAGACGCCGCCCTCGCCTTGGATTGGCTCCAGCAGGATTGCCGCCGTGCGGTTGCTGAAGGCGTTGCGTAGCGCACAGAGGTCGTTGCGCGGCAGGGCGCGGAAGCCGGGCAACAGGGGCTTGAAGGGGTCTTGATACTTCGCCTGCATCGTCGCGGAGAGCGCGCCCATCGTGCGCCCGTGAAAGCTGCCCTCCAGCGTCAGAATCTCGTAGTCAGGCGTCTTTTTGACGGCGTTGGCGAACTTGCGTGCGATTTTGACGCCCATCTCGCACGCCTCTGCGCCGCTGTTGCAGAAGAACGCCTTCTCCATGCCCGATAGTTCGCACAATCGCTGTGCGAGACGCGCCTGCGGCTCGGTCAGGAAGAAGTTGCTTGTGTGCATCAGCGTCCGCGCCTGCTCGCAGAGACGCTGCACCAGATATGGATGGCAGTGCCCCACATTGCAGACGGCGATGCCCGCCAGAAAGTCGAGATAGGCGTTGCCCTGCTCGTCGTAGAGCCGTGCACCCGCGCCGCGCACAAACAACACGGGCTGACGCCGATACACAGGCAATACATAACGCTGGTCTAACTCGGCGATTGTTTCGTGCAAAAGCGTGGTCATATGCAGGCGATTATACCCCGACGGGAGGATGAGAACAGGCAGGTCTCCTGCACGGCGCGTCGAACCCTCGATATGTGAGTCGCGAGCGACAGCGCATGCTTTATGGGCATCTGTTCATCCTGCCGTGGTTGACAGGGTTCATGCTGTTCACGCTGTACCCCATCCTCGCCACGCTCTATTTCAGCTTCACAGATTATAATGTGCTGGGTTCGCCGCGCTGGGTGGGGTTAGAGAATTATCAGAGCCTGCTTGCTGACCGCGACTATTTTTGGAAATCGGTGGGCAACACATTATTTATTCTGATAGGCGTGCCGCTCAGCATCGTGGTGGGGGTGGGGCTGGCGTTGCTGCTGAACCTTTCGGTGCGGGGTCAGGCGATGTACCGTGCGCTGTTTTACCTGCCGTCGGTTGTGCCTGCGGTGGCGACAGCGTTCCTATGGATGTGGCTGCTGAACCCGCAGAACGGCTTAGCCGCGCCGCTGAACACGGGGCTGAGTCAGGTAGGGCTGCCTGCGATTAACTGGTTCACCGACCCCGCCACTGCCAAGTGGGGCTTTATTCTGATGGATCTATGGACGATTGGGGGAGTGATGGTGATTTACTTGGCGGCGTTGCAGGGCGTGCCGACACACCTGTATGAGGCGGCGCGCTTGGATGGCGCACGCAGCTGGCAACTGATACGCCATGTGACCTTGCCGTCCATCGCGCCTGTCATCCAGTATATGTTGATTGTCGGGGTGATTGGCGCGTTCCAATATTTCACACAGACCTATGTCGCCACGCGCGGCGGTCCCGAGAACAGCACGATGTTCTACGCGCTGTATCTGTTTCAGAACGCTTTTGAGTTCTTTCGGTTCGGGCATGCGAGCGCGATGGCGTGGCTGCTGTTTCTCATTACGCTCGTCGCTACCTATGGGATTTGGAAGCTCTCGCTGAGCAAGGCGTTTCAGGAGTCGTAGGGGGCGTTGGGGAGGCATGGGCGCGTAGGTACATCAGCGCGTACTGATAATCGGCGGCGTCGTCCACATCGTATGCCAGCTCAGGCGGCGCGTCCAGCACGCACTGCAGTCGGGCGTTCAGCAGCCGTTGGGCGAGCCTTTCTATCTGCCCCAACGCGAGCCGCCCCGTCAGAAATCGCGCGGTGAGGGGCAACCCAGTCGTGATAAGATGGTGATGGAATGCGCCGACGAGTGTGAGCGCGACCTTTAGGGCGGATTTGCGCGCGCGCGCGAGCCGCCGAAGTAGCGGCGTGTGCGCCTCCAAGAAACCCACCCGCAGGATGCTCACAGACGCGCTGATGAAACGCCCCTCGACAAACTGCAACGCTTGGTAGGGCGCGTTCGGGAACGCCTGCATAAACACTCGCTCAGGCGTCCAGCCGACCACTGCGTCCGCCTCGGGCGACGCGGACGCCATCAACGCGCACAGCGACTCGCCCGTGAGCATAGGCAAGTCCACCGCACAGTGCAGAAACTGCTGCCCAGACGCGAGGTTCAATCGCTCCACCCCGCGCCACAGGTTCTCGATGGGGTCGTCGCCTTCCACAGCGAATCGCAGCTCCGCGCTCAGGGGCGGCAGCGCATGTAAAAGCAGTTCCGAGCCGACAACAGCGATACGCTCCACGCCGCTCTGTTCTAAGGCGTGCAGCACACGCATGATTTGCGTCGCCTCGCCGAACTGGAACAACCCCTTCACCGAGTGCCCCGCTAACTGCGAAAGGGCAGGCGGCACGCGCCCGCCCGCTATCACCACCGCGTCCATCGCCTAAAGTATGGCACTTCGCGCGTGGAGAAGGAAGGGACTTTAGTCCTATGTTGGGGTATTCTCAAGGTATGGCGCGTAAGTCGGCGTGGCGCAAGCGGTTGGAAGGTCGGCTCGGTAGCCTCGGATTGCGCTGGGCGTGGGGTCTGTTCCGCGTGCTGCCGCTGGGTGTGGCGCAGCGCGTCGGCGCGGGGCTGGGGCTGCTGGCGTATGCGCTGTCGGGTCGGTATCGGCGCGTGGCGATT
>JBKBKS010000156.1:0-4416 GCA_046294565.1 Fimbriimonadales bacterium
GCCGACGCTACGAGCTTGGGGGTTCGTCGGCGGGGACGCCGACGCTACGAGCTTGGGGTTCGTCGGCGGGGACGCCGACGCTACGAAGGGCGGCGCATTTAGGGGCGTGAACGCAAAATTTGTACCCCTGTCAGGGGACGACAGGGACTGTAACTATGCGTTGGGGCGGTGGTCAGCCTTTCCCCAGCCCTCCCCGCGACGCAGGAGAGGGACTGGGGGTGAGGGCGAAAAGGACGCAACGCACGGCAACGGTCAGCGGAAGTTGAACGGGTCTTCGTCGCCGAGCAGGCTCGGCAAATCGGGACCGATGGGCATATCCGAGGGCGGCGCGAAGGAGTCGTCGCTCACTTGCCGACTGGCAGGCGGCTTGGGCATCTGGCTCTTGAAAGTCGCCAACACCTCATCGGCAGAGGGGCGCATCGTCAGCACCTTCTGCATCGCCGCAATCACGCGCTCTTTGTCGGGCGCGCCGTTGCCGTACGCAGTCTGAGCGATGATGTCGGCGACGGCGTTGCGCGACAAGTTGGGGTCTAATTGTCGCAGATTCTCCCATACGGCGTCTTCCAGCGGCTTATCAGGTTCGGGCTTATACTGTTGTAGCCCGTCCTGCCCGCGCATGAGTGCGGGACGCGGGAAGCGCACGAAGATCGGCTGGTTGAAATAGGGGTGGCGCACCAGCATCTCGCCAGGCGAGAGCGCGCCCAGTTTCTCTTTGACAGCGTTGCCGAAAATGTTGTAGCCCGGCTGCGCCATCTCTTCCATCTCGATGCGTCCGTAGAGCGAGGTGGAGCAGTTGCCCACGACTTGACGGTCGACCTGCGAGCGGAACTGTTGCGCCCCGAACAGCACCAGCCCCAAGTAGCGTCCGCGCGCACAGATGTCGCGTAGCGTGCGCATCACATAGGTCTCACGATGCGTGTTGGGCGCGTACTGGTTCAGCTCGTCCACCACGACCACCACCGCGTCCACGCCGAGCGTGCGCTGTTCCATCCGCTCGCGCAGCTCGGCAATCACGCGCGTAAAAATCAGGTCCTGCGCCTCCGCCGAGAGGTTCGCCACATCGATCACATACACCGTGCGGTCTTGGAAGTTGCCCCAGGGCAAGTCCATCGTTGTGTCGCCCTCGCCGACCAAGCCCGCAAAGCGCGTGGTGAGGTTCACCAAGCGGTTCTGGATTGTGCGAATGGTCTCCACCGCGTAGCTGCGCCACTGCTTCTGGTTTTTGGCTTCCAGCAGTTTCAGCACGACCTCGAACCACTGCACCAAGTCAGCAAAACTCTGCACGCGCAGCTGGGCGGGCAATCCGCGCCCTGCCAAAATCTCCGCCTCTTCGGGTTCAAACTCGAACTTGCCGGGTTCGATCACGCGCTGACGCAGGAACTGCAAAAAGGCGTCCGCTTTGGCGTCTACATCGTCCTTGTTGAGCAGCACCTCCACATAGCGCATCACCTCGCGCATGCCCCAGAGCATCGGATGCACATTGTGGCGCAGTTGGGAGTTGGTGCGCAGGGTGGCAAGGTTCACGCGGTCGGGCTTGTACGGGGCGTAATACTCCACGCGAGGGAACGGCACTGGCTGCACGCCCACTGCCCGGTAGATGTCCGAATCGCGGGGCGAAATCGTGTGGGCGGGGTCCAAATCCAGAAACAGCAGGTCGCCGCCTTTCACATTGAAGCACACGACGGCGACTGTCTTTGTGGTCTTCTGGAAAATCGCGGTGAGCAGGAACTGGATTGCGCTGGTTTTGGCAGCTAAACCGCTTGTGCCCGTTACATTCAGATGTCCCGCTTCGGGTCCGAGCAGGAAGTCGGCGTCTAAGTAGATGGGCACGAGGCTTGTTCCGCTCTCGTACACGCCGATGGGGATGCGCCGATGGTCGGGGATTTCATCGATTCGCAGGGCGGCTTGCACATCCTGTTCGGTGGCGAGGTAGACGGGGGCAATCGGCACGGGTTGCACGGGCTGTTCTGGGTCGTGGCGTAGCACGGCTGCGGAGTAGACGCGGATTTCGGGGCGGTGGGTCGGCGGCGCGGCGTCGGGCTGCCCGTCCGCGCCCAAGTAGTCGAACATCGGGCTGGCGACATCGTTGTAGCCTTGCCCCTCCGTCACGATACCCCACACTGTGCGCTTGCCCGTGTCCACCACGACCAGCGTGCCGATACCGATGGGAGCGTCGGGCGTCGCCCAGAAGTAGAACTGATAGGCAGTGTTGGGCTGTCGTTCCGTGCCCACCACGCGCCCAATCAGCGACCGCTCGCTCTGCGTCTGACCGTTGCTTCGCACTACCGCCATCGATTGCGTTTGCATGACCATCACCTGCTACGGATAGTATTATACCGCCGAAACGCCGCTTTTCCCTTCAAGTGTGCTATAATTAGGAAACCGAAGCGCGCCCCACAGCGTCTATAGATTGGGGAACGCGTTGGATAGGGGAACGAAGATGCATCGTTTCTATCGTTGGATGCTCGCTGGGATCGCTTGTATGGGGCTGACGGCGGCGTCGCTTGCACAGGAGCGCGCCGACGATGCCACGCCTGAGCAGACGCCGCGCGACCTTCAAGAGATCGAGTTCGGCAAGAAGGTCGTTTCTGAAATCGAGAAGAACTATAAGTTTATTACCGACCCAGAGTTGGTGGAGCGGGTGAACCGCGTTGGTCAGACGCTTGCGGAGATTGCGCGGCGCACGCCCACCACTGCGCGCTACGGCGAGTCGGGACCTGCGCCCTTTGAGTACACCTTCCGCATCATCGACGAGAAGGATGTGAACGCCTTCTCGGTTCCGGGCGGGTTTATCTTCGTAAATCGGGGGTTGCTCGATTTTGTGTCCAGCGACGACGAGTTAGCAGGGGTACTGGCGCACGAGATTGTTCATGCGGCGCATCGGCATGTGATGAAGCTCATCCGCGACGACGCGCGTGTGCAGCAAAGTGTGCTGTTGCCAGCGTTGCTGGTGGGGGTGTTCGGGCGATTGCCCACGCAAGACTTCGCGGGGCTGATGACGGGCGCGCAGCTGTACCGCATCGCGCGTGTGAGCAGCTTCAGTCAGGAGGCGGAGATAGACTGCGACCTGACGGCGTTGGAGTACCTGCGTCGCTCGCCCTACAATCCTGCAGGGTTGCTGGTGTTTATGGAGCGACTGGCAGCGGAGGAGCGTCGCCGTCCGCAGATCGACTGGGGCATCTTCCGCACGCACCCGATCACGCGCGAACGCATCGAGATTCTGCGACGCGCCCTGCAAGAGTATAACATTCCGATTCGCCGTCGCGAGGTTAGCCCCGCGCTCCAGGTGCAAGCGCTGATGCTCGATAAAGAGCGTCCCGACGGCTTGTACGAGGTGCGCTTTGAGCGGATTCATATCTTCACGCCGAGCGACCATCCCGAGCTGGGCAGCTCGCGCGTGCGCGCCGAGCAGGTTGCCAGCATGCTCAACGGGTTGCTGGACGACGGCGTGCAGCTGTTCGAGGTGCAGCTGAGCGAGGATAAACAGTCCGTGCTGGTGAAAGGGCGCGAGGTGGTGCGCGTGACCCCTGCCGATGCGCAGTTAGCGGGCAAATCGCCTGCAGAGGTCGCCGACGCCGCACGCGAAGCCATCCGCCGTGTCATCTGGAGCGACGCCGTGCGGATGAGTTTTTAGGGCTTGACCCTCTAATCTTGGAGCGAGCGGTTCCAGTCGCTGAGCTGCGCGATGCGCTGCCAATACTCGCTGGGTTCGCCGTCAAGCGCGCCCGCCGTCGTCTCTGCGCCTTGTAGAGGCAGCCGCAGCGCCGCCACATACGGCTTGCTCAGCGCAATCAACGCCGCGCTTTCCGTCCAATCGGTCGGCGCCGTGCGCGTGAACACCTCAAAGCCGTTCATGGGCGGTAAATGCAAAGTGAGGTGGAGGGGCTTGCCCAACTCGCCGTAGCGTTCCAGCAGTTGATCCAGGTCGTAAAGCGAGCCGTCGTACCACCGCCACTCCAGGTGCACGGCTTCGAACGGCACATCGGCTTGCACGCAGGCGTCGAAGATGGAGTAGGCGGCTTGCTGATGATAGAGGCTCTGACCGCCGTGCAGCAGGCGCACGACGCCGAAGTCGACGGCGCGCGCGATATCGCAAAGTTGGCGCAGTTGTTTAAAAGTGCGGTGGTTGGGTGCTGCTTGGTGCATCTGGGTCGCGACTGTCCAGTAGCGCGCCTGCCCGCGCAAGGCGGTGATGGCGTTGCGGAGCGCGTCGGGGTCGGGTTCGTGGGCGGGCGTATGCTTGCCGTTTGCGAGCGCGGCGGCGAGCGCCATCCGTGCGCCCTGCGCGGTCTCGGCGACGCGACGCCACGCATCGTCGGGCGGGTGGATTGCCAGATGCATCAGGTTCAGCGGCGGGCAGAGCGTCTCCATCGCGCGTTGGGCGAGCGCGGCGTCGCTGGCGCACACGCCCCACAG
>JBKBKS010000157.1:0-4409 GCA_046294565.1 Fimbriimonadales bacterium
GCGCCGGCGGCGCTTCCACTTGGATTAAGCGCATGCGCGTTTGAACCTGCACGCCCAAGTCGGCAGGGGTGAGGGTCTCCAGGGGCTTGCTCCGCGCACGCACGATGCCCGTTAGCGCGACATAGCGCGGCTCGTTCAGGCGCAAATCCGCCGTGATAATCGCGGGCAGAGGGGTCTTGAGAGTCTCGATGCCGTTGTCGGTCTCGCGCTCCACAATCGCGCTGCCGTTCTCGAGGGTGATTTTCGAGGCGAAGGTCGCCTGCGGCAGGTCTAAGATTGCTGCGAGCATCTGCCCGACTTGGTTCTCGTCCATGTCGATGGCTTGCTTGCCCATCAGCATCAGTTGGGGTTGCTCGCGCTGGTAGACGGCGGCGAGGATTTTGGCGACGCTGGGCGCGTCGAGGAGCGCGTCGGTCTGCACCAAAATCGCGCGGTCGGCGCCCATCGCCAGCGCGGTGCGCAGCTGCTCTTGGCTCTCCGCCCCGCCGATGGACACCGCCACAACCTCGCTGGCTTTGCCTGCCTCTTTGAAGCGTATCGCCTCCTCCAACGCAATCTCATCGAAGGGGTTGACCGCCATCTGCAGCCCGTCACGGTTGATATCCGCGCCCGTCGCGTTCGGGGTAATCTTGGCGTACGGGTCAGGTACACGCTTCACCGATACTAATATCTTCATCGATAATCTGCCTCCTGTGCAACAGATTATACCCTGCCTGCGCAGAATTTGACTCGCTGTTCGAAAAAGCGCACCGATAGGAAACTGGGCGGCTGCATGGAATAATTAAGGTATGACGCGAAGGCTATGCTTGGGTCTGCTGTGCGTTTGGCTGTTCGGTGCGCATGCGCAGGAGTTGGAGCCGTACCTAAAGCTGCGCGCGGCGCATAAAATCAGAGGCGTCACGCCGATTGCAGGGCTGGAACTGGCGGTGGGCAAGCGCGTGTTGGAAGTGGAGGGCGTCGTGGTCGGCGCCGTCGCAGTGGACGAGCAATGCTCGGTGCTGATGGAGATTGAACCTGGGCGCAGCGTAGTGATTGCAATCGACGAGGCGCACTTGTGGCTTACGCGCGGGCAGATGCGCGTGCGTGCGCTGGTGGAAGTGCGCCGCGAGAGCGAGCTGGTCACCCCCACCTACCGCCTGCTGGGCGCGACCTTCGCCAGCACGATGAGCCAGTGGGAGTCGCGCCAGCGTGCGCTGGCGCAGGCGAAGGCGCAGGCGAACAAGCGCACGCCCCAGCTCAACAGCCGCGCCCACACCCCCCGAACGCGCCAACGCCCCAACCCCGCCCCTGACTGGCACACCTTCCGCGCGAACCTACACCTGTATCTGCCCGAATATGCGCAATTCATCCGCAGCCGCAACCCGCGCCTCTCGCAAGAGCAGGCAAACCAAATCGCGTGGGCTATCCTGCGCTTCAGCGCACACTACGGCGTCGACCCGCGCTTCATCGTGGCGATTGTGCTGGTGGAATCGGGCTTCAACCCCGACGCCACCTCGCGTAAGGGCGCGGCAGGTCTCGGACAGCTGATGCCCAGCACTGCACGCGGACTGGGCGTGGTAGACCCCTACGACCCCATCCAGAACCTGCACGGCACGGTCAAGCTGGTGCGCGGGCACTTGGAGAAGTATTGGGCGCAAACAGACAACCCGAACGGCTGGGAGCATGTCATCCTCGCGCTGGCGGCGTATAACGCAGGCTCTGGCGCAGTGCGCAAGCACGGCGGCGTGCCCCCCTACCGCGAAACGCAGAACTATGTGCGCAAAGTCATCCGAGTCTACAAGCAACTGTGCGGAATCCGTGAGTAGCGAGGGCGAGACGCTGACGATTGAACGCATGACCGAGGCGCACCTGCCCGAAGTGATGCGCATCGAACGGGCGGTGTTCGCGCCCGGCTGGTCGGAGGAGTCGTTCCGAAGCGACCTGCGCAATCCGTCCGCGCTCTACCTGAACCTGCGCGTGAACGGCAAACTCGTCGCTTACGCGGGCATGTGGCTGATTATTGATGAGGCGCACATTACCAATGTCGCCGTGCTGCCCGAATATCGGGGGCGCAACCTCGCCAAGCGATTGCTCCATCGGCTGCTCTGCCTCGCGCGCGAGCGCGGATGTGTGAAGGCGACCCTCGAAGTGCGAATCAGCAATACGCCCGCGCAAAAACTCTACGAAAAGTTCGGCTTTCGCCCCGTCGCTGTGCGTGCAAAGTATTATGATAATGTGGAAGACGCGTTGATTATGTGGCTGGAGGGGCTGGACACGCCCGACTACGGCGCACGCCTGAACGCTCTTGAGGCGGAACTGCGCCCTAATCCACAGGGCTGAACCGCTCATATAACTCGCTGTTGATAGCCGTCAGAACCATGCTCACGAACAGGTTCGCGCCAAACGCAAAGCCTGCCGCCAGCCATAGGTTCCACTCGAACAGGACGCCCAGCACCCACACGCCCAGCCCTGGCGCGCCGCTAAGAAACAGCGCGGGAACCATCAGCACGCCTGTCAGCAGCCGCTGCGTGTAGTCGGTCGGGTCGGGGTTCACCAGCGCAATCCAGATCATCGCCATCTGCAGCACGATTGCCCACGAGATTGCCACCAAGCTGCTGCCCAGCCAGAACAGCCAATCGTAGGAGGCTAACAGACTCGCGAACAGTACGCTAAGTACCTGTGAGACAGCGAATAGGACGACGGTAGGCAACGACTCGACAAGCACTACGGTGTGTGGCGCGAACGGCAACGGCTTCTGCCACTCCACACGGCGCAACATATCGGTCATGCCATAGTACGCGCCGAAGGCGATAAAGAAGACCGCCAGCGACTGCGCCAGCACATACACCATGCGCAGCGCGAAGCGCAGGTCGCGTTCGGGGTTCGCGATGGTTTGAATCAAGAGCATCAGTGCAGGGGGCAGTATCGCCAGTATCCCGATAAGGATGAGGTTGCCCCAGCCGCTCGCACGCCAAGTGATGAGCAGGTCGCGCCACACGAGCGCGAGGGAACCGCGCGGCGTCCACCGTTCCAGCCAGCGGAGCGTGCGCACAGGCTTGCTCGCCGCGCGCGCCGCTTTGCGCTCCAAAAACACGCGATACGGGTCGCGCTGCACAGCCCGCGCCTGTGCGCCCTTGCGCGCCAACGACGCGCCCACCTCGTACAGCCGCGCCTGATAACGCGCCAGCATCGCGTTGCCCCACCACACACTCAGCAGCCAAAACGCTACGCTGAACCCTATCGCAGGCGTGAAGCCGCTGTAAAGCACCAGCGCAGCGTCCGCCAAGCCGCGCACGGGCAGCAGCCACACATACGCGGGCGTCCAATCCAACGCCTGCGCGACCAACTCCATCGTGAGGGAGCGCGACGAGCCCGACAACTGCCACGACCGAACTCCCACCAACAGCACGCTCACGACCGCCCAGCCAATCAGTATCCACGCCCACACCCGACGCCGCGCGCGACCCTCCAACTCCATCGCTTCAATCGCCACGCTGCCCAATATCGACGTCGTGAACACCAACAGATACAGCAGGGGATAGACCCCAATCGCCCACGCGCTCACCGTCTGCTCCTGAGTCGCCATCAGCAAGCGCAAGTTCGCGCCGCCAAACAACAACCAGTATAACACCAGAATCACCATCAGGAAGAACGCGCCCAATAACCCCCGAATCAGGATAATCCCCCGAAAGAGCGTGAGGGGCTTCAGCGGCGTGGTGAACAGGTAGTGCACATCGCTCTCCTGAATCAGTATCTGCGGCGGGCGAAATACTGAAGGAACCACTGTGAACACGACATAGAACCAGTGAACAATCAGCACAATGACCAGCGAGCGCGCCGCTATCCGTTCGGGCTGCAGCAGGTTCGGCAAGTTCTCTGAGCGGGGCGGCTCCAGCAAAGACCCCACCAACGCCAGTCCCCACGCACACACGATAAATCCCACTACTACTATTGTTAGCAGTGCGCGCACGGGGTTGCCAAACGCACGACGCAGACCGTTGACAAACACGCGAGCGGTCTGATACAGAAGTATGCGCAGGATGCTTACTTGCATCGGTTCATTTGCCTTCCCAACGCTGTCTCGATTGCAGTCTTCCACGCTCATTATACCCGAGCCAAGGCATAGTGAGGGTACTCGAAAATCGGGAGCGTCCGCGCATGAGATGCCTCACTCCGCTCGGCATACGGGCAGATATGGTGCGACGCCATTCTTGGCGTCGTTGATGCTTGGACACGACTGTCCTAGCCACGCTGCTGTAGCACGGACAATCCTGTCCGTGCAAATACACTTGAACAAAACTGTCCAAGCCACGCGGTGTCCCAGTCAATGCATGTCGGGATGCAGGCGTGTATTTCTAAGTCCCTCAATATTAAGAATTTTCTGTGAGATTCCTCGCCTTCGGCTCGGAATGACAGAGGGTGCGGCGCGG
>JBKBKS010000158.1:0-4392 GCA_046294565.1 Fimbriimonadales bacterium
TACGACGAGACCTACCCTGCTGCCACGAACATTTCGCGTGCGTTCAATAGTCAGTGGCCCCAGTTGCGCACGATTGTTCAGCCGTATGTGAAGAACGACAATATCTGGTTCTGCCCGTCGGAGCCGCGCCCCAGCGTGTGGGAGCAGGACGGCTTCAGCACAGGCGATCCGAGCTATCGCGGCGCGGGCACATCCTACGCCTACAAGTCGCGTCTCACCACCGATTGCCCGCCGAACACGCCCGCGAACTGTCGGGGCAACTTGGCGGCGGTCCCACAAGCGGCGATCGACCAACCTGCGAACATCTGGCTCTTCTGGGACGCCGACAGCAACTACAGTCGCCATACGGACAAGTCCACCACGGGCTATGTCGGCGCGCCTGACTGTCGCTGGGCAGGCGGCACGAAAGGGCAGATGGCGGCTTACGCCGACGGACACGCCAAACTCACGATGGGTATCCCCCGCCCACAGTGGTATGAGAACATGGCGTTGGACGGCAAAAACTACATCCCCTTCGCTGGCTGCCCCTAAGCACGCAGTTCGGCAGTGGGTATAGCCAGCCGCTATCGTACGCTAAAAGAGGCGTCCAGCCCTGAGGGCAGACCGCTGCGTCTGCCCTCAGAATAGCCCTTCCTGACAAGGGGTACGACGCAAAGCCTCTGCTAATCGTCGTTGGGGGGCGGAGAGCGGGTAGCGCGTCATCTCGTCGGGGGACGCCCATGCCGCCGCCTGGTAGACGCCCGTTTGCCCATCGCCTGACACCCACCGACATAGATATCCATATAATCGGATCTTAGAGTAGGTCACGGTGTGTTTGATATTCGCGAGGAGGGTACGGGGTTCCGCCTGCACGCCAGCGAGCGCGGCGGCGCGTAGGGCGACGGTTTCGAGGCTCTCGCGTCCATCGCGTGTGGCGCGTGGGAACTCCCACAGTCCCCCCCACAAGCCGTCTGGGGGGCGTTGTGCAAGCAGGAACTGCCCCTCCCGTTCAACAATTGCCGACACATCCACCACCTCGCGTGTGGGGGGGCGGCGGCTGGGTTCGGGCACGGCAGTCGGCTGACCGCGCCGATACGCCTCGCATAGGCGGCTCACGGGGCATTCCGAACAGCGCGGCTGCGCAGGCACACACACGGTTGAGCCGAGTTCCATCAAGGCTTGATTGAAATCGCCCGGACGCTCGGCATCCACCAGCTGCTCGGCGATTTGCCAGAGGCTCTTCTGGGCACGGTGGGCTTTTAGGTCGCCCTTGAGCCACAGCAAGCGCGCCAGCACGCGCGTCACATTCCCATCCAGCACAGGCGTCGGCTGATTATATGCGATGCTCGCGATCGCGCCCGCCGTGTACGCGCCCACGCCGGGCAACTCGCTCAGGCGGTCGGGTGTGTGGGGCAGCTGTCCCCCATTTTGCACAAGCCACTGCGCCGCTTTGTGCAGGTTCCGCGCCCGCGAGTAGTAGCCCAGACCCTCCCAATAGCGGAGCACCTCCTCCAGCGGCGCGTCTGCCAACGCCTGCACAGTCGGGAAACGCGCTATAAACCGCTCAAAGTAGGGGATGACCGTCGCCGTCTGTGTCTGCTGCAACATCACTTCCGACACCCACACGCGATAGGGCGTTGGCGCCTCACGCCACGGAGTGGGTCGTTTATGCGTCTCGAACCACTGCAGCAGCGCACGGCGCAGCTCAGCCGCCCACGCAGGGTCTACAACCTCTGGCATATCCGCTGAATTGTACCGCCTATCGTACCTCAGGGGTAGCCCCCTGTTAGGTATACTATCTATCGTATGAGCAGCCCAATCGGTCGCGAGGTGTTGCAGGTCCCCGTCGAGGAGGAGATGAAACGCTCCTACCTCGATTACGCGATGAGCGTGATTATCGCCCGCGCGCTGCCCGATGTGCGCGACGGTCTCAAACCCGTGCAAAGACGCATTCTCTATGTGATGCGCGAGCTTGGCTTGACCCCCGATTCCCAACACACCAAGTCCGCCAAAGTGTGCGGCGAGACCACCGCGAACTACCACCCGCACGGGCAGGAGGTGGTCTACCCCACGCTGGTGCGCATGGCGCAGGATTTCAACATGCGCTACCCGTTGGTAGACGGGCAAGGCAACTTCGGCAGCGTGGACGGCGACCCGCCCGCCGCGATGCGTTACACTGAGACACGCCTCACCCCTATCGCGATGGAGATGCTCGCCGACATCGACAAGGAGACCGTCGACTGGATGCCCAACTACCTGCAGAGCGCCGAGGAGCCGACCGTGTTGCCCGCGCGCTTCCCCAACCTGCTGTGCAACGGGGGCAGCGGCATCGCCGTCGGCATGGCGACCAACATCCCCCCGCATAACCTCAGCGAAGTGGCGGACGCGCTCATCTACCGTCTCGAACACCCCAACTGTACCCTCGAACCCATTCTGAAACTGTTGCCGGGTCCCGACTTCCCCACAGGCGGTCTCATCTTGGGCACGAAAGGCATTCGCCAAGCCTACGAAACAGGGCGTGGCAGCATCGTGATGCAAGCCAAGACGCAGATCGAGCCGCTCGACGGGGGCAAAAGCGCGATTGTGATTACCGAGCTGCCCTACCAAGTGAGCAAGGCACGCCTGATTGAGCAGATTGCCGCGCTGGTCAAAGCAAGCAAGCTGGACGGCATCACCGACCTCGCCGACTACTCCGACCGCACAGGCATGCGCGTCGTAATCGAGCTGCGCCGCGATGTGAACCCGAACCGCATGCTCAACAGCCTGCTCAAGCACACCCAACTGCGCACCACTTTCGGCGTCATCCTGCTCGCGCTGGTGGACAATGTGCCCCGCGTGATGAGCCTGCTCGACCTGCTGGATCACTACATAGAGCATCGGCGCATCGTCATCGAGCGGCGCACGCGCTACGAACTCTATCGCGCCAAGTCGCGCGCCCACATTCTGGAAGGACTGCAGATTGCGCTGAACTTCCTCGACGAGATTATCCGCATCATCCGTCAGTCGGAGACCGCCGAAGTCGCGCGGCGCACGATGATCCAACGCTTCGGGCTGACCGTGCTGCAGGCGGACGCCATCCTCAACACGCAACTGCGCCAACTCGCGCGGCTGGAGCAAGAGAAGATTGCCGAAGAGTATCGCGGACTGCTACGCGAAATCACGAGGCTGGAACACATCCTCTCCGACCCGAAGCAGGTGGAGGCGATTATCAAGGACGACCTGCGCACGCTCAAAGAAAAGTACGGCGATGCGCGGCGCACGCGCATTATCGCCCGCGAAGCCGAAGACATCTCGGAAGAGGAGCTCATCCCCGAAGAGGAGACGCTGGTGCTGATTACGCGCGATGGCTACATCAAGCGCGTGTCGATGGACGCCTACCGCTCCCAAAAGCGCGGCGGCAAGGGCGTGATTGCCACCACCGCCCGCGAAGAAGACGAGGTGGAACACCTGTTCCAAGTCAGCACGCATCACTATATTCTGTTCTTCACTGATCGGGGGCGCGTGTACCGCCTCAAGGCATATGAAATCCCCGAAACCTCGCGTCAGGCGCGCGGCACGGCGGTCATCAACTACATCAACATCCAGTCCGACGAGAAGGTCACGGCGACCGTCTCCGTGCGCGACTTCAGCGCGTCGGGCTACCTCACGATGATTACGCGCAAGGGCGAAATCAAGCGTACCGCGCTCAGCGAGTTCGCCAACCTGCGCAGCAACGGCTTGAACGCCTTCGATTTGGAGCCCGGCGACGCGCTCGGCTGGGTGCTGCACACCTCCGGCAAGGACGATGTGCTGTTGGTCACGAAAGCGGGGTTGGCAATCCGCTTCCCTGAGACCGATGTGCCAGTGCGCAGCCGAACGGCGGGCGGCGTGAAGGCAATCACGTTGGGCAAGGACGATGCGCTGGTGTCGGCTTGCCGCGTGCAACCCGACGCGCTGCTGCTGGTCGTCGCCGAGAACGGCTTCGGCAAGTGCACGCCGCTCAAGGAGTATCGCGTGCAGTCGCGTGGGGGCAAGGGCATCTTCACGATGAATGTCACGCGCAAGACGGGCAGCGTGGTCGCCGCCGAGGTGGTGGACAAGGACGACAAGGTGATTTTAGTGACGGCGAACGGCAAGGGCATACGGTTGCGCGTGGCGGATTTGCGCGTCACGGGGCGCATCGCGCAGGGCGTGAAGCTGATCGACCTTGCCGAGGGCGACACAGTGGCGGCGATTACACGCATCGTGCTGGGCAAACGCCTGCAGGAAGTAGAAGCGGGGCGAGAGTGAGTTCACGCAACGCGTGTTGGGGAGCCTCGCAGCGTCGCCGTCCCCGCTGCCCACTCATCCAAGCGTAGCGTCGGCGTCCCCGCCGACGACACCCACCGTAGCGTCGGCATTTTTTCGTCAGCGAGACGCTGACGCTACGAAACG
>JBKBKS010000159.1:0-4384 GCA_046294565.1 Fimbriimonadales bacterium
GTTCGCTGGGCTGGCCCTTGTAAAACGCCAAGTGGTGGGGCACTTGTTTGGGCAAATCCAACACATCAATGACCATCGGCGCGATGCCTGCCACGCGCGGATCGCGGCTTGCGCCCACCAGCCACGCTGTCCAACCGCGCTTGGACGCGCCCGTCACCAGAAATCGCTCCACCACAGGCTTGCGCTCGGCTCTCAAGAACGCCTGCACGGCGTCCATACACTTCAGCACCGCTTTCGCCATCGGGAAATGCAGGGGCCATGTGGCGTCGCCCGTCTCGATGAACTTCTGCCAAGTATAGACAATCAGCGCGTCCTCATAGAGGTTATTATACAGGGGCTGTTTGGGGATGCCGTAGAGAATCACGAACGGCGCGCGGGCGTCGCGTGCGAGATGGATGCCCATCGCCTCATCCGCGCGGTCGGGGTGTCCGCCTGTGTTATACAGCCCTGCAAAGCGTGGGAATCGCGGATTGTCGGGATAGAATACCTGCACGAAGTGATCCCACTCGATGCCCTGCCAGGTTTGGGAGACCATAAACAGCGTGTAGATGGCGACGCCGTCGATTCGTTTCTCGTCGCGTTTCTCCCAGCGGTAGGCGGGTTCGGGGCGTTGGAAGTAGTCGTCTAACGGCTTGTTCTGCGCGTGGACTATCGCCAACAGCCCCATCACCAGAGTCAGGCCGAATAAGCGTATGCGTAGCATAGGAGGTAAGTTCGCGGCGTTTGCCCGATTTCCTGTCCCGATGCTTCAGATTTGACGGAGATGGATATGTTCTTCAGGCTCGGACGGCGCGCGGTAGATTTCGTCGATGGCTTGCTCGTAGGCTTGGATTTGTTGGCGGAGGGGTTCCAGCAGTTGGTCGGCGCGTGGGGCGGCGTTGCGCGGGGCGGCGCTGAGCCGCACGGTCTCCATCAGTAGGTTCTCGATGCTGGCGGCGATGGTCGCGCTCTCGTTCTCCAGCGTCTGCAGGGTGCGCTCTAAGTTGTGGAAGCTGGCGAGTTCGCGAGCTTTTTGGCGATAGGCGCGCTGGAGCGTGTTTTCGAGGTGCGCGTCGCGGTTGTGGTCGATTCGGCGTCCCAGCGCGTTCAGCTCGCGCTGGAGCTTAGCGCGGTACGCTCGCCAAATCCATTCGGAGCGTCGGAGGTTGCCTAGAGCGCCCTCGCGCAGGGCGTCTATCGCCGCGCTGAGGTGGTCCACCCATGACAGCCCACGCTTCGCTTGGTGCTCGATCTGCAGGCGCAGTTGAGTCGCTTTCTGGCGCAGGTCGGCGTCTTTGGCAAGGATTTCGTCCAGCTCGGGGTACGCGCCCTTGACGCCTGTCATCCGTTGCAGGTTCGCGCGTATTTGCTGGGTCATCTGGCGCAGGCGGCGATGCTCTTCACGATAATGAGGCAACATCTTGGGCGTGCGGCACGCCCACCAATAACCGCCCACGGCGCCGCTCACGGTCGCGACGCCAGTCATCGCCAGCACGCCCAGCACCGACGCCCCAAACCCCGCGCCGCCGCTCGTTATGAGCCACACAAACGAGGCAATCGCGCCCAACGCCGCGCCGATTAATGCCCCCAAACCGACCCGTAGCATCCCTCCAAGTATACCCGCTCCATGAAGTTCAACCCCTCCTCACGCTGGGGGAACGCGAGGAGGGGGGGGAGGTGAGTGGGAGGTGCAATAAGCCGTCAGTTGCTGTCCACGCGATAGATGTCCAGCCGATCTGTGCCAATCGTGCTATGCACGATGAACAGGTACTGCGCCTGCGGGTTCGAACCGAAGTTGAACAGCACGGTCAGCAGGTCGGCATCATCCACCACGCCGTCGCTATTCACATCTACCGCCGCGTTGCTGGAGCCGAACTCGAACAGAATCGCCAACAGGTCCGCGTCGTCCACCACGCCGTCCCAATTCACATCACCCTGTGACGGGTCAGGTCCGAAGCCGCTGGTGAAGTTGAAGATATCGAAGGCGTAGGCGTTGGGCGTGCTGCCGTTAGGGAGGGGTTCGTCGCCCAAAATCTCGGCGTAGCTGCTCCAGCTCGCCCCCGAACCCGACGCCACGAACACTTTATTGAGACGATCGTTCGGATCGCCCGTCCGACGATTGTAGACCAGATAGTCGCCGCTGCTGGCGCGCAGGTAGTGGATGTTAATCAGCACTTGGAGAACGTTATCCGTGCCGAAGTTGAAGATTTGGCAGGCGCGGTTATCGGCAACCGTGTTATCGGCAGTGCGCTGGGCATAGAAGATGCTGTTGTCCGCGCGCAGGTAGGCGTCGCCTTCAGGCGAGAAGGTGATGTCGCGCATGCCTGTAGTTGTCTGTCCACCTTGGCAGTCACGTGAAGGGACGCTGAGAATGTTGGGGAGCGCAGTGCCTACACCGAAGTCGCGTCGGAAGATGATGCCGCGCCCCCGCGCCAGTACTGCAAGGGACGGGTTATTGCCCTGATAGCCAGGGTCGATCTCGATACACTCGGCGCGGGAGGAGCTGCTCAAGTCGCTGGGCAGCACGACGCCTGAGGTGTTCCAGCCACTCATCTGCGTGCCCGTGGCGGCGTCGAACTTGCGGATGCCCGTGTTGCTCGCCTGGTTGCTGCCGTCGCCCAGTCCAGTGCCCAGATAGAGGAATCCGTCGCGGTACACAATGTAGCTGGCGCGGCTCTGCCCAGCTTGAGTGAGGGTAATCAGCGGGGTGTATGTCCAGCTGTTCGCATCCAGCGACAGCACATTGCTAATCTTCAGCACGCCGACGCTCGCGGCGGTCGTGTTCGCGGTGGACATCCCCGCAATATACAGGTTGCTGCCATCGAATGCGACATCGGACGCCAAGTCGCCTTGCTGTCCATTCGCGGGGAAATAGGTCGAGAGGTCGACGCTCTTGATATGCGTAAAGTTCACTTGCGCGGTTGCGCTCATCAGCGCGCCCAGCGCGACTATGCCCAGTAAACCAAGTGTTCGCTTCATCGCCATAAGCCTCCTTTCGTAGGGTGTATCTCTTATACCACAGGTTTGTGGGGTAATGTATGGTAGGGAGCTTGGTTGACAAAATTGTGCTACGACCTGAGGGGAGCCTCGATGAGGAACGGGCGTCGCATCGATTCGCAGCGGCGTTCCTTGTGCCCCAATCGGCGGCGCATCGAGAATTAGAGGGCGTCTCACTATCGCTGTCTCGTTTGGACATGCTCAAGCGTCTTTACGGTATGAGTATGCAGGCATGGCTGCGACGCGCCTACGAGTTGGGCTACTTGGACGTCCAAACCTACGCCAAGTGGAACCGACGATTTCGAGTAATGGGCTGGCACAAGTGCGAACCTGGTCAGGAAGCGCCTTCGGAGCGACCTCTGCGATTCCAGAGGCTGGTGCTGGAAGCCTATGAACGCGAGATTATCACAAGCAGCCGCGCCAGCCAGCTGCTCAATGTTTCGCTGCAGGAGTTCATCGAGCAATTCGTTCGACAACAAGGAGGTATCTTTCTCAGTGTTAGATAGTACGCATTAAACCCATCAGCAATCCCGTACTGTCAGCCAGTGTTCTAAGCGATCGATGTCTGTGCCGATTTCGGGGTAGGGGGTGAGGATTGCCTTCACAGGGGCGTGCAAGATACGCGCCACGCGCTTTTCGATCTGTCCGATGCTCAGCAGGCGCGGGCTAATCGCTTGCGCCAGCACGAAGCGCATCAGCAGTCCCCAGCCGATATGCTTGGCAAGGCGCAGCGGTTGCTTGCGGGCGCGATAGAGGGCTTCCAAGCGAGGTAGGTGTTGCAGAGCGACCGCGCGCTGCGCCCAAAACAGGTTGCCTCCCGTGACCTCGCCCTCGCGCAGACGAACAGTGGTGCGCTTGAGCTGTGGGAACCGCTCGCGACACAAATCGGCGGGCACAACGGCGTAAGTGAGCGACGCGCCGCTGCGCAAACTCTCGCTTAGGAAGAACTTCACGCTCTCTGTCGTGAGGAAGGGTAAATCCACCGTGGCGAACAGCACCGAGTTGGTGGGGCTACGCTCCAAGCCGAGCCGCACATTTTCCAGCAAGCTCTCGCCAGGCGACACGACGATGTAGCCGACACCGTCAGGCAAGTCGCCCGCAATCAGCGTCGTCGTGATGGCTTCCACGCCTTGCAACGCGCGCAGCACACGCTGATACATCGGAGCGTTGCCCACCATCACCTCCGCGCGTGAGCGTGCGCCAGTGCGGGCTTGCCATTCGGGGTCAATCGCGCCGCCTGCTAAAACCACTGCTGTTGTCGCTTCCATCGCGTTCTCTTCTTGCGCGCCATGAATCCTACCCTGTCTACGCGCATTGCGTTCAAGCGTGACACCTTTTGCGGCGTTGTAGCGTCGGCGTCCCCGCCGACGGCACACCCCCGTAGCGTCGGCGTCCCCGCCGACGGCAC
>JBKBKS010000160.1:0-4346 GCA_046294565.1 Fimbriimonadales bacterium
GCATCGTGAGCTTCCTGAGCATGAAGGAGTACCTGCCCCTGACGGCGCAGATGGCGCGCCGCTCGAAAGGCGTCAAGGTGCTGGATACCAGCGTCATCATCGACGGGCGCGTGCGCGATATCCTGCGTACGGGGTTTTTGGAAGGCAAACTCTATGTGCCAGGATTCGTGCTGGATGAGCTGCAATATATTGCCGATTCCGAAGACCCGCTGCGCCGCGCACGCGGCAGGCGCGGACTCGATGTGCTCAAGCAGTTGCAAGCGGACGCGGGCGAGAACTTAGAGGTTCGTATTCACGACCGTCTCGCCCCCCACACGGGCGACGAGGTCGACGCGCGGCTCGTGCGCCTTGCCAAAGCGATGCGAGCCGATATCATCACCAACGACTACAACCTCAATCGCGTGGCGGAGTTGCAAGGCGTGCGCGTGTTGAACATCAACGAGCTCGCCGAGGCGGTGCGCATCCATGTGTTGCCCGGCGAGGAACTGACCGTGATTCCCATCCGCGAGGGTCAGGAACCCGATCAAGGCGTCGCCTACCTCGAAGACGGCACGATGGTCGTGGTCGAGAACGGGCGCGAGTATATCAATCAAGCCATCGATGTAGTGGTGACCAGCGTCTTGCAATCGGCGCGGGGCAAGATGCTCTTCGCGGAGCCGAAACTCGCCTCAGGCAAACCCGAAGGAGGGATCGACTATTCTTCACGCCCTTATTCTGGCGGCAGGAAGCGGCGTCCGATTCGGTAAAGGCGACAAGCTTTGGCAGATGATTCACGGCGCGCCCGTGTGGCGACACGCGCTGTGGCGCATCGTAAGCCACCCTGCTGTTCACACCGCGACAATAGCGGTTGCTCCCGACAACGCTGAGCCGTATGAGGCGTACCTGCGTCGCTACTCCGCGCCCAAGCCTGTGCTGGTGTTGCCTTGCGGCGGCGCGACACGGCAGCAGACCGTGCGAAACGCGCTCGCGCACTTGCCCGATGGGGTGGAGTTCGTCGCCGTTCACGACGCCGCGCGCCCGCTGGTGAGCCGCGAGCTGATGGATCGATTAGTTGAAACGGCGCGGCAGCACGGCAGCTCGGTTCCTGCCTTGCCCGTATCAGACACTCTCAAGCGTGCGCCTGACGGCAATCGGGTTCAGGAGACCGCGCCGCGCGAGGGCTTGTACCGCGTGCAGACGCCCCAAATCTTTCGCGCTCAGTGGCTCATCGAGGCGCACCGTGTCGCCGCCGAGCAAGGGTTTAGTCAAGCCACTGACGACGCGCAACTGATCGAACGCGCTGGCTACCCTGTATACTTAGTGCCGGGCGACCCGCGCAACCTCAAGCTCACCACACCTGACGACCTACGCCTGCTACGCCTTTACTTAGGCGAGGGCGTGCATACCCGCACGGGAATCGGGTATGATATTCACACGCTAACGGAAGGGCGGAAGTTAATGCTGGGAGGCGTAGCCATCGACCACCCGTATGGGTTGCACGGGCATTCGGACGCCGATGTGGTGTTGCACGCTATCTGTGATGCGCTGTTGGGCGCAGCGGCGCTGGGCGACATCGGTATGCACTTCCCGAACACCGACCCGCGCTGGAAAGACGCCTCCAGCCTGGATTTGCTGCGTCAGGTAGGCGCCCTCTTAGAGCAGCACGGCTGGCGACCGATGCACCTCGACGCGATGACTATCGCCGAAACCCCCAAACTCGCGCCCTATATCCCCGCGATGCGCAACTGTATCGCCCAAACGCTGGGACTCATGCCCGAACAAGTGAGCGTGAAAGCGACGACCAACGAAGGCATGGACGCCGTCGGCGCACGACGCGCCATCGCCTGCTACGCGGTCGCCACTATCTATCCCGCTACAGGAGAGACCGACGATGAGTAAATCCCGACGCAAACAGGTAGAGATAGTCGATGTGACCTTTCGCAGCCCGCACCAAGACCTCAATGAGGCGGAGAAGCAGTATGTGCGCCGCAAACTGAGCAAGCTAGCGCGATTTTTCCACAAAATCTGGACGCTGGATGTGACCTACGAGCTGCTGCGCGGTCAGCACAGGGTCGCCGTGCTGGTGGACGCCGATGGGCAGAAGTTCCACCACGAGGAGACGGCGCATGAGTTCCGCGCCGCCGTCGACGCCGTCGTGCAGAAACTGGAGCATCAACTCGCACGGTATAAAGAGCGGTTGCAAAAGCGCGGACGCACGCCCCGTGAAGAAGTTCACGAGGCGACGCTCACCGAGGCTGCCGAAGCGACCGAGCCGACCCCACGACGCAAGCCGACCCTGCGACGCACGGTGCTCATCCCGATGAAGCCGATGAGCGTGGAAGAGGCTATCTTGCAGGCGCACTTAGAGCAAGCGCCTGTGTATGTGTTTCTGGACGCCGACACGAACCGCAACGGCGTGCTGGTGCAGGTGGAAGAGGGCGTCTACGACTTGATTCAGAGCATGGACTGAACCCGACTACGGCGTCGCGCCGACCCACCCAATCGGCGCGACTTCGAACTCGCCTGCTTCCAGCGCGTGCAGCAGTGCCCACGCCGTATCCAGCGCCGTGAGGCAGGGGATGCCTGTCTCCACGGCGGCGCGGCGAATGAGCAAGCCCTGCTGTTCCGCGCGCCGTTCGGGGCTGGGGGTGTTCACCAGCAGCTGCACGCGCTTGCCCGTGATGTAGTCCAGCAAATCAGGCTTACCCTGACCGATTTTGGACACGACCTGCACGGGCAATCCCGCCTCCTGCAGGGCGCGGGCAGTGCCCTCCGTCGCATAGAGATGGAACTCCTTCTCGTGGAACGCCCGCGCGAGCGCAACGCCTTCAGCTTTGTCCTTGTCTGCCAGCGTAAGCAGCACATTGCCCGTGCGCGGTATCTGAATCCCCGCTGCGACCATCGCTTTGTATAGCGCGGCGGTGTAGGTCCTGTCGATCCCCATCACCTCGCCTGTGGAGCGCATTTCGGGTCCGAGCGCGACTTCCACCTGCTTGAGCTTGAGGCTGGAGAACACAGGGGCTTTGACGGCGATTCGTTGAGTTGTCGGCGGGGACGCCGACGGTACGGGGGGGGGGTTCGTCGGCGGGGACGCCGACGGTACGCTTTGGCTTGTCGGCAAGGAGGATGCCCCCACCTGCGCCGCCACCGCCAGCTGCACCATCGGCACATTCGTAATCTTGGATAGATACGGTACAGTGCGGCTCGCGCGAGGGTTCACTTCAATCACATAGACCTGCCCGTCCTGCACCACGAACTGCATATTCACCAGTCCGCACACGCGCAGTGCTTTCGCGAGGCGCAGGGCGTGGTCTCGAATCTGCGCCTGCTCGGCTTCGGAGAGTGTTTGCGGCGGCACGACCGTCATGCTATCGCCCGAATGCACGCCTGCGCGCTCGATATGCTCCATAATCGCAGGGATGAGGAACTGCTCGCCGTCGCCGATGAGATCCACCTCCGCCTCTTTGCCCTCGATGTATTTGTCCACCAGCACTGGGGCGTCGGGGAACGCCCGCACTGCCGAGTGCCAGTAGGTTTCCAGCTCGGCGTTAGTGCGCACAATCTCCATCGCGCGTCCGCCCAGCACATACGAGGGGCGCACCAGCACGGGATAGCCGACCCGATGCGCCGTTTCCAACGCTTCCTCCAGCGTTAGCACAGCGCGTCCGGGCGGGCGCGGCACGCCCAACGCCTCCAACAGCGCGTCGAACTGACGGCGGTCTTCCGCGATATCGATCGACTCCGGCCGCGTGCCGAGCATCGAGACGCCGAACGCCTGCAACGATTTGACCAAGTTAATCGCCGTCTGTCCGCCGAACTGCACCAGCACGGGCGCGTCGCCCTCGTAGTCCAGCACATTCAGCACATCCTCGGTTGTAATCGGGTCGAAGTAGAGCGCGTCGGAGATATCGAAATCGGTGGAGACGGTTTCGGGGTTGTTGTTGAGAATCATTGCATAGTAGCCCAGCGCGCGGAGGGTCTTCACGGCGTGGACGGCAGAGTAGTCGAACTCGATGCCCTGCCCGATTCGGATGGGCCCCGAGCCAAGCACGAGTGCTTTTTGGGGGTGCTGGGGCGCGGGGCGGTCGGAGACGCCGTGATAGGTGCTGTAGAAGTAGGGGGTACGCGCTTCGAACTCGCCAGCGCAGGTATCGACCATCTTGAACACGGCGGTAATCCCCAGCGCTTTGCGTCCTGCGCGCACCTGCGCCTCGCTCAGCCCCGTGATTTGCGCGAGGAACTTGTCTGAGAACTGCCACTCCTTGGCGCGGCGTAGGAGAGCAACAAGCTCCCCGCGTAGCGTCGGCGTCTCGCCGAAGAACCCAGCGTGTGTAGCGTCGGCGTCCTCGCCGACGACAGCCCCCCCG
>JBKBKS010000161.1:0-4345 GCA_046294565.1 Fimbriimonadales bacterium
ATACAGCACACCGTCGATGCCCGCGTCCGCGCCCTTTTTTGATTGATACGGACGAGCGCGTGAGACCAATCGCCCAGCGCTGGAACTCGTCGCGGTCTTGTCGGGCGAGGGCGCGCGCTTCAGCTTCGGTAGTGGGTTCGCCGATAACCTGGTAATCCTTACGCTCTTGTAAGCCAAACATATCGCTCAATTGTAGTCGCGGTTGCTGTTGAACGGTGGGTCGGGGTAAATCAGGTCAACCGTCTCGTCGCCGATGTATTTACGCAGCACTTCGAGGTTGTCGCCGTAGTAAAGCGCACGGGTCATACCGCCAAGTTCGCCGTCGGAAACGCAGCTCCTGCTGGGGCGTCCGATAGGGTATACTGACTCTGGAGGACAACGATGAAATATCAACTGCGCGCATTTGCACTGGGAGTGTTGCTGACGCTGGGCGGTGTGGTGGGCTATGCCCAACTGGATAAGATTCTCAAGGCGGGCGGCGTCGCTGTGGTGGTAGACCGCTTCGGCAACGATATGAACCGTGCGATTAACCGCCTCACGAACACGAAACCCGACAAGAACTTCGCCACGAAGGTCGTGCCGATTATCAGCGCGGGCAACGGCGCGTATATCGGCGCAGTGCAGGTGATGGGCAAGCCCGACCTGGTGCGCAAGGTGCAAGCGGTGGCGCAGATAGAGGGCGACTTTTTGGGGCGTGATGTGCGCCTGCGCGCGCTCATCCCCATCTCCACGAAGAACCCCCAACGCAGTATCGACCGCGTGGAGGGCGTAGGGATATCGGGGATTATCGATATTCGGCTTTAGGCACTTGTAGCATGGACATTCCTGTCCGTGCGTCGTAGCGTCGGCGTCCTCGCCGACGAAGCACACCCGCGTAGCGTCGGCGTCCTCGCCGACGAATAATGCTGGGACAAGACTGTCCCAGCCACTGTAGCACGGACATTCCTGTCCGTGCAAAGCGTAGCGTCGGCGTCCCCGCCGACGAATGGCGCTTGGACAAGACTGTCCCAGCCACAAAGGATATGCGTGAAGGTCTTTACGCAATAGTGGGCGCGGCGGGCATAGGCGAGGATGCCGAATCGTACCGCATCGGCGACGCCCTGCCCGCCGCTATTGTGACGCCAGAGAGCGAGGCGGAAGTGTGCGCCCTGATGGAGTATGCGCTGGGCGTGCGCGCGCCGTGCATCGTCGCCGGCAACGGCACATACCTAACGCACCTCACTCCACACGAATCCTCTTGGTGGCTGCTCAGCACGCGCCGCCTGAACCGCGTGGTGGACTACTCGCCCCACGACTTGGTGCTAACTGTCGGCGCAGGCATGACGCTTCAAGCAGTGCAAGATGTGCTGCGCGAGCATAACCAGTACCTGCCGTGGAACCCTGCGCTGCCAACGGAGGCGACTATCGGTGGGATTGTATCGAGCAATCGTTCCGGTTCGTGGCGCTACAGGTACGGGACGCCGCGCGACCGCTTGCTGGCAGTGCGCGCGGTGCTGCCCAACGGCGTTGCCTTCAAGAGCGGCGCGAAGGTGGTCAAAAGCGTTGCGGGGTACGACCTCCACCGCCTGCTGTGCGGCGCATGGGGCGCGCTGGCAGTGATTACAGAGATTACGCTCAAGGTGCAACCCCTGCCTGCGCAGTTCGAGGCGGTCGGCTGGTTCACCACTTGGCAAGACCTACCCTCCACGTTGGCATCGCTGATGCGCCTGCCCATCCAGCCCGATGGGATTAGCGTCGCGGCGTTGCGCGGCGGAGCGTTTCAAGGGCTGTCGGGGCTACGCGCTGTGTCGCAGGTGGCGTGGGAGTGGGGCGAGATGACCTCGCAGCAACCCCTGACAGTGGTGGGGGCGACCTCCGAGCGGCTGTCGCGCCCCCGCACGCTGACGGTTTACGGCGGAGTAGGGGTGATGGACGCGCCCACGCTTGCACAACCCCGCACGCTCGCCTCGCCCGAACCGCAACCGCAACCCGAAACAGATACCTCGCCGCCTTTGCCGTATGTCTGGATGGAGTTCTCTGGCAGACCCGAAGGCGTGGCGTGGCAGGTGCAGCAGCTCCACGCGCAGGGCTACCCAGCCGAGCCGATTGACGCGACGCAACTCGCACACTTGCGCGATTGGCTCGCCCCACGCACGCATCCGCTGCTGATGCAAATCTTCCTGCGCCCCAACGAGGTGGGCGAGGCGATGGCGCGCTGGACGGAGCTGCAGGGCGTCTCGGCAGTGGCGCACGCGGGCAGCGGCGTGCTGTATGTCGCAGCCGACGCGAGTGGGCTGAGCGAGTCACTGGTTCAGCGCGTGCGGACGCTACAGGCGAAATATCGCGTGTTGAACGGCGCGGATTGGCTGCGCGCCCACTCGGATGGGGAGTTGCCCCGTTCGCCGCTCGGCGCGGGGGAACTGCGCCTCATGCGCGCCCTCAAAGCCGCGCTCGACGAACGGGGCATATTACCCCTCACTTAGTTGTTGCCGTCGCAGGTCGCGCCGAAGTTGAACAGCACCTGCAGCAGGTCCGCGTCGTCCACGCACCTGTTGCCGTCCACATCGCCCTCCACGCCCGCAATCACGCGCACATCAGTAATGTTCGTGTAGCGTAAGCTTGAGCTAGTGCGGTTGCTGGCAGCAAGAGTAGGATCTTGTCCGTATTGGTTACCCTGCGGAATCACCAGCGCGACATACTTGATGCCGCTCTGACCGCGCACGCGCAGGGTGGAGTACCAAATCTCGTTCGTTGGGTCTTCGTAGAACTTCAGGTTCCGCGGGTTGTTGCCGTTGAGGTAGTCGATGGTTGCCTGAGGGCACTCGCCGAAGGTGTTGCCTGTGTTGGCGTCCCACTCACACACATTCGGCAGCGTGCCGTTCGCCTTGCTCAGCGTGCCAACGAGCGTCCAGTTGGAATCGGTAGCGGGGTCGCTGGCGGGGTTCGGGTCGTTCTGCGCCACATAGACATCGATTCGGTAGGGCGCGCCTGTGTCAGAGAAGGAGCGGGTCTTATTAGTGCTGGATTTGTGCAGCAAGTCGCGCACATCCCACGCGAACACCTGCACCTTGACCACATTCCAGCCGTTCGGGTTGCTGTCGTCCAGCTCGTACTTAATCCATACTGGACCGATGACACTGTGGTCGCCACTGTTCGAATTATTCGTATATGCGCCGCCCTGACGGAACAGGAATCGAGGCACGGTGAAAGTGCTTGGCCAGCCCAAGTTATTCACCAGCGAGTCCACTGTAGTAATCGTCACGGGCATTGTATTACCGCCAGAGCCTACTTCATTCCCATCTATGTCGAACAGGTTCGCGTCTACTTGAATCGTGTACGCAGGCCAAAAGCCAAAGGTTTCAAGGTTCGTGCCATCCTGGAAGTCGCGGCGGCTCCACTGCAGCGGTTGCTCGCTGCTACTAACAGTCGCCAGCGCGTTCGTCTTGCGCACCTTGCCCTTGTTATCGCCCAGCACCACCTGGGCGCAGGTCGTCGCTATAGCACACTCGTTAAGCCCAAAGCAATCGTGGGTCGTATCATAGTTGCCTCCTTTCGGCTCGTGGTCGAGCCGATACATATCGTACCCTGTCCAGTTTTAAGAAGCGGTTAAGAGGCTATCGAGAGTGGCTCGGACTTGAGTCCCAGCATTTTCGTTGGCGGGGAAGGAACGATGCGCCAGCGCCGTGGGTGAGTGCCGAAGATGTACCCCTGTCAAGGTTGCAGGGCGTCGGTATACTTGTCAAAACACTGCGCTCGGCATGACAGTAGTCGCTCATCCAAAACAAGTCTGTCATTCCGAGCCGCAGGCGAGGAATCGAGACGTCCCTCCTCGCTCGGCATGACACGCAAGCCCTGTCATTCCTCGCCTTCGGCTCGGAATGACAGAGAGGGTGGCTCGGAATGACAAAGGGGTGCGGCTCGGAATAACAAGGGGAGGCAGCGCGGAATGACAGAGGTGCGGCGCGGAACGATAGGCGTCGTATGTGCAGGAAGCCTTTGTAAGGAACGATAGGCGTCGTATGTGCAGGAAGCCTGTGTCATGCCGAGCGGAGCGAGGCATCTGAGATTCCTCGCCTTCGGCTCGGAATGACAAAGGGGTGCGGCTCGGAAGGATAGGCGTTTCTATCTGTTCGCCAAACCGCGTTTCAATCCCTCACAGGTAGGCTACAAACCGTCCTCCGCCGCGACTCGCTAACGTTTCAGTCTGCGTTTCAATCCCTCACAGGTAGGCTACAAACTGGATTCGTTCAGTTATGCGTATGCGTTACCTGTGTTTCAATCCCTCACAGGTAGGCTACAAACTCGGCAGAGCCTGCGAAGCGGGCGTATCTGCTAGAGGTTTCAATCCCTCACAGGTAGGCTACAA
>JBKBKS010000162.1:0-4293 GCA_046294565.1 Fimbriimonadales bacterium
GATGCCTTTGGACGATTTCGCGGCGCGCGCTGGTATGCCCATCTTCACCCTTCTGGCGCGCACGCCTGCGATTATCTACGACTCTTGCGGTATGCCCGCTGCGACGCTGACGCCCGACATCCTGCGCACATACCTACCCGACCTGCCCTCCAGCGTGCAGCTTTTAGAGAGGGCGACCCGCATCGAGCGGGAGCTGGTCAGCGGCTGGTCAGGCGCGTGGGGCATGCCCAAGCCCGTGCAGCAGGCAATCGCGCCCGGCAGCGTGTTCACCTACACTTATAACACTTCCGAACGCAACGCAGTGGAACAGTGCCTGCAGCAGCTTACTATGCAAAGTATCGGCGAACGCACTGCCGAAGGCTACGGGCAGTTTGTCGCCTGCTCACGCTACCACTTAGTATCGAGACATTACACAATACAACACTCACACAGGGAGGCAATCACTATGAGTACTACAACACAGCACCGAGTGGAACTGGGCGAGTTAGTGCGCAAAGCGGAGGAGATTGTCTATGACTGCTTCGCCCAGCCCGATCGGGAGGCGCAAGAGAGTAAAGACGGCGAAACCCCAGGTAGCACACAACTATCAAATGCCATAGACGCTGTTATTCAATCTCGTTCAATAGAGGTGTTTGTGAACTGGTTGCGGTACCAAATGGGGCGCGAGCTTTCCGGATCCAAGCGCAAGAAAGACTCCTCAAAACAGGAAAGGAAATTTTGGTGCTTGGAAGGAAAGTCGAAGAAAATGCTCGGTCAACAAATTTACGAATATGCTGAGGAACTACGACGACGTGCCCCTGAACACGCGGTGAATAATCTGACACTATTCTTGGGATTCCTACGCCGTGCTTTTATCGCTCGCAATCTACTCCGTCTAATTCCTGCTCAGGTGAAGGAGGCGAGCAACCGATGAAATGGCTCACTTTCGAGAATCGGCTGCGTATTACAGGCGAGCTGGTTGCCAAGACGGGCGTGCGTGTTGGGATGAGCGCGGAGACGGCAATCCCGACCGCCACCGACCTGCCTGTCATCCGCGACGCGGACGGCAGACCGTTCATCCCCGGCTCCAGCCTGCGCGGCGCGGTACGCGCCTATGTGGAGCGCATCGTGCGCACCTTCGAACCCACTGTGGGCAACGGCAAAGGCGCATCGAACCCCGTTGACCCCAGCGAGTGGGCAATCACTGCCGAAAAGCGACGAGAGCTTGCTGATAGAAACGACTACGAAGAGCAGATCTATCAGCTCTCTTGCCGTGTGGAGCGCGTGTTCGGCTCCCCGTGGCTCGCCTCGCGCGTGCGTTTCACCGACCTGCCGATGCTCACCGACGCAGAACCCGAACTGCGCGACGCCGTCGCCATCGACCGCGAGAAAGAGAGCGTCAAAAATAAATACGACTTCGAAGCGCTGCCCGCTGGCGTGCGGTTCCAACTCGAAATCATCGCCGAGAACTTAGATGATGAGGAGTTGGGGCTGCTGCTGCTGGGCGTGCAGGCGTTGGAGCGCGGCGAAATCCTCATCGGCGGCTTCAAAGGGCGCGGCTTGGGGCATGTCATCTTGGAAGAGGCGTGCTACGAGTGGATCGACCGCGACACGCTAAAGCACTACCTACTCACAGGCGAGGCAGGCGAACTGGACGCCGCGCGCCGCGAACACGCACTCCGAACACTCATCAACGCGCTCACAGGAGGGAAGTAGCAATGCATGGGCGACTTTACAATCAACTGGACTTGGAAATCGCCATCTCGCCGCAGACGCCGCTGCTGATTAAGTCAGGACAGAAGGCAAGCATCGACCCGACACTGCCCGACATGCAGTTCGTGCGCACGCGCCGCCGCCTACCCAACGGCGATGTTGACGAGGTGGTCTATATCCCCGGCTCCAGCTTGCGCGGCGTTGTCCGAGCGCACGCCGAACGGCTCTTGCGCACCCTCGATGCGCAATACGCTTGCTATGTCGACGCGCGGCAGTTCTGCCTGCGCCAGAAAAACCTGAAAGAGGATAAAGAAGCTGCCGACCGCCTCTATCGCGAATCGTGCTATGCCTGCAAGCTCTTCGGCAACACGGGCATCGCCTCGCGCGTGCAGATGAGCGACCTCTATCCTGCTATGGAGCCGCTCAGTGAGACGCGCTTCGGCGTGGCGATTGACCGCATCACGGGCGCGGTCGCCGTCGGACCGTTCGACTTGGAGGTGGTGACCGACGCGCGTTTCGAGGGGCGGATTATCCTGCGCAACTTCACGATTGGGCAGCTGGGCTTGCTCGGCGCGGCGCTGCTGGACATCGCCGATGGACTGGTCGCGCTGGGACACGCCAAGTCGCGCGGGCTGGGGCGCGTACGCATCGAGTTCGTCCGCGCACAGTTCCGATTCGCGCGCGAGGCAAAAGGCGCGCTCCTCGGCGTCGGGGAGCTCGCGAAAGACACAGTGGGCAAAGCTTACGAGTTCCCCGACGACGATACCCTAACAGTCGACGGCGTGGCGACCACCCAGCGCGGGTCGCTCTATCACCAACTGGACAGCAACGATGACAAGCAGATCCGCGAGTGGCTGAGCGCCGCCGCGCCGCGCTGGGTAGAGGAGGTAAAGCATGCCGGCTAAAGTGTACCGATACGCAGGCGAGGAAACAGACCCCCTGCAGATATGGCAGCGCCTGAACTTGGATGGCGATGCCTGGTGGTTCGGCTGGAGTGAAACGCAGATGTACCTGCCCCAGCGACTGAACGCAAGCCTGCCTCAAGCCGACTGGCAACGGCTAAGTATCTTCAACGGCACGGCGGAACTGCGCCTGCTCCAGCACAACGCCAGCCCCATAATCCTGCTGCTGACAGAGCATCTCACTCCGCCGTCCAGCGAGTGGCAGGTTTGTGGGGAGTATCCCCAATGTACCGAGGCGCAACACATCCTGCTGGGCGACCCGCCTGCACGCGGCGACACGACCACGCGCCTCGTCGATATCGCTTACCCCACCGTGTTCGATTACGGCATCCCACTTGCGCCCAGCAGCGCGAAGCGCCACCGCGTCGTCGCTCAAGTGCGCTTCTATTACGACTCCGCGCATCGCCTGCGCTACACGCGCTACGCTGGAATCGATACCTACAGTTGGTGAGGTGAACTATGAACGGCGAAAAACCCTATGAGTTTGTCGGCTTCCCAAACAAGCGTCCAGAGCGGAAGAAGGGCGTCGGACAGGACCGTATCCAGCGCAACCTCCTCAGCGGAACGCTGGAACTGACGATGGCGACTCTAACGCCTGTGCATGTCGGCTCAGGCTACACCGACTTCGTGAAGGCGGGCGATAAGGAACACCTTGCCGCGCTGCAGGTGCCCAAGCGCGTGCACGACCACGAAACACTGCGACGCCGATACCTCATTCCCGGCTCGTCCATCAAAGGCGCGATACGGAGCCTCGTGGAGGCGATAACCCCCTCATGTGTGCGCGTGGTGCAGGGCAAGTATCGCGCCTACCTGCCTAACGGCTACGGGAGCTGTACTCAAGCAGACCAACTGTGCCTTGCGTGCCGACTGTTCGGTGCGCAGGACTATCAGGGGCATGTGAGCTTTGAGGATGCCGTCGCGCCGCCCGGTTCACTGGTACTCGTCAGTACACCCCTGCTTTGGACGCCCGCGCGCGGCGCGCGCGGCGCACGCGACTTGCCGCCCTCATACCTTAACTCACAAGGTAAGGCAAAGGGGCGCAAGTTCTACCCACACGCCAAGCCCGCTCAGGGCACAGACGCCCGCACCTGCATCAAAACGGGTGCTGAGCTGCCCTTGCGCATTCACTTTATCAACCTCAGCGAAGCGGAGCTGGGCGTGCTGCTCACAGCGCTGGGCTTGCACCCCCAACACCCGTTCCCCATCAAACTCGGCGGCGGAAAGCCCGTCGGGCTGGGATCTGTAAAACTAACGCTCAACACCTTGCATCTACTGCAAGGCGCTCAAGCCGTCCAGCAGACAGGGCGACTGGGACAAGCGACGATATTTAATGGTGGATCCCTTCAGCAAGAGGTGGAGGTATACATTAACAGAGCGAACGAGTTGCTGGACAGCGCGGCTCTGGAAGAGTTAGCCGATATTCTCGCTGAAGAGGGGCTGAACAACACCGCCCCTGCCGACCCTTACTAAATAAGGAGGTGGCGCGATGCCGAACTGGGACGCCATTATGAAAGAAGCACGGCGGCTGGAGAATATGCTCCGCCGCGCGGAAATAGACCTCAACGAGGCAAAAAAAGCCTTGGGATACTACCTGTTCAAGGACTGCGATGAAGAGGCGATGGCGCGATACCTGAGGGAG
>JBKBKS010000163.1:0-4224 GCA_046294565.1 Fimbriimonadales bacterium
GCTTCGGCGCGGCGGATGAGCGCGGCGGGTTTCGAAGCGCGACGCGCGGCGACGATCGAATGCCTCACGCGCTACTTCGGCGCGCGCGCCGCCCAACCCGAACTCTATCTGGATCACGACTGGAGCGCGGAGACTTGGTCGCGCGGATGCTACGGCGCACACTTTCCCCCCGGCGCGTGGACGCAGTTCGGACACGCCCTGCGCCAGCCCGTGGGGCGCATCTTCTGGGCAGGCACGGAGACCGCCACGCGCTGGATGGGGTATATTGACGGCGCGATTGAGTCGGGCATACGCGCGGCGCAGGAGGTACTGGAAACCCTATGAAACTGGCGTATCTGGACTGTATCGGCGGTATCGCGGGCGATATGACGCTCGCAGCGCTGATTGAAGCGGGCGTCTCGGAAACGGAACTGCTGGACGCGCTCCGCACCCTGCCCCTGTCGGGCTGGCAGTGGCGCAGCGAGCGCGTCGAAATCGAAGCCATCTTCGCGCGGAGGGTCTTTATTACGCACGATGAAGACCAGCCGCACCGCCACCTCAGCGATGTGCTGGAGGTAATCGAGCGGGGCGACCTGCCCTTGAAAGTGAAACAGGACGCGGGGGCGGTTTTTAGGCGTTTGGCAGAGGCGGAGGCGGCGGTTCACAACACGACGCCCGAACGCATCCACTTCCACGAGGTGGGCGCGGTCGACGCGATCCTCGATGTGGTGGGCGCGTGCTGGGGCTTTTACGCGCTGGGCGTGGAGCGGATTGTGTGTTCGCCGTTGCCGATGGGGCGCGGCTTTGTGCAGGCGGCGCACGGAGCGCTCCCCCTCCCCGCGCCCGCCGTTGCCGAGCTGCTGCGCGGCGTGCCCACCTACGGCGTACCCATCCAAGGCGAGACGGTAACCCCCACAGGCGCGGCGATTGCCGTCGCGCTCTGCCAGCGGTTCGGACTGCAACCCCCTATGCGCTGGGAACAGATTGGCTACGGCGCGGGGCACGCCGACCGCCCCCTGCCGAACTTGCTACGCCTCTTTGTCGGCGAGTCGACCGACGCGCTGCAGACGCCCGCAGGCGACTGGGAAAGCATCGTGCAGATAGAGACGAACTTAGACAACGCCACGCCCCAACAGCTGGGCTATGTGATGGAGCGTGCGCTGGAGCAGGGCGCGTTGGATGTGTTTATGACGCCCGTGCAGATGAAGAAGAACCGCCCTGGCGTGCTGCTGACGGTGTTGGCGTCGCCTGAGCGTGCGGACCCGCTGATGCGCCTGCTCCTGCGCGAGACGCCCACGCTGGGCGTGCGCTACAGCCTGATGAACCGCCGTTGCCTACAGCGCGATTACCTCCCTGTGGAGACGGCGTATGGCACAGTACGGGTCAAGCGGGCGCGTATGGGCGCGCGCGTGCTGCACCTCGCGCCCGAATATGACGACTGCGTCGCCCTCGCACGGCAACACGGCGCGCCCCTGCACGCGATTATGCAGGACGCCCTGCGCAAAGCGCACGAGAGCGGGGATTAGTGCACCTAATCTTCCCACAGCTCGCTGCGGCGCAGGGCGTCTAAGCGCATCGCCTTGATATGTCCATCCACGAACGCCACATTCGCGAAGCCGCCCTCGCGCGGGTTCTCGCGGTTGCGCAGCATGTGGCGTGGGTAGACATGCCCGTAGCTGAAGCGGCTCAGCGGCAGCTGCTCCGTCCACAAGCGCGGCGGCGTCACAAAGTAGTAGCCAATCCAGCGGTAGTTCGGGTCGCCCCCTCCCCCACGAGGCGGCGTCAGAGTCGCGCTCTCCACGAACATCAGAATCTCGGCAGGGCGCGACACTGCCGCCAGCGGCTTGCCACGAAACTCCTGCGAGTCGTAAATCGCGAGCGGCTCGCTCGGAACCGTCAGGAACGCCACATTGTAGCCCCACGCGGGGTGACGACCGAAGATGTAGTCAAAATACTGGTAATTCGGTTGCCGATAGATGGTCTCAGGTTCGCTGGGGCACCAGAAGGCTTGGGGGGTTCTCACATAGGGGCGCAGCAGCCAGGGCCACTGATAGAAGCCGAGATTGCCAGCACTGCCGCCCGCTCCCAAGTACGCCCCGTGAAAGAGCGTCTCGTCGTAGTCTTGGATATACATCAGCCCCGCCATCGTCACTTGGCGCAGGTTCGAGGCGCAGGTGGTCTGCCGCGCCTTCTCGCGCGCCTGCGCGAACACTGGAAACAGGATTGCCGCCAGTATCGCGATAATCGCAATCACAACCAGCAGTTCAATCAGTGTGAAACCTTGCTTGCGCATACACATCTACCTCCTGGGCGCGGCACTGGCGCGTTAACAGCCGTTGCCGAAGTGGAACAGCACGCTCAGCAAATCGGCGTCATCCACGAGACCATCGCCGTTCAGGTCGGCTTGGGCGTCGTTGCTCCCGAAGCGGAATAACACTTGCAGCAGGTCGGCGTCGTCGGTGCAGCCGTCGCCGTTCACATCGCCCGCGACGCGGTAGACTACCTGCAGCACAGGACCGCGCCCGCCCGAATCGTTGCGTGAGTAGAAACGGTAGAAGCGGTTGCCGCCCTGACCGCCGGGATCCATCCGCGACACGAAGCCAATCCCCAGCGCGCCGCCGTTCTGGTTCACTGCAGCGTTGAAATACGGCTCAAATGCTTCTGTGTCTAATGGTATGGGTATCTCGAAGGGCGCATCGGTGCGATAATGGGTCATCTGGCTCTCGCCGAAGATGGTCGCGCCGATTTCAGGGTTATTGGGCGCGTTGTAGTCCCAGTTTCGCTCGGTGAAGTTCGTGTGGGTGAGCGGGCGCGCCTCCAACGGGAACAGTTCGCCCTCCGCGCGCGTGTAGCCAGGCGGCTGCGTCTGCACCACTGTAATCTGAGCGCGTATCACCTGATACTGCCTGCCTGCAGGGATGCCATTCAGTTGCCACTTCGCCAGCGCGTAAGAGAAGTTAAGCGCAGGGCGCGCCCCTGTCGGGTCGATCGCATACGCGCCGTTGCCCCACACGCGCAATATCGCCGTGAACCCAGCGTTGAATGCGTTGTCGTAGTACCATACATCGTCGGTCGGCTGCGCTTGATAGGTCTGCTGCGCCCGCGCTCCGAAACATAAGGTCAAACTCAACAGAGCCATAGCGATTCTCATCTCACAACCTCCGTAGCCGTGTACGCTACAGTGATATTGTGGGCTTTTGTGCAGGCGAAATGCTACTCGCGCAGCGACAACTTTTTGTGGGCAGGCGACATCAAGCACCGCGATGGGAACCGTTTCGGGTATTATACTAATGCTCTGCGAACGCACGGAGGAAGCATCTATGCGATTGGTCGAACGGCTCAAAGGCAAGATTCACATGGCGCGCGTTACTGAGTCGCGCTTAGACTACATTGGCAGTATCGCGATCGATGAGGAGTTGATGGATGCGATAGGGTTAGAGCCTGGCGAGATGGTGCATGTATGGGTGATGGACAACGGCGAACGGTTCCAGACCTATGCGATTCCAGCGCCGCCTGGCTCTGGAGAGATTGCCATCTACGGTTCGGCGGCGCACCGCGCCCAGAAAGGGCATCGCGTGATTATCGCCTGCACCACCTTCACCGACGAGTGGGTCGAGCCGAAGATGGTGCTGGTCAACGAGAAGAACCAAATCGTGCAGTATCTGCCGTTCAAAGCGCAGGCGATGCCAGTAGAGCTGTCCTGAGGTATACTATACGCGATGGAGAAACCCGCGCTGCTGCAGGCAGTCCTGTTCGATATCGATGGCACACTGATTGATACAGTTGAACTCATCGTAAAGGCGTTGGACTACACCTATCGGAAGCACTTGGGCGTGGCGCTGCCCCGCGCCGAGCTGCGTCGACTGATTGGATTGCCGCTCAAGGCACAGATGCACTATTTAGATGATCGTATCGCAGGCGCCGCCCCACACGCACTGATGGAAGCAGACGAGGTGGCGTATTACAAAGCGCACCGCGATATGGAGCGTGTGATTCCAGAGGCGGTGCAAGCGGTGCAGACTGCGCATCGCAAAGGCTACGCGACCGCGCTGGTGACCTCCAAAAACCGCGAGGAACTGCAAATCGCCGCGCCGAAGCTGAGTCTGGACGCTTATGTAGACGCTATCGTCACCGCCGATGACACCCCACGCCATAAGCCGTCCCCCGACCCTGTCTACAAGGCGTTGGAGTGGCTGCGCGTGCCGCCCGAACATGCGATTTACATCGGGGATACGGTGTTCGATA
>JBKBKS010000164.1:0-4150 GCA_046294565.1 Fimbriimonadales bacterium
CGACGCACGCAGCAACTTGGGCAGGTCGGCGGCGAGACCGTCGCTGAGATCCATCATCGCGGTTGCACCCAGCGCCTGTGCGAGTGCGCCCGCTTGAAGGCGCGGCGTTGGGCGGAAGTGCGGCGTGAGGTCGATCGCATCCGATGCGCCTGCGAGCAGTGCTTCCAGCCCAGCGCGCGAGCCGCCCAGCGCGCCCGTGACCATCAGCCAATCGCCCACAGCGGCGCCGTCGCGCGTGAGGGGCGCGCCCGTCACACGACCCAACACCGAAACATCGATTACAATCTGCTCGGCGCGATTGGTATCGCCCCCAATCAGCGCAGTATCGTGGGCGCGGGCGCACTCCAAAAATCCGTCCAGAAACGCCCCGAACCAGTCGCCTGTGCGTTCGGGCGGCAGCGCGATAGAGAGCAACGCCCCGACAGGCGCGCCTCCCATCGCCGCGATGTCGCTCAAGTTCACTGCCAACGCCTTCCAGCCCAGCGACGCAGGGTCGATCCAGTCCACGCGGAAGTGGACGCCCTCGACGAGCATATCCGCTGTCCACAGCAGCGTCTGCTGGCCCACTTTCAAGACAGCGGTATCGTCGCCCACGCCGCGTGCGACCGAGACGGCTCCTGAAGGCGTCGGCAGCGTGCCACGCGCGGCGATTTGCTCAATCAGTGCGCTCTCGCCCCGTGGCGGCGCGTCTAATCGCATGGCAGGAGTGTACCGAATCGGGTAGAATCTACTATCCTGTGGGAGAGACTATGAAGATTCTGAAACCGATGGGCTTGGCAAGCGTTTGGGCGGCGGGACTGCTTAGCGTCGCGTGGTCGGACATTACGCTGTATGCGGGTCAGCCGACAGCGGAGTCGGGGCTAACTCTGCGGAGTTGGGGCGCGGGCACGATAGAAGACAGCACGGAGACAGCCTTTGTGGGTAGCCGCTCGGTTAAGATATTGACGCGCGGGACGCTCTCGGGTGGTTGGATGGTGTTTGCCAACCCGATAGATTTGCGCAGCGACCTGAACGCGCCCGACAAGTCGATTCGCTTCACGCTCCGTTTTGCGGGCAGTGGCGCAGCGGGCGGCGCGGTAGGCGGCGGGGGCGTCGGCGCGCCGCCGCCGCCCAGCGGACCCGGTGGGTTCGGCGCGCCTGGCGGCTTGGGCGCGCCCGGCGGACCGCGCAGCGGAGGCGCAGGCGCAACCCAGACCACTGCGCCTACTCTACGCGAACTGCGGCTGATCTTCGAGACCAGCGACGGCAAACGCGCCGAGACCACGCTTCCCCTGCAAAACCTGCGCACCGACGAATCGGGCTGGCAATCGGTCAGCCTGCCCCTGCGCGCCGTCGCAGGACTGCGTGAAACGAACGGACAAATCGCCAAAATCGGGGTCTTTGGCGACACGACGAGCGTGTTCTACATCGGCGAAATACGCACGCTTTCCGAGACTGGCCCGATTCAAGGCTACATAGCCATTCAAAACACCTTCGGCTCGGTCTTCACCTCGCGCAGCCAAGAACGGCTCAGCATCGCGGGCGGCGATGAGCTCGTCTTCTTCGGCGTGGCGGAGGGCGTCAGCACGCCTGTGGAGTATCGCTGGAGCTTCAGCGGCGACCCCTCGCAAGTCGACGGCGTGGGCAGTGTCGTGCGCCGACGCTTCCCCCGACGCGGCAACTACACCGTCCACCTGACGATTGCCGACCCCTACGGCATTCGCCCGCCTGCAACCGCGAAGATCGAGATACAGGTGAACTAACCATGCAGTGGATCGACGCGCTCAACTACGACTCGAACGGACTCATCCCCGCCATCATCCAAGACGCCGCCAACGGCGAGGTGCTGATGGTTGCCTACATGAACCGCGAGTCGCTGCAGCGCACAGTAGAGACGGGGCTATGCACCTACTGGAGTCGTTCGCGTCAGAAGTTCTGGGTCAAGGGCGAGACGAGTGGGCATGTGCAGCGCGTGCAGCGAATCTTGGTCGATTGCGACGCCGACGCCGTGCTGATTCAGGTCGAGCAGGTCGGCGTCGCCTGCCACACGGGGCATCGGCGCTGCTTCTTCCGCGAGGCGCAGGGCGACGAACTCGTTGAAGTTGAACCTGTAATTATCGAGCCAAAGCAAATCTACGGCGGTTAGCGTGCGCTACCGCGCAGGATGCGGGCTAACTGTTTCTCGTGGGCGGGCGGAGTGAGCGCGATGATCGTGTCGCCCGGCTGCAGAATCAGGTTCGCCAACCCCAGCGTGAGTTGACCGTGCCGTACCACCGCTGCCAGCAGGGTTTTGGGCGGCAGTTCCAGCTCGCCGATGCTCTTGCCCGCCACAGGCGATTCGGTCGTGACTTCCGCCTCGATGACCTCGATTTCGCCGCGCATAATCGCGCCGATGGGCAACACCTCGCCGTACTCGACCTCCTGCTCCAAGATATTGAAGATAAAGCGCGTGCTGCAGATGGTCTCTTGCACGCCCAGTCGGAAGAAGAGGGCTTCGTGGCGCGGGTCGCGCACGACGGCTAACACACGCTTGACCTTGAAGAAGTTCTGCGCGAGCTGGCTCACGATGAGGTTGTCCTCGTCGTCGCCAGTCGCGGCGACCACCACATCGGCGCGGCGTGCGCCCGCCTCGTTCAGCACGCGCACTTCGCACGCATCGCCGTACATCACGCGCTCGCCCAGCTCGTCTGCCAAGTCCAGCGCGCGTTTGCGGTTCTTCTCTATCAGCAGCACTTCGTAGCCGTGCTGATGCAGCGCCTTGGTCAGGTGATAGCCGATATCGCCGCCGCCTGCGATGATTACATACATGGCGTGTCTATTATACCGACTGTTCGGCAGTGGGTTCGTCCAGCACGGCGAACACCTGCGACGGCGACAACTCTACGCCCACCAACACGGTGGACTGCACTATCGCATCGCCCGAAAAACTGCCCAGCGTGCCGTAGCCTCTCTCGTCATATACCAGCACCTCTATCACACGACGCTCCATATCCACCGCCCACACCTCAGGTACGCGCAGATGATGATAGTCCTGCAACTTCTCCGCCCACGCCGAGTAGGCGTCGGACGGCGACAGCACCTCGATCACCAAGTCGGGCGGCTGCTCCAAGCGCGGCGCGTCCATCAGCTGCCTAAAGTCGCTGAATCGCTCTCTGGAGAGGAAGAACAGGTCGGGCTGCCGCGTGCGCACTGGCTCACGACGCACCACCACATCGTAGGGCGCGCTGAGCAGTTCACCCAGTCGTTCGCTCCGAACTACGGGCGCGATGATAAGGATGATCTGCTGCACAATCAGCTGGTGCTTGAAGGTCGGGCTTGCCAACGTTTTCACCTCGCCGTCGATGATTTCGTAGTGCGTGAGTTCGCTGGGCAGGTTCAGATAGCCTTCCCAGTCCACCACTTGTGGCGCTTGCGTGCCGCCGATTGTGATTGCCATACGCCCCCCTGCTTACAGTGCGGCTTCGCCGCGTTCGCCCGTGCGGATGCGCACGACCTCTTCCACTTCGCTGATGAAGATTTTACCGTCGCCAATCTCGCCTGTCTGCGCCGCCTCGATGATGACGCCGACAATCTCATCGACGCGCTCGTCAGGGGCGACGATTTCGAGTTTGATTTTGGGCAGTAGGTTGGTGGTGTAGGTGCTGCCGCGATATTTCTCGGTGTGTCCTTGCTGACGCCCGAACCCGCGCACATCGGTGATGGTCATGCCGTATACGCCGATGTCGCTTAGCACTTCCTTGACCGCCTCGAATCGTATCGGGCGGATGATAGCCTCGATGCGTTTCATCGTGAATGCGCCTTCATTTTACCCCACACGCCGTCGCGCAGCGCGTGGGGTAAACGGGCTTCACGACGAGTCTTCGTCGCCACTATCCTCGCTGGTTTCGGGCGGTTTGGGGGGCGGCGCAGCGCGTAGGATATGCACGCGCACCTGTCGTCTGCCGAACTGCAACGCCTGTGCGCGCGTAGCGAAGCAGAGGTCGATTGTGTGTCCGCGAATGGCGCGTCCCGTGTCGGCGGCGATTGCCATCCCGTAGCCCTCGATGTAAAGCACCGTGCCCAGTGGAATCACGCGCGGGTCGACAGCGACCAGCCCGTAGCCAGCGGGCAGACCACTGGCGGTGCGTCCCGAGCCAGTGCCGCCGCCGCTGCGGTGGGGCGTGTACGCGCT
>JBKBKS010000165.1:0-4100 GCA_046294565.1 Fimbriimonadales bacterium
AGTGAGTATTGACGCAACGGTAGGGGCACGCACTCAAACAGATGTGCTTTCTCCACCTCCAGCCCCGACTCTCCCTTGCCTGCGCGTGGCGTGAAGGCGAGCGTCAACTCCCAACCGTGCATCTGCACAAGACGGTTGAACAGTGGTACGCGATAATGAGGCAAGCGCGGCTGCTGAATCAAGACGCGCATGCCGCACCTCCTTTGCGCTCTTCAATTGCTTGGCGATAGATGTCCATCAGCATCTCGTAATTGCGCTCGGCAGTATAACGGCTCAGATACTCCGCCCGCGCAGCGCGTCCCACTTGCTCCAAAAGCGTGGTCTGCTCCCAAACCTGAAGCACCTGTTCGCGTAGCGCGTCCGCGTTGCCCGGCTCAAACAGGAACCCCGTCTCACCGTGAACCAGCATCGTAGCCATCGAACCGTGCGCTGAGGCGACTGCAGGCAATCCCGTCGCCATCGCTTCCACAAGGCTTAGGCTCATATTCTCGTAGCAGACGGACGGAAATATCAGCAGGCGCGCGGCTTGCATCTGCTGGATTACCTGTTCACGCGGCTGCTTACCCAGCCAGTGGATGTGCGGGTGGCGCGCCGCCGCTTGCTGCACCTGCTCCGCCAGCGGTCCATCGCCGATAATCCGCAGCGGAATCTGCGGCGGCATCCGTTCCCACGCCTGCAACATAACATCGATGCCCTTCTCTTTGGAAAGGCGTCCTACGAACAGCGCAAACCCTCCCGTATGCTCTCCTACACCAGGGTCGGGATGCAGGAAATTCGGCTTGACCACCAGTTTCTGCGCGGGCAATCCGCCCTCGATAAACTTCTGCCGTGAGAACTCGGTGAGCGCAATGAAACGCTGTACAGCATAACGCCACATGCGTCCCCACCTTTGGCGCAGTACATGCAGAGCCGCCGCCGCGGTGCCGCCGCGCCCACGGTAACAGCCATAGTAAAGCCCCCACAACGGAACAGTTTTGCCGACACACAGCTCGCAGACGCGCTGCCGACGCAACAGCTGCCCTGCCGGGCAGATAAGCCGATAGTTGTGCAAAGTCTGCACCACGGCAACCCCTTCATCGTAAGCAGCCTGATAGGCAGATGGGGACAACACAAAGAAGATATTGTGGAAGTGCGCCACCTCAAGGCGATGCGTGCGAAACCAATCACGCAGCTCCTGATACATCTGCTCGTTCCACATTCCCAGCAAGGCGGCGCGCCAACGCCCTTGGTGATTGATCACTTCGTTCGAGGCTGTAAAACAGAACACCGCGTGCCCTCGAGAACGGAGGAGGTCTACTTCTGAGCGAAAGACAACATCTTCGCCGCCAGCGTCCAAGTAGAAATTGTGCAGCACCGCCACACGCATAGGCAGATTGTACCTGACATGCCATAATTATAGGCAGTATGAGCAAGAGCCTGTATACCCATCCTGAGTGGCAAGAACGGCTGCCGAAGGTCTCTGTATATCGCACGGAACCTGTTCTTTACCCCAAAACGCCGCCGTATCATCCCGATCAACCCTTCCCAGAGTATCCGTTCAAATCCTATCTTAGCGCCGAGCCAAACCCTGCTTATACGGCAGTGCGCGGCGCGTTAGAACTGCTCCAGTTGGACCCGGCTCACATGGGTACTCCCCAGTGGAATCCGATGGCGGAGTTCATTCAGCCCGACGACTTGGTTGTCATCAAGCCGAACATGGTACGCGACTTCCACGAGTTTCCAGAAGAGGGTACCGAAGCGCTCATTACTCACGGCTCTGTGGTGCGCGCGGTGTTGGACTATGTGTATCTGGCAAAAGGAGGGCGCGGCACGGTAATCATCGCCGATTCCCCTCAAAATGACGCCGACTGGGACGGGCTTTGGAAGGCTTTCGCCTATGAAGACCTCTTAGCCTTTTACAAACAAGTTGCGCCCGAACTCGACTTGCGCATTTATGAAGTGCGCAAAGAAGCAGTGCGAAAACGCAAAGGCGTCGTCGTCGACCGATATCCACGCCCAGGCGACCCCTTTGGGTATTCACAGATTGTCTTAGGCGAGCACAGCGAGTTCGAAGAGGTTCCTGAGCGACTCGGAAGGCTCTATGGCGCAGAGTACGATATCTCAGATACCAACCGCCACCACCAACCCGGACGCCACGAATACTATATCGCGAACACTTTTCTCCAAGCAGATGTAGTAATTAATGTGCCCAAGTTGAAAACCCATAAGAAAAGCGGCATCACTGTCTGGATAAAAAGCGTGATTGGCATTAACGGCGATAAGAACTGGCTGCCTCACCACACGGAAGGCTTGCCTTCAGAAGGGGGCGACCAGTTTGCAGAAGACAGCCTCAAACGGAAGACGGAACAACGCATTACGGCGCTGACCAAGCGACTTCTAAAGCCGCTGGGCACGCCTGGAGAATACATGATTACCTTGCTTCGCAAAGCGGCGATTCCCTTTTTGGGCGACACGAACCGCGATGCCATCCGCTCAGGCAACTGGTATGGCAACGATACTATCTGGCGTACAGTGTACGATGTCCTCAAGTGCTGGATTTACGCAGACAAGCAAGGACGCCTGCAAACACTGCCGCAACGCAAGTTCTTCTGTGTGGTGGATGGCATCATCGGCGGCGAGGGCAACGGACCACTTGCCCCGAAAGCGGTCAAGAGCGGCATATGCATCGCAGGCTTCGATGCGGTCGCCGTGGATACAGTCAGTGCCGTCATTATGGGCTTTGACCCCAAAAAGCTCAAGATTCTAACACGTGCGCCCTTATCGCGAGGTTATAAGATTAGCTTTGTCGATCCGTGCGAGATACAGGTGATTTCCAACTATCCAGCGTGGAATGGCGCTCCCGACGCGATTCGAGAGACTTTGGATTTTGAACCCCACTTCGGTTGGGTGGGCTATCTGGAGTTGCCCCATCGCCCGAGGAACGGTCAGAAGCGTTGAACCACTTCCCGAAACATCTGGGCGTAGCGCTCCACCATCACCTGCACATCGAACTGGGCGAGGGCGCGCTGCCTGCCTGCCGCGCCCATCCGCTGACGCAACTCCGGATCGCGCGCCAACTGCACCACATACCGCGCCAACTTGTCCAATTCGGACGGCGACGCCAAAAAGCCCGTCTCCCCATGCACCACAATATCGGGAATACCCGCGATATCGGTGGCTACGACGGGCAACCCGCACGCCATCGCCTCGATGAGGGTGATGGGAAATGCTTCCGTGATGGAGGTCATCAAGGCGCAGTCAAACATTCCATACCAAATTTCGGGGCTATCCGTTATGCCAGGCAAGTGAAAACGCGCCTCCATGTGCGCCTCTGCTATCGCTGTCTCCAACGCTTCACGCTCAGGACCATCCCCTACAAGCACGAACTGCGCATCCACTCCAGCGTCAATTACTTGGCGCGCCACTTGCACAAAGCCAGGTAAATTTTTCGAGTCCTTGAAAAATGCCACAAGCCCTGCAGTAAATCGGTCAAGAGAAAGATGATGTTGTTGACGCATGGACACTTTCTCGGCATCGCTGAACGGACGATACTTGTGAAGAGGAATGCCGTTTGGGATAACAGTAAACTTTTCCTCAGGTAATCTGTAATGTTGTTGCCAGAACCGCTGGTGTCGTGGTGAGAGCGTCACGAGCCTGTCTGCGCTGCGCACGGCAAAAGCGTGAACTTTACCAATAAAGCCGCGCCAAGTGCGCGTCCCGTGAAAGCACACTACATAGCACGGAACCACCCTCAAGCGTCGCAGCATGGCTGCAGATGCCATGCAAATTTTGTCTTCTGCCGTGAATAGCAGGTCGACAGGCTGCCCTTTGAGGTGTCGTACCAGCCGTCTCAAGCCCAGTAGGAATTCCGTGCGCCGCTGGACGCCTAACTCCACAGCCGGGACACCCTGATCGGCAAGCGAACGCCCCCATTCACCCGCATTTTTGAGGAATATCACTCGCGGAGCAAATCCAGGCTGTTGGCACAGATATTCCAAGACGGCACGGTTGACTCGCTCCGCGCCGCCTAAGTTGCGCATCGAGGAGCTTAGATATGCTACACGCAGACAAGCCATCCCTGTTATTGTACCCGCGCCTGAAAAGTGAGTGTGCCCGACTGC
>JBKBKS010000166.1:0-4086 GCA_046294565.1 Fimbriimonadales bacterium
AACGCCGTATCCGCCACGAACACCACAGGAAACTCCAGCCCCTTCGCCGCGTGGACTGTGTAGCACCGCACGACATTATGGCTCGCTTCCAACGCCCGTGCGTGTATCTTCGTGGGCAAGTGGGGTATATTCAAAGCGGTGTGTGCAAACCGCAATTAGAATCGGAGCCGTCTCAGAATCGTTCATTTACTGTGCGCCGTCATCACACATTTCAAGCGATGCGCTCGCCTGCCTTTCGGAAGTATTGGGTGGGCGCGTTCTTGTCGTTTGTTGGCTCGTGGATTCAGAATGTGGCGCAGAGTTGGCTGGTGTACGACCTCACGCGCTCGGAGTTGTTGCTGGGCGTGGTCGGCTTTGTGCAGGGTTTACCGTTGCTGTTCCTTGCCCCAATCGGCGGCGCGCTTTCGGATCGGTGGAACCGCCGGCGAATCTTGCTCGTCACGCAGAGCTTGTTCGCGCTGAGCGCACTGACCCTCGCGCTGCTGACCTTCACGGGCGCGATACGCTATGAGTATATCCTCGCGCTGGTGCTGCTGAACGGCATCGTGCTGGCGATTGACTTGCCCACGCGCCAGTCGCTGGTGGCGCACCTTGTGCCGCGCAGTGATTTGGCGAACGGGATTGCGCTGAACGCCGCCGCGTTCCATACTGCGCGTATTTTGGGACCTGCGGTCGGGGGCGTCCTGCTGGAGTGGGTGGGACCTGCGCCGTGCTTTCTGGTGAACGGGCTGAGCTTCTCGGCAATCCTGCTCGCGCTGCTCACGATACAGGTGCAGTCAGCGTCGGACGGTCGCGCACAGACAGGGATACTGCAGTCGCTGCGCGAGGGGGTGGACTTCATTCGTGCGCGGCGCGGCTTGCTGATGCTCTGGGGGAATGTGCTAATCTTGAGTATGTTTGGGCTATCGTATCTGGTGCTGATGCCTGTGTTCGCGGAGGAGACGCTTCGGATTGGCAAGGCTGGGCTGGGTCAGATGTATACTTTCGCGGGGATTGGCTCGCTGGCGGGGTTGTTGCTGACGGCGCGGTTGGCGGGTGATGTGCCGCGCGGCTGGCTGGTGATTATCGCGGCGAACGGCTTCGCGTGGAGCGTGATTGGTTTCGCGTGGGCGCAGCAGCCGTGGCTGGCGAAGGGCTTCTTGGCGTTGGCGGGGATGTTCGGCGTGATGCAGCTGGTCAGCACCAACACGGCGTTGCAGACCGCCGCGCCCGACTATCTGCGCGGGCGGGTCGTGTCGCTGCACACTTGGGCAATCAACGCGCCCGCGCCGTTCGCCTCGTTGCTGATTGGCAAGTTGGCGCAGCAGTTCGGCGCCCCGACGGCGGTCACGGCGTGTACCAGTGTGTGCGTGGCGTTCGCGCTGGCGCTGGGGTTTATGCAGGAGGTGCGTCGGATTACTTAGGCGCGGCGCAGCACCCGACCCGCCCGTGCGCCTGTATACGCCCCGTCGCGAATCGTCCAGCGTCCGTTCACCAGCAGATGCACGACGCCCTGAGAGAGGCGGTGCGGCTCGGCAAAGTCGGCGAAGTCTTGGATGGCGCCGAAGTCGAACGCCACGATATCGGCGTATGCGCCCGGTTGCAGCACGCCCCGATGGGTCAGTTTCAGACGCGCCGCGGGCAGCCCCGTCATTTTGTAAATCGCCTCTTCCAAGCTAATCAGCCGCTCTTGACGCACATACTTTGCCAGTGCGCGTGGGAAAGTACCATAGCTGCGCGGGTGGGGACGCTCAGCGGCGTACTTACGGGGTTCTGTGCCCACGCCGTCGGAGGCAACCATGGTCAGGGGGTACTGGAGCACGGTCCGAAGGTCGTCTTCCGCCATGTTGAACCATGCCACGCCCACATGCCCGCCTGCTTCCAGCAGCAGGTCGAGGATGAACACTTCGGGTTCCTTGCCAGCTAATCGCGCGGCGTCGGCGATGGTCAGCCCCTGATAGTCGCGGTTGTGCGGCGTGCTGCCAATCACTGTGCGATGCCAGTCGGGGGCGCAGGCTTGCATGGCGTGGGCGAGCCGTTCGCGTTCGTGCGGGTCGCGCAGTCGGTTCAGCAGCGCGTCAGGGTCGCCGTCCAACGCCCAGCTCGGCAGCGCAGCGACGGCTAACGAGGTCTGATACGCTGTGTAGGGATACACATCCAGCGTGATGTCCAGCCCCTGCGCCACAGCGTCGCTGACCATCTGCAGGGTCTGCTGGACTTTGCCCCAGTTCTGCTTGCCTTCGGCTTTGTGGTGCGCCAGTTGCAGCGGCAGTTCGGCTGTGGCGGCGATATGGATTGCCTCCTGCACGCTCTCGATGAGTTGGTCGCCCTCGCTGCGCAGGTGCGTGGCGTAGAACCCGCCGTACCGCGCGGCGACCTTCGCGAGCTTGATAATCTCTTCCGTGTCGGCGAAGCTGTTGGGCGGATATTCCAAGCCTGTGGTGAAGGCGAACGCGCCCGCCTCGAAGCAGAGCGCAATCTCCTGACGCATCGCGTCCAGCTCGGCGTGGGTGGGCGGTCGCTTCTCGTAGCCCATCACCTTCTTGCGCGCCGTGCCATGACCGCACTGGGGCGCGTAGTTCGTCGCCAACCCCAAATCGTCCAGTATCCGCAGATACTCCGCGAAGGAACGCCAGCGAATGTCCACGCCGTGCGGTTTCAGCCAGCGCTGCTCTTGGCGGAAGAGGGGCGTATCGTCGATTTGACCCACGGCGAAACCGCAGTTGCCGCCCACCTGTGTGGTCACGCCTTGAAACAGCACGCTGAGCTGTTCGGGATGGTGGTTCAGCGAGAAGTCGGCGTGCGTGTGGATGTCGATGAAGCCCGGCGCGACGCATAAGCCTTCTACATTCACCTCGACGCCTGCACGCCACCCAACCAGCTCGCCGATAGCGACGACGCGCTCGTCCGCAATCGCCACATCCGCACAAAAGCCCGGATTGCCCAGCCCGTCAAACACGGTTCCGCCACGCAGGAGAATATCGCAACGCCTGCTTTCTGGCATGTGGATAAGGATACCCCAGCGCAGGGCGCACACGCGGGCGCGCCCCCACAGAAGGTTTCAACTTTCAGCCAAGCCCGACGCTCTGCAGCAAGCGGCGCGCCTCCGCGTGCAAAGCCTCAAGGTTGAGCGTCGTGAACGCGCCGTCGCGATAGAGGACGCGCCCGTCCACCATCGTCAGCGCGACATCCTCGCTACGCGCCGCCAGCACCAGCGCGGCGTAGGGGTCGGGCGTGCTCAGAAACGCGAGCCGATGCGTGCGCACAGCGATTATATCGGCGCGTTTGCCCGCCTCCAGCGAGCCGAGATGCGCGTCGACGCCGAACACACGCGCCCCCTCCAGCGTCAGCATGCCAATCCAGTCACGCCACGAGGGCTGAGCCGCGTAGCTGGCGGCGCGCTGCGCCAACGCCGCGAACCGCAACTCCTCCCAAAGATCCAAACTGCCTGCGCTGACCGCACTGTCCGTGCCCAGCACGACGGGGATGCCCAGCCGTCGCGCCGCATACACAGGCGCAATCCCCGTGAGCAGGCGCGCGTTGGAGCGCGGGCAGTGCGCCACGCTCGCACCCGCACGCGCCAGCATCTCCAACTCACGCGGCTCGGCGCGAGTCGCATGCACCACCTGCACATCTGATGCGAGTATCCCCGCATTATGCAAATACTCAATCGGCGGCGTGCGCGGATGGAGATAGCTAATCTTGCGCTGGGTAAACATCTCCGCGAACGAGCCTGACCCCGACCGCGCCAGCGCGACCTCTTCGGACGACTCGGCGGCGTGGATGCTCAGCGGCAGGCGCTGCTCGGAAGCGTAGCGGCGCACAGCGCGCATGAGGCTATCGCGCACGGTGTAAATCGCGTGCGGTGAAACGCCCAGCGTGATGCGCTCGGTCGCCTCGTAGCGGGCAAGCGTCGCACACAACGCATCCAACTTCGATTCGAGCGTACGCAGGATGGTCGCGTCGTCGGGTTCTGGCTCGATGCCGAACACCTCTTGGTAGACGCGCCCGCGTAGACCCGCGCGCGCCAACGCCTCCGCGCTCGCGCCCGAGTCGGTGTTGTCCGACACAAAGGTCACACCGCTGGCAATCAGCTCCGCCGCCCCC
>JBKBKS010000167.1:0-4055 GCA_046294565.1 Fimbriimonadales bacterium
GAAGCAAGCACTGCGCGAGCAGTGCGAGCGACAAGAGGAGTCATGCAGGAGCCTGCGCCCCAGCAAAGGCGACTGCAAGCGGCAGATAGGAGCGCTGAAACCTGAGCGCACACTCGAGGAGTGATAGGACGCCTTCGGATCGGCGGCAACGTCGGTTAAGGCTCCGAAAGCTTCGAAGCGACGCTCTGCGCGAAAGTGCCTCTGAAAAGGGTGTTCCTGGTAAGCGCTCGGGCTTCTCTCATATTCCGCCCCCTCCTATGGAATAACCCCTCTTGACGATGGGGTACGGAGGCGCAATCGGATACGCGGGCATCGCCGAGCTGTTCTTGCAACTCGGGCTAATCAGCGACGCGCAACTGCACGAAGCACTGCAAAAGCAACAGGAGGGCGTGCCGCTGCCGTTGGAACATCTGCTGGTGCAGCTCGGCTACATTACCGAGAAAGACCGCGTGCGCGTGATGGGGCATCACTGGGGTATCGCGTTCGTTGACCTCGCTGAAACCCCGCCCGACCCACAACTGACATCGCTGCTCAGCGCAGAAATCGCCCGACGCTACCGCGCCGTGGCGCTGCGCAAAGAGAACGGCAAACTTATCGTCGCACTTGCTGACCCTCTCGACATCTTCGCTATCGATGAAATCCGCCAGCACACCAAACACGAAATCGAAGCCGTCGTCGCCACCGAAGAGGATATCCAAATCGCGCTCAAACGCCTCTACCGCACCGACGCCGCTGTGTCCGACACTGTCAAGGAGCTGATGCGCGACCTCGGCGAGAGCGAAATGCTCATCCAAGAGGGCGCCGAGGAAGAACTCTCGGCGGAAGAACTGCGCGAAATCGCCGACGACGCGCCCGTCGTGCGATTGGCGAACATGATTATCACCCAAGCCATCACCGACGGCGCAAGTGACATCCACATAGAACCCACACGCGACTGCCTGAAAGTGCGCTACCGTATCGACGGCGTGATGATCGACTCGATGGTGCTGCCCAAGCGCGTGCAAGCCTCGCTCACCTCACGCTTCAAGATTCTGGCGGATATGGACATCGCCGAGAAGCGCGTGCCCCAAGACAACCGTATCAGCGCGACCATCGACGGACGCGAGTACGATTTCCGCGTCTCCACCCTGCCCTGCCTCTACGGCGAGAAGATAGTGATGCGCGTGTTGGACAAATCCAGCGTGCGCGTCGGGCTGGAGAAACTCGGCTTCCTGCCCGATACGCTCAGCAAACTCGAGGAGGTCGTCAGCCGCTCGTATGGAATCATCCTCGTGACGGGACCGACGGGTTCGGGTAAGTCCACCACACTCTACTCGATTCTCTCGCGCCTGAACACGGGGTTGGTGAACATCATCACGGCGGAGGACCCTGTGGAGTACGAGTTGCCGGGCATCAACCAAGTGCAGGTGAACCCGAAAGCAGGGCTAACTTTCGCGAGCGCACTGCGCGCGATGCTGCGTCAAGACCCCGACATTATCATGGTGGGCGAGATGCGCGACCGTGAGACCGCCACGATTGCCATCGAAGCCGCGCTCACGGGGCACTTGGTGCTCTCCACTTTGCACACCAACGACTCCTCCAGCGCGCCGCCGCGCCTGACCGAGATGGGCGTGGAGCCGTTTATGATTGCCTCGGCGCTGATTGGCGTGCTGGCGCAGCGGCTGGTGCGCACGCTCTGCCCGCGCTGCAAACAACCTTATTCACCCCCAGGGTCGGAATTCACGCGCTATGGGTTCACCCCGCCTCCGAACCTTCACGAAATCACGCTCTATCGAGCGAAGGGATGCGAAGCCTGCAAAAACACAGGCTACAAGGGACGCACAGGCATTCACGAACTGCTCGTGATGTCCGACCCCGTGCGCGATTTGATACTCAAACACGCCGCATCCTACGCTATCCAAAAAGTCGCCGTAGAACAAGGCATGCGCCTGCTCAAAGAGGACGCTTTAGAGAAAGTGCTGCTGGGACGCACCAGCATCGAGGAGATTGTGCGCGTTATCTACAGCGGATAGGAGGCTCTTATGGTCGCTCGAACGGAATCCATCGTGCAGAAGGTCAACGAACTGGCAGTGCTGCCGCAGGTGGTGCATCAGATTATTCAACTGACCAACAACCCCAACGCCAGCGTGAAGGACTTAGAGCGGATGATTAGCATCGATCAGGGCATGTCGATGCGCGTGCTGAACACCGTGAACTCGGCGTACTACGGCTTCTCGCGCAAGATTGCCTCTGTAAAGGACGCGGTGATGCTGCTGGGTTTCAAAACCGTGCGCAACTTGGCGATGACTGTCAGCGTGTTCGATATGTTCGTGGGTAAGACCGATCGGCAGAACCTACGGCGAGGCAAGTGGTGGCGGCACTCCATCGACGCGGCGTTGTGCGCGCGGATGATTGCCACGCAGGTCATCGGCGTCTCGCCCGATGAGGCGTACACGGCAGGGCTACTGCACGACATCGGCAAGCCACTGCTGGACCGCTACGGCAGCGCGCCCTACGAACAAGTAGAAGACTTGGCGGCGCAGGGGGTTCCTGAACTGCGAGCAGAGATGCAGGTGTTCGGCTGCACTCACACCGAGATTGGTCGCGCCGTGAGTTTACACTGGGGCTTCCCCGAAAAGCTGGTGGAGGCTATCGGCGAGCATCACGCGCAAGCGCAGGGCGATTGGCAAGACGCGCGACTGGTCGCCGTGGTGATGTTAGCCAATCATTTGGCGCACTTGCTGCGTCAGCCCGACGCGCCCGACGACTGGTGGTTTCATCTCCCGCGTTGGCTCACCGAGACGCTCCAGCTGCACCCCCAACAGCTGCAGTCGCTCTATCTGGGGTGCAAGGCGGAGATTCAATCCTCGCCGATGGCTGCGCTGGGGCGATAGCAGCCGCTAATGTAAGCCCAACGCCTGCTCCGCCGCCTTTGTCCAATAGCGTCCATCCTCAAGGTGAGCATAGACTTGGGGGAGCTGCGCCGCCAGCTCGTTCAGCCCCATCAGAGGCAGGTCGGGCAGCTGGGGAAAGATGACTATTTTGCCGGGATAGCGGTGTGCCTGCACGGCGCGCAGAGCGTCAGGGAGCGCGTTTAACCCGCCAATCGCGCCGATGACTTTACGAGCAGGCAGTGCGCCCTCCGCCACAAGGCGCAGGCACTCGGCGATGTCGTCCATCGTGGAGCCGCTGCTGCCCAGCAGACGCATATGACGCGACGCGAGCAGCGTCCAATCCAACTCGACTCTCTGCCCCTTGGGAATGCCTGCAAACAGGTTCAGCACGCCGCCGTCGGTGAGTAGGGGGTAGGTCAGCGCGACGGCGTTAGGGTCGGAGGCGAGCAACATCACTTGGTCGTAGCCGTAGGGGCAGAGGGCGCGCAGGTGCGCCCGCTGCGCCTCAGGCTCGGCGTCGGCGTTGCAGTAGAACTGGAGTTCAACGCCTCCAGTTCGCGCGAGGGGCGTCCCCATCGCTTGCAGCGGCGCGAGGCGCTCGGGATGACGATCCACCACGACTATCTGGGCAGGCGGTTCGGGGCGTGTGAGCGCGTAGAACAGCTGCATCTGTCCCATCGCGCCGCCAGCGCCGAACAACAAGAGCCGATCCCCCTTGCGCAACGCAGTGTCGCGCGTGTGGCGGTAAGCGTCAGTGATGTCCCAGCTGGTTGTGCCTGTTATCTGTAGACGGTTATAATGGAGCCTGCCGACATCAGTGGGCACGGTGTTCAACTTATGATGGCAGGTGAAGCTGAGCGCGCCGCCGTAAGAGAGCGCATCAAGGGCGGTCTCCAGCAGTGCAGGCGTCGGGTCGCCGAAAATCAGGATATCAGTGAAGCCGTCAGGCGCGTAGGTCTCGCGCAGGCGTTGGAGGAGAACGGGGTCGTAAAGCCGCTCCGCACTCGCTTCCAAGCGCACGGTGTGCATGCCGAGTTGCTGGGCAGTGCGCAGAAACTCATCGGCGAGGGGGTTGCCGCGCGAGTCGACGACGATAACAGCGACGCCCCCTGTGGCTTGGACATTCCTGTCCAAGCCAGACTCGTCGGCAGAGTTGCCCTGTGGCTTGGACATTCCTGTCCA
>JBKBKS010000168.1:0-4052 GCA_046294565.1 Fimbriimonadales bacterium
TGCGACGGGGGCGCACAGTGCTGACGCTTGTGCCCGAAATCGCGCTCACTGCCCAGCTGAGCCAAGCGTTCCGCGAGCGGTTCGGCGCGAGCGTCGCGCTGTGGCACAGTCAGCTCAACTCATCCGAGCGCTACGCGCAGTGGCTGCGCATCCAGCAGGGCAACGCGCCGATTGTGGTGGGCGCGCGCTCGGCAGTCTTCGCGCCGCTACCCAATCTGGGGCTGATTATTGTGGATGAGGAACATGAGAACTCGTATAAACAGTCCAACGCGCCCGCCTATCACGCGCGACTACTGGCGGAGAGGCGCGCGCGGGATGCTCAGGCTGTGCTGCTGCTCGGCTCGGCGACGCCTGCGCTGGAGACCTTCGCCCGCGCCGAACGGGGCGACCTGCGCCTGCTGGAGCTGCCCGAGCGCGTGGGCGGCGCACGCCTGCCCGAAACTGCGCTGATCGACCTGCGCGGCAAGCCGTTCCAGCCGATTAGCCCCGAACTCTTGGAGGCGTTGCAGGCGACACGGGCGCGCGGCGAGCAGGCAATCTTGTTTCTGAATCGGCGCGGCTACGCCCCGATGTTGCTCTGTCGCGAGTGCGGATATACGCCGATGTGTCCCCAGTGTTCGGTCGCGCTGGTGTATCATCGGGGCGCACGACCGTTTCTGCTGTGTCATCACTGCGGGCATCGCGAAACGCCGCCCACCACTTGCCCCCAGTGCGGCGGGCTGGAAATCCGTCCGTTCGGGGTGGGGACGCAGCGCGTGGAGAGCGCGTTGCAACAGTTGGCGCCCGATGTGCGCGTCGCGCGATTAGACCGTGACGCCTTCGCGCGGCGCGGGCAGTACCTGCAGATACTCGCCGACTTTCGGGCAGGCGCGCTGGATGTGCTAATCGGCACGCAGATGGCGGCGCGTGGACTGGACTTCCCGCGCGTGACTTTGGTGGGGGTAATCAGCGCGGATACAGGGCTGTACCTGCCTGACTTTCGCGCGAGCGAGCGTGTGTTCCAACTGTTAACCCAGGTCATCGGACGCGCGGGCAGGCGGCATCAGCAGGGGCGCGCGCTTATCCAAACCTACAATCCAGACCACTTTGCGGTGCAGTGCGCCCTGCGCCAGGACTATCGGGGGTTCTACATGCAGGAGTTGGCGAACCGCCGTGAAGTGGGCTATCCGCCGTTCACACGCTTGGTGAACCTGCTGTGTGTGGACGCCCACCCCCACGCGGCGGAGCAGCCGCTGGCGCGGCTTGCCGACGCCCTATCGGGTTCACTCGGCGACGGGCTGGTTCAGGCGCTGGGACCTGCGCCTGCGCCGTTGGAGCGGTTGGAAGGGCGGTATCGGTATCATCTACTGCTGAAGTTCGCCCCCGATGCTGAGCCAGCGGAGTATCTTGCGCCCGCGCTGAACACGCTACCGCTGACCGACCGCGCACGCATCAAGGTGGATATTGACCCGATGCAGTTGCTGTAGGGGCTACAAGTGCCGTGCGAGCCACTCGGCGGTGTGCTGGATGAGGAGGCGTTCGTGTTCGGGCTGGGTGAAGGTGTGGTCGGCATCGTCGATGAGGCGGAATTCGAACCGCGCGGCGTTGGCGAAGGCGCGTTCGTAGGCGCGTCCTTCATCGGGTGACACCGCTTGGTCTGCCCCGCCGTGCAGCGTCAGCACGCTGCCCTTGTAGGCGCGCACGCTCTCCAGCGGTTTGAGTTCGGGCAGCTCGCGGTAGAAGTTCACCCCCACAAGGTAGCCGCCGCGATTTTGGGGCTTGTCGGGGACGCCGCTGGGGGGCATCCAGCGCATCGGGTTAGACACAGGCGCCCACAGCACGAGCGTCTTCACCGTGTCCGCACGCGGCAGGCTAAGCGCGACCACGCAACCGCCCAGCGAGAAGCCCAGCAGCGCGATACGGTTGCCGTCGATGCGCGGGCGTCCACGCAAGAATTCAAGCGCGTTAATCGCATCGTCCACCTCGCCACGAATGGTCATCTCCTCGAACAGCCCCTCGCTGTCGCCTGAGCCGAGGAAATCGAAGCGCAGCACCGCCAGCCCGTCTTGCGCGAAGCGGCGCGCCGTGTGTACGAACAAGCGGTGGCTCTCCGCCTTGTGTCCTGTGAAGCCGTGACACATCAGCACGGCAGGCGCACGCCCCCGCCCGTGCGGCAAATGCAGCACGCCCGCCATCCGCTTGCCCCGACTGGGTATCCATACCAACTGCTCGTCCATCGCGCTTATACGATACCTCACTGCGACGCTACACGCGGACGGAGGGGGCGCGGATAGGCGTCTCGAATATCTCTTTGACCAATTCGATATCGTCGGGGATGGGGATGGGGTATTCGCCGTTGAAGCAGGCGAGGCAGAATCGGCTGCGCGGCTGACCTGTCGCCTGCGTCAGCCCCTCGATGCTTAGGTAGCCCAGCGAGGTCGCCCCAATCTGTTGGCGTACATCTTCAACCGTGTGATGCGCCGCCACGAGCTCGCGCTGGGTCGCCATATCGATACCGTAGTGGCACGGGTATCGGATGGGCGGCGCAGTGATGCGCATATGCACTTCGCGTGCGCCTGCTTCGAACAGGAGGCGCACAATCTGGCGCGTGGTCGTGCCGCGCACGATAGAGTCGTCCACCACCACAAGCCGTTTGCCCGCAATCACCTCGTGCAGGGGGGTCAGCTTGAGCCGCACGCTCTGCTCGCGCAGTCGCTGGTCGGGCTGGATGAAGGTGCGCGGCGCGTAGCGGTTCTTGATGAGACCGTCGCCGTAGGGAATGCCCGACTCGGTCGCATAGCCCACGGCGGCGGGCACCCCCGAATCGGGCACGGGGATTACCAAATCCGCCGCTACGGGATGCTCCAACGCCAGCATGCGCCCCATGTGGCGACGCGCCTCATACAGCAGTCGCCCATACAGGTGGCTGTCGGGTCGGGCGAAGTAGATGAGTTCGAACATGCACAACGCCTCGCGCATGGGGGGCAGCCCATCGTAGGAGTGTAAGCCGTCCGCGTCGATGACCACAATCTCGCCAGGCATCACCTCGCGCAGGTAGGTCGCGCCGATGGGAGGTAGGGCGCAGGTCTCCGACGCCAGCACCCACGCCTTTTCCAGCCTGCCCACGCACAGCGGGCGCACACCAAACGGGTCGCGCACGCCAATCAGCTGTGTCGGCGTCAGAATCGCCAGCGAGTATGCGCCCTCCACCTGCGCCATCATCTTGCGTATCGCCGCCACGATGTCATCGCCCGATTCCAACGCGCGGGCTATCAAGCGCACAATCACCTCCGAGTCGTTGGTGGACTCGAACAGTTCGCCATCCGCTTCCAGCTGCGCCCGTAGCGTGTGCGCGTTCACCAAGTTGCCGTTGTGCGCCACCGCGATATTGCCATGCTCGGTGGAGCAGGTAATCGGCTGCACATTGCGTAAAGTGGACGAGCCAGTGGTGGAGTAGCGTGTGTGTCCAACTGCGATATGCCCCTGCAGGCTCTGCAGCACCGGCTCGGTGAACACGCGCGTTACTAAGCCGAGGTCTTTGTAGGCGCGTATCCGTTCGCCATCGGAGACGGCGATGCCTGCGCTCTCTTGCCCGCGATGTTGCAGCGCGAACAGCCCGAAGTAGATCAATCGGGCGACATCCTCCCCTGGCGCGTAGACCCCAAACAGCCCACACGCTTCGCGCGGCGCGTCGTCATTCCACACGATACGGATAGTGTACCCGTTCAGGCGACATCGGATGAGTCTGCCGACATCCTCGCAGGCGGCGAATTCTTTAGCTCATTTCGGTAGAGGGTGTTCGAAAAATCGGCAGCCACACCAAAACCCCAATCAACAACCCATCCCCACTCCGCTGAACCAAACCCACCAAGTTCCACAACACCCACATCCCCCACACCCAACTCCGCGCACCCCGCCACGAACGCGCACCCACATAACTCCCATACCCATCCTTCACACTCCCAAACACCTGCTCAATCCGATAACGACCACGCAACACCTCAGGATACAACGCGGCACGCGCTCGCGCACGCAACCGCGACGACGCACGCACCCGCTGACGCAACCCATCC
>JBKBKS010000169.1:0-4043 GCA_046294565.1 Fimbriimonadales bacterium
CGTATCGTCGGCGTCCTCGCCAACGCCCTGTGCTTGGACAGGACTGTCCAAGCCACGCTTGTAGCACGGACATTCCTGTCCGTGCAAAACTCCACAGGTGCGACGACATTCCTGGCGTCGCACTACGGTAGCACGGACATTCCTGTCCGTGCAAAACACTACCGCTACAACGCCAAGAATGGCTTCGCACCGTGAGGCGTGACCCCCAAAATTTGTACCCTTGTCAGGAATCTGAAGAGGGAGGGTGAACACATGACCCTCACGGTCTTGAGACGGTCGGACCATCGCGTGCAGGTCAAATGGTAATCGCTTTCCAACGGTTCGCCGTCCTCCTCGGGTAGGCCTAAGTTTTTCAGCCGTTCGAGGGTCTGGATGAGGTCTTGCAGTTCATCGGGCGTAAGTGTGGGTTGCGCAGGCGTCGGTTTTATCCTGCGCGGGCGAGTGGGTTTAGGCGCAGTCGCTGTTGTTGCCACGGTGTAGGGATTATACCCCAAGGCAGGAATCAGAAAGTGAACTCCTTGTGGGATGTTCGAGAAACGCCTTGAGCCGGTAGAGAATCTCGCCTTCGGCTCGGAATGACAGGGTTTTCGCCCTAAGCGCCCCTTGTGATGCCGAGCGGAGCGAGGCATCTCAAACGCTGACTCGCCCGATTTCTCAAACACCCTCACTCCATGTTGTCCTTAGCAAGATCTAACGCCATGCAGTGTTGGGGGATAGTCTCAGATGGGCAGACACATAGGTCTGCCCCTACGATGTGGGAGATGGGTACAATTCGTGCGTTATGGCGACGACGGTACGCGAAGTGCTGGGCTATCTGAACGAGATTGCCCCACCGCAGTGGGCGTTCCCGAACGACCCCATCGGACTACAAGTCGGCGACCCGAACCAGCGCGTGGAGCGCGTGCTGGCGGCGTTAGACCCCGACCCGCGCACGGTCGCCAACGTCCGCTACCGCGAGTGCCAACTGCTGGTGACGCATCATCCGCTCATCTTCCGTCCACTCAGCACAGTGCGCTTCGACGACCCAGTGGGGATGGCAGTGCAAGCGTTATGTGAGGCGAACATCGCGCTGATAGCCGTGCATACGAACTGGGATGTCGCGCCGGGCGGGATAAACGACACCCTGGCAGAGCAGGTAGGGCTGTCGGAGGTGCGACCGTTCGGCGAGGGACCCGCGCGACAAGAATACAAAATCGCCGTGTTCACCCCGACCGAGCATATCGACGCTGTGATCGACGCGATGGCGAACGCGGGCGCAGGCGTGATTGGGCTGTACCGTCGCTGCGCGTTCTATGCAGCAGGCACGGGCACTTACGAGCCGATGGAGGGCGCGAACCCCTATCTGGGGCAGGTAGGCAAGCGCGAACACGCGGAAGAGATGCGCATCGAGATGCTCGTTCCTGCCGAGCGGATGCGCCGCGTAATTCAGGCAATGCTTAGTGCGCACCCCTACGAAGAGGTCGCTTATGATGTGTATCCGCTGCACACGCAGTCTCAGCACGCGCTGGGGCGTGTGGGCGCGCTGCCGACACCGATGCTCGCCAGCGAGCTGCGCGACTACCTTGCCGAGAAGCTTGGCAACCCCTATGTGCGCGTGTACGGCAAGCCCAACAAGGTGATACGCACGCTCGCAGTGGTGGGCGGTTCGGGCGGCGATTACCTGCCCGACGCGCAACGCGCCCACGCCGACGCCCTACTCACAGGCGAAGTACGCCACCATCACACATGGGAAGCGTGGGCGCGGGATGTCGTGCTGTTCGAGGGTGGACACGCCGAGACCGAGACGCCCGGCGTCCAACGCTTGGCAGAACGACTGCGTGAGTTCCTCCAGCCGCGTGAAGTGGAGGTCTACTTCGCAGGAGGTAGCGAATGAAAGCCTATCGCGTGCTGATTGTGGATGATGAACCTGTAATACGCCTTGACTTGAAAACGATGCTGGAGGCGATGGGGCATATCGTCGTAGGCGAGGCAGATAACGGCAAAGACGCGCTAGAGCTCGCCCGCACCCTGCAGCCCGACCTCGTGATTGCCGATATTATGATGCCCGAAATGGATGGGGTTGAACTCTCGCGGCAGTTGGCGCGGGAGCGCATCGCGCCTGTGCTGATTCTCACTGCCTACAGCGAGCCTGAGATGATTGCTGGCGCGGATCGGGCAGGCGTGCTGGGCTACTTGGTCAAACCGTTTCGGGAAGCCGACCTCGCCCCCGCAATTCAGGTGGCGGTGAGCCGCTATCGCGAGCTCAAAGCGTTAGAGACTCAAACGCTGCACTTGGAGCAAGAGGTGCGCGCCCGCCGCCGCATCGGACGCGCCAAACGCACGCTGATGCAACAACTCGGTCTCTCGGAGGAAGAAGCCTTCCGCCGTCTGCAACAAACTGCCGAGCAGATGGGTAAATCGCTTGCCGAAGTCGCCGACGCGATACTCCTTGCGTATCAGGTGCAGCCAGAAGTGGACTAAGCCGACCACGCCGATTTGTATTCCTCCCATGCTTGTTGCAGGATTTCCACGCCCTACGGCGAACCACGCCTGTGGAGGTAAACCGATGCGAACACTGGTACTTATCATGGCGATTACAGCATTATGGAGTGGGCTGATTGCTCAGCAAAAACCCAAACCTGCGCCCATCAAAACGACTGTTGCAGCAATCCTCAAAGATCCCGACAAGTTTCATCGCAAGCTGGTGCAGGTGGAGGGAGAAGTCGACGAGCTGAAGCAGAAGACTTCACGCGCGGGCAACGCCTACACCACTTTCAAGTTGGAAAGCGATGACAAGCAGCTGGCAGTGTTCAGCTACGGGCACTTGTCGATTAGTGAGGATGACGAAGTTATAGTGATTGGCAAGTTCTACAAAGAGAAGCGCGTCGGGCGTTCCACTTTCAAAAACGAGATAGACGCCAGTCCGAAAGAGGGCGGCAGCGTGCGCAAGAAGGAGTAGCGACACGCTCAGGCGCGGCGCGGGGCGTTGGTGGGCTTCATGCCAAGTGTCAGCAGTCCTGCGAGTATCAGTAGCCCCGCAGCGGAGGCATAAGGGAGCGCATTGCTGTATTGGAGCGCGCCGTTGCCCCAGATGGGCGCGATAATCCGCGCGAGGCTCTCCAGTGAACCCGATACGCCCTGCACGCGCCCCTGCTCGGCGTCCGTCGCCGATTGGCTAATCAAGCTGGTGAGGCTGGGCAACCCCATTGCGCCGCCCACCGCCGCCATCCCCACTAAGCCGTAAAACGCGCCCAGCGAGTGAGTAAACGCCGCGCCTGTTAGCCCGACGGTGTTCAGCACCACGCCCAGCAACAGCGTGCGCTTCTCGCCCAGCGCATGCACAACACGCCCCACCAACGCCGCCTGCGAGACCGCGCTCACGACGCCCACCACTGCCAGCACATACCCAATCTCCTTCGGACCCAAGCCGAAACGCACATTCGCGAACAGGGGAAATGTCGTCTGATAGACGGCGAAACCCATCCAGAGGATGAAGTTCACCCACAGCAGTCGCGCGGCGGGGCTGCGCGTGAGCGTGTGGGGCATCTCGCGCCACGGCGAGGGACGCTTCGCATGCGTCAGGTGCGCGGTCTCAGGCAGCGCGAAAAAAGCGTAGCCCGTCGCAATCAGGGAAATCGCCGCCGCCGCCCACGCAGGCACTGCCAGCCCATACACCGCCAGCCCGCCGCCCAGCGCAGGTCCCAAAATGAACCCCAGCCCGAACGCCGCGCCAATCAGCCCGAAGTTCTTCGCACGCTTCTCGGGCGGGCTGATGTCGGCGATGTAAGCCCGCGCAGTGGTGATATTGCCCCCAGTGAAGCCGTCCAGCAGACGCGACAGGAACAGCCACAGCAGATTGGGCGCGAGCGCCAGCATCACAAAGCTCGCCGCCGAACCCAGCAAGCTCAGTATCAACACGGGGCGACGCCCGTACCGATCGGACCAGTCGCCCAGAATTGGCGCGGCGACCAGCTGCGCCGCCGAGAACGAGGCGAACAGCAAGCCAACCTGCCACTCGCTCGCGTTGAACTTCTGGGCGTAGAAGGGCAACAGCGGTATCACAA
>JBKBKS010000170.1:0-3979 GCA_046294565.1 Fimbriimonadales bacterium
ATCCCGCCGTCGCCGACGCCGCCGTCGTGCCCAGCCCCGACGAAGAGGCAGGGGAAGTGCCCAAAGCCTTCATCGTGCTGAAAGGGCAGACGACCGCCGAAGAGCTGATGGACTATGTGGCGCAGCGCGTCGCGCCCTTCAAGAAAATTCGGCGCATCGCGTTCGTGGAGCAAAACCCCAAATCGCCGTCGGGTAAAATCCTTAGGCGCGTGCTTGCCCAACAAGAACGCGACGCGTCCAAGCGCGCCTAATCCAACTGTCGGTGCGGACTAAACGGGCAAGCGTGTCGGGCTTGCCTGTCCAGTCCGCACCTAAACTGGGCGCATCACCAAACCATAATCTTTTACATAGTAATTTGAGCAGGCTTGAGGTGTTTTTTATGCGAAAGGCAGCATTACTGGCAGGGATTGGAACGACTCTATGGATGGCGTTCGCACAAACGATTCAGATGACGCCGTATCTGGAGCGCGAGCCGAACGATAGTCTCGCCGCGCCGATGGTTATCGACGCGCTCGTAAGTCTCTCCGAAGGCTTCGTCGTGTGGGAGGCGTTGCTACAACCCGCGCGCGAACGAGACTTCTACCAGTTTCAGGTGGTTCAAGCGGGAACCTATTCGATTCGCGTGGACACCAACCGCGACACGGTGCTGCGCCTCTACGACGCAAACGGCGCGCTGATTGCCGAGAACGATAACAACGGCAATCCCGACTTGCCGCTGAACCGACGCGCATCGGGATTGACACTCGATTTACCGCCTGGGGTCTACATGGTGGAAGTGTTCTACTGGCAAGACTTGGCGAGGGCGCGCTACGCACTGCGCGTCTTTCCTAGCGCCGACGCACCTGACTATGATCCCACCGAACCCAACGACACATTTGAGCAAGCCATGTACTTAGGGCGTATCTCTGGAGGCGAGTTCATCACCGACGAGTACCGTTTCCTGACCTACGGCGGCAACGATGTAGACGCCTACCGCTTCGATCTGGACTCAACGGGACAAACACTCACTATCCGCACGCAGACCTACACCGACACCCGACTGCGTGTGATTGCGCCGAATGGGCAAGTGTACGAAAACGACGACTCGGAGTGGGATTTCCTCAATCAAGGCGCGTCGGAAGTGCGGATTAGCCTTGCGCCGCGGGGGACTTACTATGTGTTTGTGAGTTCCGCGCCGCGTTGGGGCGGCTACTACCGACTGCGTATCAGTGCGCCGCTGCCCAGTGAAATCGTGCTGCAGGACGGCGATGCAATCTTCCGACTGCGCGATTTCGCGGGCAGCTCCACTCGTACCCCCTTCAACAACACCGACTGGGTTCAAAACGAACTCGACCACTTCTATCAGCTCGGCTGGTGGTATCGCGTTCAGGAGGTTCATAACCGCGAGTTTACACTCAGCAACCTAACCTACTACGACCAAGAGCATGCCAACAAGGCGATACTCGCCTACATGGAATCGGATGGGTTGCTGATAGCGACTCAGTACGAGCTGAAACGCACGGCGGATGGCGGGAGCGTGTTGTACGCCGACATCCTCACAATCAATTTCCAATCCCAACCCCGTACCATTCATATATTCCACTACGCCGACCTGGATGTGAGCAACACCGTGACGAACTCCGCCGATTGGGACGGCGAGCGGCTTCGCGTCGCGACCGCGACCGACCAGATTTGGCTCAGTAGCCTCACTCCCTTCACCAATTGGCAAGTTGCGCCATATCCTGATGTGCTGGACCTGCTGCTCGACGATATGGCAGACAATCTTTCCAACGGGGAGCTGCCACTGGAGGGGGACTTCACAGGCGCGCTGCAGTGGACGCTGAACCTACAGCCCTTCGGGTATCGCGTGGTGCGCGTTGCCTACACGCTCAACAGTGGCGTTATGCCCGCCACTGGCGATGTGAACCGCGACGGCTGCGTGGACGACGCCGACCTGCTGCAGGTGCTGTTCGAGTTCGGGCGCACAGGCTTCCTCTTGGAGGCGGATGTGAACGGCGACGGCACTGTGGACGACGCCGACTTGCTGGAAGTGCTGTTCCAATTCGGCAGAGGCTGCCAATAGGGTATGCTTAACACGGCGAGGTCGCCCAGTGAACGGAGGAACTTATGAGCGATAAAGAGATTATTCCCTATCGTCCGGGCTTGGAAGGCGTGACGGCGGGCATCAGCGCGGTTTCCGATGTGATTGCCGCCGAGAACCGACTGATTTATCGCGGCTACGACATCCGCGATTTGGCGAAACACTGCTCGTTCGAGGAGGTCGCCTACCTCGTGTTGCACGGGCATCTCCCTACCCGCGCTCAGCTGGAGGCGTTCAACGCGGAGCTAATCGCCGACCGTGAACTGCCCGCGGAGGTCTATAATGTTCTGCACGCGCTGCCAAAGGAGAGCAACCTCATGGCGGCGTTGCAGGCAGGCGTGGCGACGCTGGGCATGATGGACCACCACGCCGACGACCACTCGCACGAAGCCAATCTTCGCAAAGCCATCCGACTCACGGCAAGCATGGCGACTCTGGTTGCGAACGGCTACCGTATCCTACATAGCCAAGACCCCGTTAAGCCCAACCCGAACTTGGGGCACGCCGCGAACTTCCTGTATATGCTGTCAGGGCACGAACCCGAGCCGCTCCACGCTGAAGTAATGAACCTCACCTTCATCCTCTACACCGAACACGGCTACAACGCTTCCACCTTCACGGCGCGGGTGATTGCCTCCACGCTGGCGGATATCTACTCGGCAGTAGTGGGCGCGATTGGCGCGCTGCGCGGCGCGCTGCACGGCGGCGCGAACGAAGCCGCGATGGAAGCCATGCTCGATATCGGCACGCCCGAACGCGCCGAACCGTGGGTGATGGAGAAACTCGCCCAAAAAGCGCGGATTATGGGATTCGGACACCGCGAATACAAAACGGGCGACATCCGAGCGGTCATCCTCAAAGACTATGTGCGCCGAGTCGCCGAACACACAGGACGCACCGACCTCTACCAAATCCAAGAGACGATGGAGCGCGTAATGCAACGCGAGAAGAACCTCTTCCCCAATGTAGATTTCCCTGCCGCCGCTGTCTACTACATGCTGGACATCCCCATCCCGCTGTATACACCCATCTTCGCGGCGGCGCGCATTGTGGGCTGGTCGGCGCACATCATTGAGCAGCACGACAACAACCGCCTCATCCGCCCGCGCAGCGACTACAACGGCCCGCGCGACCTGCCCTTCAAGCCCCTCGATCAGCGCGGCTGAGACGCCCCCAACGATTGGGAGGGTTCATATTCTGATGGTTCCCCCTGCAAGCAGGGGGAACTGTGCCCAAAGGGAGCTTGGGATAGTCCGAGATGATATTTTTTTTCGCGGATTGAGGAAATTGCGCCCATCCTTAACATGCATTAAGCAGGAATCCATATGGTATGTGGCAAATTGCTGCTTGGAGGTAAATCATGCGGATTACTCACGGTCTATTAGGATTGCTGAGCATAATGTTTACGCTGCAGTTAGGCGTTGCGCAGCTGTCGGCAGATGAGTCACACCTGCCCAGCTTGAACCCGACGGAGATTACCGAGCCATTTGTGCCCGGAGAACTGGTGGTGGGCGTTGAAAGCAGCGCCCTTGCCTTGCCTGTGACTGCGCTGGAGATGGTGGGCATCATCGTCTCACATAACGCGGCGATTGATGCGTATGTGGTGCGTCTTGCGGACGACATCGATATGCAGAGCGCGGGCGAGTTTCTCCGTGCGATTCCGGGCGTGCGTTATGTGGAGCCGAACTATCTGGCGTTCGCTTTTGCCACGCCGAACGATCCACGCTTCGGTCAGCAGTATGGTCCCACGCGCATCCAAGCCCATTTAGCGTGGGATATCTGGTAGCCCCAGCGCACGGTTCACATCGCAATCATCGACACGGGCATCGATTCCAACCACCCCGACTTGACGAACAAGATGCGTCGCCACAGCAACGGCGCGGTGTACGGCTATAACAC
>JBKBKS010000171.1:0-3967 GCA_046294565.1 Fimbriimonadales bacterium
GCAGAAGAGCCACTGCGCATCCTGTGGCTGCTGCTGAGCATCTACTTCCTCATCACACGACGCTGACACCGCGCATGAATCCTTCACCGCCACGCGCGCCTCTAACCCTATGGAGAGGCGATATGCCGTCTCAATCTATGACAGGAGGCGTCGAATAATGGCTATTCAGTACGATATCGAGGTCGATGCGCGCGGGCTACAGTGCCCGATGCCCATCGTTAACGCACGGAAAACTTTTCAGGAGCTGCAATCGGGTCAGACGCTGCGCGTGCTGGCGACCGATCCTGGCTCGGTGAACGATTTCAAGGGCTGGGCGAACATGGTCGCCGAGGCGGAGCTGGTGGCTCAAGAGACAACCGAGATCGACGGCAAAACGGTGTATGTGCATTATGTACGCAAAAAATAGGAGGTAGAGCGATGATAACGAACGGTCAAGCGGCAGTGGCAGAGCGCGCTGCGCCCAACTTGGGCGCGTTGCAGGCGCAGGTGCAGCAGTTGCAGGCGCAGGTGGACGCCCTGCGCGCCCAAACCCCTGAGAACCGCCTCTCGATGGTGGTGTTCTCTGGCGATTTAGACCGCGTGTTGGCGGCGTTCGTGATAGCGTCGGGCGCAGCCGCGAGCGGACTGGAGGTGTCGATGTTCTTCACCTTCTGGGGTCTGACGGCGCTGCGTCGACGGCGCGACTCGAAAGGTAAAACGCTACTCCAGAAGCTGATGGGCTGGATGACGCCTGTCGGCGCGAGGGGGCTGGGCGTTTCGAAGATGAACTTCGGCGGCGTCGGCGCGAAGATGCTCCGCGCAATGATGCGTCAGCAGGGCGCGCCGCAAATCGAGGAGATGATGCAACTCACACGCGACTTGGGCGTGCGCATCGTCGCCTGCCAGATGTCGATGGATGTGATGGGCATCCGCCAAGACGAGCTGCTCGACGGCGTGGAAGTGGGCGGCGTGGCGACCTTCTTAGGTGACGCCACAAAGTCTAAAACGACGCTATTTATCTAACAGCTCCACTTGCTCGTTGGGCAACAGGAGTTGGATTTGCACATCGCGATTGCCGAGCAGCCCGTTGCGTTGCTGGGTTTTGGCGCGTGCGCGGATAATCGCTACCTGCGCGCGGTGTGCTGTGAGCCGCCTGCCCCGCACGATTGCCCATGCGTCCTCATCGACGCCGACGCCCACGAGAGTGGGATGCTCCAGCACGGCGCAGAGCAGGCGTGGCAGGCGTTGCCGCTTGAGAAAGTGCTGGTCGACTATCGCGTTGGGGATGAGTCCAAGCGCGGGGGCAGTGGGGCAGGCGCCGCCCTTGAGGTCGCCGTCAGGCGAGTGGTCGCCTGTAGGCATGCGTGCGCCCATCAGCGACGCGCCTGCGCTGGTTCCCCCGACGACGCCGCCGCGCACGGCGACCTCGCGTATCGCCTTCAAAAACGCTTCCGAGCCGCCTAAGCGTTCCATAAAGCGGTTCTGGTCGCCGCCAGGAATCCACACCGCGCGCGCCTCGCGCAGCAGCCCCGCCAGCTCCTCAGGGTCTATCGTATCGGGCGCCAACACATTCTGTGCGCCGTTCTCGGCGAAGAACTCGGCGGAGCGTCGTGCGCCGCGCCCTATGTCTTCCTGCGTATGCGCCAGTATCACCACGCGGGCGTGCGCGCCGCCAGCGAGGCGCAGCATGGTTTGCGGCGTTTCGTTGGGCGTGCCGCCGCCTCCAGCCATAATAATCGCGCCGTTCATAATCCTGTAGCACGGACATTCCTGTCCGTGCCCCTGCGCTTAACCACAAGCGTAGCACGAACCTTCCCGTCCGTGCGGGCATTCGAACGCTTGGACAGGAATGTCCAAGCCACGGGAGCGCACGGACAGGAGTGTCCGTGCTAAGTTATAAATGCTCCAGCAGTGGTCGCAGGTTGGTCAGCACGGGCACAGGGCTATCGGGCTTCGGATGGGGTAAGCCCTCGCGGTTAACCCACGCCGCTTGCCAACCCGCATTCAGCGCGCCCTGCACATCATTCTCCCACGAGTCGCCCACGAACAGAATCTGCTCCGCAGGCAGGTTCAGTTGCCCTTGCACGAACTCAAAAATCGGCTTGTGCGGCTTGCCGACGCCCACCTCGCCCTCGATAGCCACGATATCGAACATCGCCTCGATGCCCAGCTTCTGCAGCTCGCGCCGCTGCTCGTAGGCGGGACCGTTCGTGATAACGAATATCGGATAGCGTTCGCGCAGGGCGTGCAGCACCTCCAGCGACTCCTCATGCAAGTGCAGCAGCTCCTCGCGCAGAAAGGCGTATTCCGCGCTGATTTGCTCCGCCAGCCCGTCGGTGTCTAGGTTTAGTCGCTGCAGCAGTCGTCGGAACGCCTCCGTGCGTGTGGCGTGTCCCTCTTTCAGGTACAGCGGATACCAACGGTCGGTGTGAATCTCCTCCAATAGCGTCTTGAAGCCCGCGCGGTAGTATTGGTCGATGATTTCGATCGGCAGACTCACGCGCGGGGCGATGTGGGTTTCGAACATCTTTAGGCGGGCTTGCATCGCCACAGGCATATACACGCACAGCGTATCGTCTAAGTCGAACCCGACGGCTCGGATGGGCTGAGTGAACATAGCGCAAGTGCAGTATACCTCACCATGCGCACTGTTGGAACTCGCGCCACACACGCTGATACACCGCGCGGGTCTGCTTCGCGATGCGCTGCCAGTTGAACTCGCGTTGTACGGCTTTGCGGGCGTTCTGGGCGCGTTGTTGCGCGGCGGCGGGGTCGGTCAGCACGCGCAGCACGCCCCACGCGAGGCTCTCCGCGTTGCCTGCCCAAGTGATAATCCCTGTCTGCTCGTGGCGCACCACCTCTTTGAGACCGCCCGCGTCGGAGACGACCACAGGCGCGCCTGCCGCCATCGCCTCTAACGCCACAATCCCGAACGGCTCGTACAAACTGGGGTACACTGCCACATCGATGACGCGATAGAGCTTGAGCAGGTCAGCGTCGGGGATGAAGCCTGTGAACCGCACGGCGCGTTCCAAACCGCAGAAACGCACGAACTCTTCCAAGTGTGCGCGATAGCCGCCGCCGACAATCACCACCTGCGCGTTCGGGATCTCCGCACGCACGATGGGCAACGCTTGGAGCAGCACCTGCACCCCTTTCTCGCGCACCATGCGCCCCACGAAGAAGATGAGCGGCTGGCTTGGCTCGGCGAACCGCGCACGGAACGCCGCCCGCTCCACCTCTGGGAACTCGAACTCGAACTTCTCGGCGCGAATGCCGTTGGGGATGACATCGATCTTATCGGCGGGGGCGTTCAGCGCGTATTGCACCTCGCCGCGCATGAACTCGCTGCACACAATCACGCGCCACGCCTCATAGCCCAGCTCCCACTCGGTGTGGCTGATGGCGCGGGAGAGGTCGGAATGGATACCGCCGTGCCTGCCGTGTTCGGTGGCGTGGATGGTGGCGACGAGGGGGATTTTGTAGCGGTGTTTGAGCGACTTGGCGGCGGCGTGCGCCAGCCAGTCGTGGGCGTGCAGCAGTATCGCCTCGCGCTGGGTTTTGGCGGGCTTACCGCGCAGCCACTGTTGCAACAGGGCGTCGGCGCGGGCTTCGAACGCGGCGTTCATGCCGTACACGCTTCTCAAAAAGTCGCCGTGCGGCGGGGGCGGCGACGCCACGCGATGCAAATAGACGCCGTTCTCCACCGCCTCATCGGGCGCGTCGGGGTGCGTGGTAGTCATCACATGCACTTCCAGCCCGTGCGCCGCCAACGCCTCGCTCAACTCTTGCACATGGCGGGCGATGCCCCCCACAATGCGCGGGGGGTACTCCCAAGACAGCATCACAATCCGCACGGGCGCATAGTTCGACGCACGGGGCGCAGCTCCTACCCCACGAACGCCTCATAGAACTACCACACGGGCGTTGGAGACCCCATCCATCTGCCGTATCTGCTCGAACGCCTCGGCGGGGATGGGGTTGTCCA
>JBKBKS010000172.1:0-3967 GCA_046294565.1 Fimbriimonadales bacterium
AGCATATGCCCGGCGTCGACGAGGCGTTTATCGAGGAACACGAGTCGATGGGCAAGTTCGCGTTGGCGAGCGGGATTGTACTGGCGATTGCCGCCACAATTGCACTGGTGGTGAGGCTGACCAAACCCAACTACCTGCTGGCAAGCGCAATCGTGGTGGGGTTGCTGAATGCGCTTGTGTTCGGCGTGATGGGCTACACGGCGCATCTGGGCGGCATGATACGCCACCCCGAAATCCGCGGCGGTACAACCGCCCCTGCGCCTAACGCCGAGCACCACGAGACGGACGAGGATTAGCCCAACCACGCCACATAACGATACACCATTCGTCATAATTAATACGATGCGACTGACTGCGACCCTGTGGGGGATAGGTATCGCACTCCTAAGCGGCTGCGGCGGCGACACCCCCGCCCAATCGCCCCAGGAGGCGCAACAACCCGTGCAAATCCCATCGGAGATACAGGCAGCGAACCTCAAGTTCGCCTTCAATATGCTGAACCAGCTGGACGCCCCCGACACGGGCGCGAACCTCTGCTTCTCGCCGCTATCGCTGACGCTTGCGTTGAGCATGACGCTCAACGGCGCGGCAGACGAGACCTACAACGCCATCGCCCGAACGCTGGGCTACGAGCAAATCCGTTCCGATGTTATCAATCAGCAAGCCCATCAGCTGGTCAGCCTGCTACGCCCTAAAGCCGAGGCGGTCGTTGTCCGCGCTGCCAACGGCTTGTGGGCGCAGCGAGGCTTTGAGCTACAGCCCGACTTCCTACGCACGCTACTTACCTACTACGAATCGCGCGTGGAGAGCATCGATTTCACCGCCGCCGACGCCGCCGAGCGCGTCAACCGCTGGGTTGCCGAGCAGACGCAGGGAATGATTAAGGAACTCTTCCAAGCAGACGATTTTGACGCGATGACCCGCTTGGCGTTGGTAAACACGCTCTACTTCGAGGGTAAGTGGCAATATCCATTCGAAAAAGAGGCGACTCAGGACGCCCCGTTCTACTTGGAAGACGGCAAAACCAAGCAGGTTCCACTGATGCGCCTGTCGGAGCGGCTGCCGTATCTCAAGGGTGAAGGTTTCCAAGCGGTTGCGTTGCCCTACGGCGAGGGCGACTACCGATTCTATCTCTTCCTGCCCGATCAGGGACGCACGGTCGCCGAGTTGCGCAAGCAGTTGACGCCTGAGAACTGGAGCCAGTGGCTGGCGGCGTTCCGCGCTATGGAGGGCGACCTGCTGATGCCGCGATTCAAAGTGGAGGGTTTCTACAACCTTCTGCCGCCGCTAAGCGCGCTGGGGATGGAGGTCGCATTTGATCCCAATCGCGCCGATTTCAGCCGTATCGCCGATGTGTCGCCCGAGCGACTGTTTATCCAAAAAGCCATCCAGAAGGCGGTCGTAGAGGTCGACGAGGCGGGCGCGAAAGCCGCCGCCGCCACGGGGATTACCGTCGGCGTCACAGCGATGCCCAATCCAGGCCAGCGGTTCCATCTCGTGGCGGACCGCCCGTTTATATTTGCAATCGTGCATCAGCCGACGGGCGCGGTGCTGTTTATGGGGATTGTGCGCTCGCCGTGAGCCGTGCAAGGGGCGTCTGACCGCCGTATACCTGCGCGCCCGTGTGGGTGAGGATTTCCACCGCGCGGGTGAAGATCAGCAGGTCTACCTGACTGCCGCGCTCAATAAACGATATCTTCTGCGCGGGCTGCACACACTGCCCCTCGTGAACATAAGTGGTGATTTTGTTGACGAACTTGTCGGCAATCTCGACCATCGCTAGGCGCACGCGCTCGTTTTCGATAAACACGGTCTGCCGCTCGTTCTCCAGATGATAGCGTTTGCCCAGCAGGTCGACCGCGCGGCGCAGCCATGCCATGCTCACATACTCCCACAGGTCCACCATCGGCAGGTTGGCGCGGGCAGGCGTGTAGACAATCTTGCGCACCTCGCCGGCGATTGGCGCGTAGTTGTAATGCACATCGAGGGGACTCATGTAGACGCCAATCAGCCAGCCTTCAGGCGATGCGCCGTTCCACTCGGCGCGGGTGATTTCGGTGATGGGGATGGCGCGCCCCAGCTTCTCCGCGAACACTGTGCCGTCCGCGCTCACGGGGCGAATGTAGACCACTTTGCCGTCGCAGGGTGACAGGATGAGGTTCGGGTCGGACGGGGGCAAGCGCAGCGGATCGCGATAGAACCAAACTTTCCGCAGGAACCAGTTCGCCCCTGCAACCGCTGCGCCTGCCCCTACAGTCCACTTCAGCCAAGTTGGGATGCGCACAGTCAGTTCGTATCCGACTCTGGCTTGCCCTGCAACGCCGAGAGCGACTCCGCCTTCTTAGCGTAGGTCTCAGGGTCTTTCAGAAACTTGTTCTTGCAGCTGTTGCAGCAGGTGTAGTAGATTTTGTTGTTATAGGTGAAGCGCACAGCCGAGTCTATTTGCAGTTCCTCGCCTGCCACAGGGCATATCAGTTTCTCCGCAGGGGCGGCTTCCGTCTTCTTCTCGACAGGCTTGCCTTGCTGCTTGGAGAGCGATTCCGCCTTCTTGGCGTAGGTCTCAGGGTCTTTCAGGAAGGTGGCTTTGCAACCGTTGCAGCCCACATAGTAGACCTTGTCGTTATAGATGACCTGCACGGCGGTCTCGATTTTGAGTTCCTCGCCGCTGACGGGACAGATGAGGTGGTCGGCGGTTTGCGCAGGCGCGGCGGGCTTATCGTTGCAGCAGCTTTTGCCCTCTGCCTTCTCGTCGTTGCAGCAGCTCTTACCTTCCGCCTTCTTGTCGCTACAGCAGCCTTTCCCTTCCGCCTTATTGCAGTTGCAGTTGCCGCCGCATGTCTTCGCGGCAGGCTTCGTTGGCGCAGTGTTGCTGACCGCGCGCGTGTTGGACGCCTGCTTCACATACTTCTGGGGGTTCTTGCGGAACTCTGCCAAGCAGTGCTGGCAGCTGAAATAGTAGGTCTTGCCCTGATAGACCATTCGGGGGGCGTTCTTGGTGTCGGTAATCACCTTGCCCGAAACGGGGCAGCGCACCTGTTGCTGTTTGGCGTTCGCTGGGCGCGTCTGCTGGGCGTTATTCGACTTGTTGGTCTGCACAAAGGCGATGGAGCTAAGCGTGAAGCTCATCGCGAACACTGCGAGTGCTATTCCGATGTTGCGCATAGATAGATTCCTCCTAAAGCTGATTATACCCTACTATCCGACGAGTCCGCGCAGGGCGTCGAGGCTTTCGAAGCCGTGTTGCTGGAGGTAGTTGTAGATTCCGTCGAGGATTTCCAGCGCGATAGTGGGTTGCACATAGTTGGCGGTTCCGATTTGCACGGCGTGTGCGCCGAGCAGGATGTATTCGAGGGCGTCGTCGGGGCTGCTGACGCCGCCAACGCCAATCAGCGGCGTGTCGGGTAAGGCTTGGCGTACGCGCCAGAGGTGATACTGCGCGATGGGCTTGACGGCAGGTCCCGACAGCCCGCCCACCTTGCTGCTCAGTCGGAATCGGCGCGTTTGGGCGTCCACCGCCACGCCCAGCAGGGTATTGATGAGGCTCAGGGCGTCTGCGCCTGCGTCGGCGGCGGCTCGTGCGACGGGCGTGAGGTCGCCCAAGTTCGGCGTGAGTTTAGCGATGAGGGGTAGGTCGGTGGCGCGTCGCACGGCGGCGACCACCTGCGCGGTCAACTCCGCGCTGACGCCGAACTCCATCCCCCCACGCGCCTGATTGGGACACGAGAGGTTCAACTCCAGCGCGGCGACGCCCTCGGCGCGGCTCAGTTTCGCAGCGACCTGCACATACTCCTCTAGCGTCTCGCCTGCGACGCTGACGATAATCGGCGCGCCGTACTCGCGCAGTCGGGGGAGCGTCTCCAGCAGGAAAGCGTCCACGCCGTCGTTTTGTAAGCCGATGTCGTTCAGCATCCCATCTGGCGTCTCGGCGACGCGCGGCGGCGGGTTGCCCACGCGCTGCGCGAGCGTG
>JBKBKS010000173.1:0-3925 GCA_046294565.1 Fimbriimonadales bacterium
GGAGGAGCTGAGCATCCTCGCGCTTGAATCACCTGACTTGGAGGCGTTCGCTCAAGCAGTCGAGGCAAAGACGGCTGACACATCGCCTCAACCCGACCAAGACGCTCGGTCGTAAAGGCGGTGGAACGATGCAGAGACTGATTCTTGTATGGGGACTTTTATCGATGGGGCTGCTCGCCAGTGCGCCTGTGATGGCGCAGGTGGGTACGCGCAGCTATGTGATCCGACGGCTGTACGAACCCCGTCAGAAACAGCAGTTCAATGTGGTCTACACCCTGCGGGGCGACACGCGCTCTTCCACTTTTGAGCAAAGCTTGCCGATTGCTGTGGACGCCCAACTGCGCTTCGATACCGAGGTGCTCCAAGTGCTTGAGAACGGTCAGGCGCGGATGCGCGTCTCGCAACGGTATGTCAAGCAGAGCATCGACTACTTCGCCGAGACCGAGCTGCCGCCGCCCTACACCGAGACCGTGAAAGTAACCCCCTCAGGATTCCCCAGCGAGGACGACGCCGAGCGACTGGTGGAACGCGCCCGACGCAGCCGCACTAAAGAGCGCGACGAGAAACGCGAGGAATCCAGCTTCCCTGGTCTGGACTTTCTACTGCCCCCCTCCTACTTTCTGCAGCTGATTGGGGTGAATGTGGTGCCCGGACCGTTTGCGCCGCTGCCGCCCGGCTCGGTGCGCGAGGGCGACGAGTGGGAAGTGCGCTACCCCACACCGTTCATCGATACGCGCGGCGGCAAACTCTCTATCGAGCAGGCAACTATCTACACCTATCCCGCCACCGTGCGCGTGGTCGGCGCTACAGAAGTGCGTGGACGCCCCGTACTCCATGTGAAGCAGATCACCGACGCCGAAATCAACATCCGACTCGACGACCTGCTGATCGAAATCTCGCGCCTGCGCGACCGCAACATCCCGCGCGGCACGCTCAAGGGCAAAATCACGGGCGAAATCGATTATTACTACGCGCTCTCGGACGGCTCGCTGGTGCAGGCGTCAGGATTCGAGAAGTTGAACCTGCGCGCCGAGTACGACGCGCAGACCATCCGCGAGTGGGAGCCTGTGGAAGACTGGGCGGAGTGGGAAGTGCAGGCGACCTTCCGACAGGTGCTGGCGCAGGAGCAGACGCCTCAACCGAAGCCTGCGCGCCCTGCGCCGCGCAATCAGCCGCGTCGTCGCTAAAGCGGAGGCTTGATAGGCAAAAAGGTCAGCCCCAGGCGCAGTAGGCTCTTGAAACGCAACGGATAGAGCTGCAACGAGCGCAGATACGCCTCCCGCGCGCGTCTGCGCTCGCCTAATAACGCATACTCCGTGCCCAAACAGGCGTAGGAGTGCGCCAACGCCAAGCGCATCGCCTTGCGGTCGGTCGCCCGCTGCCACAAACGCGACTCGTTCGCGTGTATCGTCTCCGTGCGCACCTTCACATCATCTTCGTACACGCGCCGATGCTGGAACGAAGCGTTCCCGCCATGCACGCGATACATCGTCAGCGGCTCGTCGATATAGCCGATATCGTACTCCAGCGCCACGCGGAACCACATCTCCCAATCGCCCGACCCAAATAAATCCTCGCGGAAACCACCCAGCCGCTCGAAACACTCACGCCGTATCAGCACCGATGAGGCGATAACCTTGTTGCAGCGCACGAACGCCTCGATAATGTTGCCCGTCGGCGTGCGGGGCCATTCAAATCCCAGCGGGTTGCCCGGCAACACACGCCCCTCGCCGTCAATAAAATGACCCCCTGTGTGTACCAGCCCCACCTCGGGGTGTGCCCGCAGCAGCGCCGCCTGCTTCTCCAGTTTGGTGGGCATCCACAAATCGTCTGAGTTCAAAATCGCCAGATATACCCCACGCGACTCGGCAATACATCGGTTCAGCGTGGGGTAGGTGCCCCGATTTCGCTGCGTGAAGAGCCGAATGCGCTCACCGTACGATTGCAGAACCTCCACCGAGCCGTCCGTGCTGCCGTCGTCCACCGCCACAATCTCATAGTCGGTGAAAGTCTGTTGAAAGACGCTCTGCAACGCATCGGGCAGAAACCGTGCATGATTATAACTTGGAATCAGCACGCTCACTTCGGGCATGCTTCAATTGTACCCCCCTAAAGATTACCATGCCGATTCCCAAAATCCCCTTAGGAGGCAGAAGGAGATGCATATCACGGTTAATCTTGCGGAGCAGTTACATATCAATGAACAGAACTTGCGGCAGCGCAAGCAGTTTCTGCGCTTGACCCCACACGAAGCCGAGCTACTGCGAAAGTACGCCCCTTGGGCGGAGAAAATTGCCCACGATTATACGCGCGAGTTTTACGACTTCCAGTTCGAGTTTGGCGAAACGCGCCAATTCTTCGAACGCTACGCCCAGAAAAAGGGCGTCTCGCTAAGTCAGCTGCGCGCAGGATTGGAGCAATCGCAGGCAAACTATCTGCTCGACATCTTCCGCGAGGCGCAACGCGGCGGCAATTTCGGTGTGGACTTCTTCCAGAAACGGCTGCGCATCGGCTATGTGCATAACGCCATCGACCTACCCCTGAAATGGTATCTGGGAAGCTACGGCTTGCATCTCGACCTCTTGGCTTCCTACATTCGCGAATCGGAAGAATTTGATCCCCCAGAGGAGGGGCACGAGCTGTTCAACGCAGTTGTGCGGGTGTTTGTATACGACATTCAAGCCATCCTCGACTCGTTCGTCGTGATGCTCCTTCAGGACTTCGGGTTAGACACAAGCTCGATTCGCGTCCAATCGATCAATCATGACATCACGGATCACCTAGGCGAGGTGCGTCATTTGTTTGCGGAGGCGATAGGCTCGGCAATCACCGCCAGCGATGAGATTTCGCACGCTTCGGGCACTTTGCGTGAGACCACCGAGCAGGCGCAACTGGCGGTGAGCCAGATTGCCTCGGCGATTGAGCAAGTGGCGCGGGCGACCACGCACCAAGCATCGCAAATCCATCACGCCGCCGAGTCGACGCGCACCCTGAACGAAGGCGTGCAGACCGTCTCCAACGGCGTTGAGGAACAGGCGCAGGCGGTGCAGCGCGCGACACTCGCTATCGACCAAGTGGGCGGCAAAATCCGAGTCACTGCCGAGAAGGTGCGCATGATGGGCGAACACTCCCAACGCATCGGCGAAATGATCGAGGTGGTGAACCAGATTGCGTTCCAGACGCACCTACTCGCGTTGAATGCGGCGATTGAAGCCGCGCGCGCGGGCGAGGCGGGGCGCGGCTTCGCCGTCGTCGCTAAAGAGGTGCAACAACTCGCCGAACGCTCCGCCCAGTCCGCTAAAGATGTCGGCAACTTAGTGAACCAAATCCGCGCCGTCGTGACCGACGCTGTGAACGCGATGGAGCAATCGACGCAGCAGTTCGAAAACGAGTTGGTAACTGCCGTGCGCGAGGTGAGCCAAATAGTGGAGCAGTACCGCGAGGTCGCGCGCAGTATGGCGCACAGCGCAGAGCAGGTGCGTCAATCGATGGACGAGGTCGCCAGCTCGGGCGAGCAGACCAGCGCCGCCGCCCAGCAGGTGAGCGCATCGAGCCAACAACTCGCCGCGCAAGCCCAAGAGGTGGCGCGCTGGGCGAACGACCTGTACCAAATCGCCGAGCATCTGAGCCAAGCGCTCAGCGCGTTCCATCGCAAAACCACAAGTAGCACCGTACGCGCAGCGTAACTTACCCACCCTTCCTAACGAAAAGCGTTCGCGGTTCCCCTCGCTTGCGGGGGGAACCGCAATAAGCGGGCGAGCCTGCAACAGCACTGTCGCCGGCGGGAACGCCGACGCTATACCCGTAGCACGGACACTCTTGTCCGTGCTACTGCTACATCTGCACCGCACGGACAGGAGTGTCCGTGCTACGGGGCTACTCGATCAGCTCTTCGGGCTTGAACCACAAGTTCAACTCATACGCC
>JBKBKS010000174.1:0-3891 GCA_046294565.1 Fimbriimonadales bacterium
GAATCAACTGCCCTTGATGGTCGTAAGTATACACCACTTCTGCGACTTTCGTGAGCTGTCCCTGCGCGTTAGGCAGGTACTCCTCCTTGCGCTGGAGGCGCCCCAAGTCGTCGCGGTGGTAGACCTCCTTGCGGAACGGAACCGTCCCGGCTTGCCACACCAGCGAGCGCACACGGTCGGGGTTCGCGGTCTCGTAGGCGTAGACGACTTTCGTGCCGTTGCCGTAGACCACCTCTTTCAGGCGCCCTGCACTGTCGCTTGCATTTTGCGACCGATATCGGCTATAATATAAGAGATGCTAATGCACGGACTGAACGGGTTCGATTGTGAGCGTTGGAGCACAGGCTCCTGGTTCGGCACGCGCGGGCGTTTCCGTTGCCGCGCTGTTTTGGCGCGTGTCATTCAGGGGAGCCTGCGCGAGTCTGTGCATATGGCTCCCCTGTTTTATTATGGGGGTTCAAGGAGGCTGCGCCGCTATGGCTGAGGTGCTTGTTCTCAATCAGAACTTTGAGCCGCTCAATATCTGCACGATGCGCCGCGCCGTGAATATGATTCTTACGGGTAAAGCGGAGATTGTGCTGACGAACGGGCATTATGTCCGCACGGTGTCGGGGGGCTTCGAGGCGCCGTCGGTGGTGCGCTTACGCTACATGGTGAAGCGTCCGCTGCCGCAGGTGCGTGTGAGCCGCCGCGCCATCCTCGCACGCGACAACTATACCTGTCAATACTGTGGGCATGTCTCGCGCGACTTGACGGTGGATCATGTGGTGCCGCGCAGCATGGGCGGGGGGGACACTTGGGAGAACTTGGTGGCGTGCTGCCGTCGGTGCAACCTGGTCAAGGGCGACCGCACGCCGCAACAGGCGGGGATGAAACTCGCGCGCAAGCCGCGCCGCCCGAACTTTGTGCCCTACCTCAGCCTCACGCAATATGCGAAAGCCATCTCGCGTGAAGCGTGGCGCGACTTCCTGCCTGTCTACGACGGGTTCATCCCCGAGAACACGGATTAGTCATACTCAGGCGGGGCAGACACGCCGATCTGCCCTGCCCTCCAACGGATCTGACCTTCAGGAGCAAAGCACTCAGGCTACAAGCTCTTGATGTAAGCCACCAGCGCGTCCACTTCCTCCTTGGGCAGATGGCTAAACGAGGGCATGATGGGTGGGTAGCCCTTCGCGACTTTCGCCGTCGGGTTCACAATCGACTCGCGAATGTACGCCTCGTCCGCCTTGACCGCACTGCCGTTTGCCAGCATGTGCGCGGCTTGACCATATAGTCCCTCCAGCGGCGGCGCAACTTGCTTATTGGAATGGCAGCTAACGCATCCGTGCTGATTGAACAACTGCTTGCCCCACTCTTCGGGCGATGCGGGTTTTGCCGACGCTGCTTGCGTGGTTTGGGCAGGGGCGTTCGCAGGCGCAGAGCCAGTTGCGACGCCGCTGGGCATGTTCAATCCCCGTGCGCGCAGGGGAATGTTGTCAGGGTAGCCTGGCAGTTGAGGTTCAGGCGCGCCCACTGTCGCAGGACGCTGACACCCGCTTAGCAACGCTATCGCCAAAAGATACGCTTGCAGTGTGTATAACTTCCTCATAAGCAAAGCCTCCTACACGGGCAATTATACCCCATTCGTGAAATAAATCACAATCACTTGCATTTCGGGATGTGGATGTGGTATAATGAGCGTGAATGCAATCTATACTTCGGTGGTATAACGCCACTCCGTGATAAATTTCACGAAATGGCTATTTATACACACCAAACAGGCTGGAGGATAGCGATGTATCCGACTTGGGAAGGCGTTTTTGTGCATTCGGCGATGTATGTGGCGATAGTCGCCGCGTTCCATGTGTTAGCGTCGCACCTGACTGTCGCTGCGGCGTGGTTCAATCTCTATTTGGAACGCCGTGCTGTCTACGAGAACCGCCCCGAATTTTACGAGTACCTCAAGCGCAGCGCGTTGGGGCTACTGGTGTTCGCGTATGTGTTCGGCGCGTTAGCGGGCGTAGGCATTTGGCAGACGACGACCGCCGCCAATCCGCGTGGTATCTCTACCCTCATCCACAACTTCGTGCTGTATTGGGGCGCGGAATGGTACATGTTCCTCATCGATGTAGTTGGGATAATCGTCTACTACTACACGCTGGGGCGTGTGAACCCGCGCACGCATCTCAAGCTTGCGTGGATTTTGGCGTTGGGCGCGACGGGCACGATGGCGATTATCGTCGGGATTCTGTCGTTCAAGTTGACGCCAGGCGCGTGGCTACAGACGGGCGCGTCGTTGGACGGTTTTTACAACCCGACTTACTACCCGATGCTATTTATGCGTTTCTCGTTGATGTTCACCATCACGGCGGCATGGGCGTGCTTGATTGCCTCCCTGATGCCGAAAGGTTCGCCGTGGCGCGAGCATATTATTCGCCGCGCCTCGATCTTGGGATTGACAGGTTTGATTGTAGGCGCGCTGATTTGGCAGTTCTGGTACTACCCCACACTACCTGAGCATGCGCGTCAAGTGATGGCGAGCCGCGCCGTGCCGGCGATTACCTATCAGGTGATATTGGGCGGCGCAGTTCTGACCCTGCTGGGGCTGTTGGTGAACATCATCGCGCCGCGCACGCAGCGTCCGCTGATTGCGCTGGGCGCGATGGGCGTGCTGTTCTTGGCAATCTTCGGCGCCGAACGCACCCGTGAGGTGATGCGCAAACCCGATATCATCGCAGGCTACATGTCCTCGAATCAGCTGGTAATCGCCGATATTCCGTCGCGTGGCGCACGCAACGAGGAGGCGCGTCTCAATCAGCAGGGCGTTTTGGGGCAGCTGCCGTTCGTGACCCCACCCAAGACCGCTCAGGAGATTTACGACACGCAACGCCACTGGAAGATTGGCAAGCAGCTGGTGCTGCAGCAGTGCGCCTCGTGCCACAGCGTAAGCCGCCAGACCGCGATTAGGGTAGGTCAACACGAGCTCCGCCTGCGCCCTGTCGATGAACTGCTGCGCATGCGCGGCGCACAGTCTCGTGAGGCGATAGAGGCATATCTAAATGCGATTGGCGGCTTTCCGTACATGCACCCTGTGAAGGGCACGGCAGAGGAGCGCGCAGCGATGGCGATGTATCTCCACAGCTTGGTGGTAGAGGGTGAACCGCCCGCCGCTCTCGCTCGGAGGTGATTCAGATGGAGATGCTCAATACCGAGATGCTACGGATGATGCGCGACCCGTTGGGCGCGCCGCTCCATCCTACAATCGTTCAGGTGTTGCTGGTAGCGACCTTCGTGTTGCATATCTTCTTTGTGACGCTGGCGTTAGGCGCGGCGAGCTTCGCGCTCTGGGCATTCCTGCGCGGAAATGAATGGCAGCGTCGCTTAGCGCGGGTCGCAGCGCGCATCGCGCCGAACGCCGTCGGGCTGGGCGTGGTGACCGGAATCGCGCCGCTACTGTTCGTGCAGACTATCTACGACCCGCTCTGGTACGCTGCGAACACGCTCACGGGCTTCTGGAGTACGCTCTTCATCTTCGTGGTGATGGGCGGCTACAGTATGGCGTATCTGTTCTATCTCAAAGGTTCGCCGCAAGGGCGGTTGCTGTGGGCGTCGGGGCTATCCATCGCGCTCATTCTGTTGGCGGGCTGGATTATGCATGTGTTAGCCAACACGCAGCTCTACCCAGAGTACTGGCGCGAGTGGTACGCGCCGAACCTTGAACACGACACGCGCGGGGTCGTGTTCCACGCCTACAACCTGCCGCGAGTCGCCTTTTTGCTACTGGTGAGCGCGGTGCTTTCGCTGGGCGTGACGCTGATGCTGTTTGCGTGGTACTTCCGACAGCGCGATGACGCCGATTACGAGTACCTCACCCATGTAGGCAATCTGGGCAAGCGGCTCGCGCTCTTT
>JBKBKS010000175.1:0-3839 GCA_046294565.1 Fimbriimonadales bacterium
ACCCGCGAAGGCGTTCGGTCCGTACATCGCCGAGCCGGGACCGAAGGCGATTTCGATGCGCTCCACATCGTGCGTGCTGAGGCTCATCGCGGGGAAGTTGCCCAGCAGCACATCGTTCAGCGGTTGCCCGTCCAGCAGGAAGAGCATCCGCTCGTTGAACTCCGACGAGCTATACGCGCCGCGCATGCTCAAAAAGCGGTGCTGCGAGGATTCTTGCCCCTCGAAGTCCACCACGAACCGCTCCAGCACCTCTTGGATGGTCTGTGCGCCGGAGAGTTCGATTTCGCGTCGGGTAATCACGCGCACGGTGGTGAACGATTCGGCGACGGGGCGTTCGGTGCGCGTGGCGGTTTGGATGGTCTCTTGGGGGTCGGCAAAGAGCCACTCGGCGGTGGCGGAAGTGCGTTGGGCGCTGCAGATTAGCACGCTCCAGAATGCGCCTGCCAAACAAAAACTCCAACGAATCATCATCTTTCACCTCGCTATCAGCATCGTCTCGGCGGTTTGGAGAGCGCGGCGTACCTCGCTGAGGTCGAACGGCTTCGCGAGCAGGGCGAACGCCTCCGCGCCGACATCGCTCTCCACGAATACTTCGGGATAGCTGTCCATCACGATAATCGGGATGTGTTTGTTCTGCTGGCGGACGGCGCGCACGAGGTCAATCCCGCTTAGGCGGGGCATGTGGACATCGGTGAACAGGAGGTCGTAGTGGCTTGCGGCGAGTTGCGCCAGCGCGTCCGCGCCGTTGGTCGCGATGTCCACCGTGTGTCCTGCTTCTTCGAGGGTCTGGCTGAGCAGGAGTTGCACCATCGGCTCGTCGTCCACCACCAGGATACGCATGCCATATAAGATTTTCGGCGTGCGCTCCGAGAAATTGCAGGGGTCGAGCTATTCGCCTGCCACGCTTATGATTGTCCAGCCTGCGACGGGGTCGTCGGCGATGAGTTGCACGGCGCGGACGGTCTTGGCGGGGTGCGGGTTGCGCCAGCGCATCAGGCGCACGGTTGCGAGTTCTCCTTGTTCGTTGCGCGCCCGCCAGATGGGAAACCCTTCTAAGGCATAGAGGCGGTCGTTCCACGCGCGCAGGTGCTGTCCGTACACGACAGGCTGCGTGATTTGCGACCTGTCGGCGTACTCAATCACGAGGCGTCCCACAGTATTGCCCGGCTCGGTCTGCCAACCGCAGGTGTGGAGCAGGTACAGCGTGCGCACGGGGCGGTTCAGGGGCAATCGCGCTGATTGGGGCAGGCTTTTCGACGCGAGATAGCTCGCCAGCATCAGCCCCTGCGAGCCGCGCAGCGCGAAGCGGCGTCCCCCAAGTCGGCTATCGTCCGCAGGCAACATCAGAAAGAGCGAACTCAGCTGCGCGAGGTTGAAGTTATAAGCTTGGGCGAGGTCGATCACGAAGCCTGCTTGAGGTTGCAAGGCGATAGGCTCGCGATAGTAGCGTTCATGGAACTGTCGCTCGAAGTCGTAGGGTAGCTGGTTGGGCGCGGGCAGGTCGGTATCCCAAGCGTATGCGCCCGCGATAAGGTAGGCGATGAACTGGCGCAGCTCGACGCCTTGCAAGGTGCGTTCGTTGAGGCTATAGCCTGCCCAAGTGCTTTGGAGTAGCCCCGTGATGCGTCGCAGTCGCGCCGCCTTCGCGAAGGTCGCGATGTTTTGGGGGTCGTACCATGTGGTCGCGATAATTTCGTTGAAGCCCGCGCGCTGCAGCGTCGTCAAGCTGATATAGCGCTCAGGTTCGGTGGGGGTGTAGTGCCAGTCGCAGATGACTAAGTCTTGGAGTTTGCTGAGCCGCTCGCGAGTGAATTGAGCCTCTTGGGGGCTTTGAGCGTGTGCGCCGCCGTCGTTTGCCTCGCCGCGCGCCAGTAGCACATCGCCCCACATGAGCATCTGACGCACGCCGCGCCGCTTGAGCTCGCGATGCACCCACTCGGCATGCTCGGTGAACAGCTCGGCGACCGTCGCGCCGCGCGATTCGGGTCGGTGGGGGAAGCGCCCACGAAGAGTGACTTCATCGAAGCCTGCGTGGAAGTCGCGCGGCTGGAAGAGTTCAAACACCTCGTCATAGAGGCGTTGCAGGAACGGGCGCGTGGCGGGGTTGCGCGGCGCAATCGCCCACGGCGTTTCGGGGTCTTCCGCCAGCTCTTTATAGGCGTCGTTGCGGAACATCCAATACATATGCCCCAGCGACTGTATCAGCGGTATCGGCTCGATAAGGTTCTGGCGTGAAACTTGCACCGCCTCTCGCATCAAACTCTTGGGCGCGGATATATCCACCCAAGCGTTGCGGATGGTCTCCCACTGACCGTAGCCGCACTCGATCACCAAGTGGTTGAACTTTGCGTGGGCGATGACATTCTCAATCAGGCGCGGGAGAAAGCCCGGCTGCGTGCTGCCGAACAGGTGGACGCCGCGCCACTTGAGGTGGGGGTAGTCGGTGATACGCACGGGCGCGACCTGCAACGCGCCGACAGTGGGCTGAAGCAGTTGGATGAGGGTCTGCACGCCGTAGAACGCGCCTGCAGGCGACTGCCCGATAATAACGACGCCTTCCGCGCTGACCTGCAGATGATACGCGCCCTGCTGGTCGGGCACGGGGTATCGGCGTTGGAGCGCGGGGCTGCCCCCGATGAATATCGCGTGGGGCTGTGCCGACCCGATGCGCACGGCGGCGCGGACGCCGTAGCGCTGCAGCTCCTGTTCCAACGCGCGCGCGGCGGGGCGGTAGGCGTCTGTCTCGATAAGAATAGCGGCGGCGCGGTCGGCGGGCAATCGGAACGGCGCGCCTGAGAGGCGTTGCATCACCTTCGGCGGCGGGATCAGTTCGGGTTCGCGCGGCTGAGGCGACCAGCTATCGGGCACGGATTGAACAGGCGCATCCACTTGAAGCGGCACGGCTTGTGCTGGCAGCGGTTTCGGCTGGATGCGCCACTGCAGGGTCATCTGCACGCGCGCGTTCGGCGACAACTCGCGCCTCATCACCCCCGACCAGAGCGTCGGAACCTCGCGCGACCACGAGCGGTTGCCCCCGCGTCCATCTAAAACATGCAAGTTTGCGCCTGAAAATTCTACATCGGCGATGCGACTGCGTATCTCGAACCGATTGCCTTGAAACAGCACCTCCTCGTCGCGCGTTTGGGGCTGGCTGGTGAGTTGCGCGGTTGCAAGGCTCCCGTCGCCAGCAAGCTGCGCGCCCAGCAGGTACTCGGCGTTCCACAGCCCCACGCACCACTCTACAATCGCGGGGTTGGAGGCGCGCCACTCCACCTCCAGTCGCCACTCGAATCGGTTCGGAGCGAGTTTGCGCAGAGTCTCGGTCATCGCGCCTAACCCTGGCGGTAGGGTATGACGCAGCACAAGCGCGCCGTCTTGCAAGGTCGGCGTGGGCGGCGCGCTTCGGGAGCTGTAGTAGCCTTTACTCCAGTCGGGCATGGCGATTTGCGCCATCGAGCCTCGGCTCAGCAATACGCCGTTCACGCGCAGTTGCACGCCGTCGCCTCCGCGCGGGCGCAGCTCCCAGCCCTCGCCTGTCAGGGCAGGCGGCTGGGCGTTCGTATCCGCCAACGCACTCGCCATCAACAGCGTCCACATACCTATTCGGCGAATCAATCCCCTGAAACAACCGTCAAGACAACGATAGAAGTGCATCGCTGACGATATTCGCGCCTTCTCAAGGAAGTCCTGCTGGGGGAACGACGCTGATAAAAGGCGTCGGTAGTCTGTCTCGTGGCTTAGACTTGCCTTCAAGCGTCGGTACGACGACATTCTTGGCATCGCAAAGTGTGTGCCACGCGCGTGGCTTGGGCTTAGTCCAAGCAGAACGCACGGACAGG
>JBKBKS010000176.1:0-3802 GCA_046294565.1 Fimbriimonadales bacterium
CGCGTCGGCGGGGACGCCGACGCTACGGACTATGCCTCATCCCTACTTCATTTCGGGCAGTAGCGGCGGGAAGCGCGACACACCCGGCTGATTCCAGAAGTTGTTCTTGCCTTGCAAGTCCCACAGCAAGTCCACCGCAGGCACGCCGAACCGCTTGAGCCGTTCGTCGGGGTCTTTCGCGTTGTCGCGCAGGAGGTTGTTGTAAATCCGATTGCCGTCGGGGTGCGGCTCCACATCGAGCGGCGTCGGCTCTGGGAAAATCTGGCGCAGGCTAATCACCATCACCCCGAATGTGCCGTTGCCCACAATTTCGTTCTCATACACCTCCGTGTTGTCCGCTGCCAGTAGCATAATCCCCGTGCCCTTCAGCACATTGCTCACAATCGCTTCAGGGGCTGCGAAGTTCGGCGTGTTGTTGTTCATCACGCGATTGCGCCGCACGATACATCCATCCTGCACCTTCGAGGGGTTGAACGGCAACAGGAACACGAGAATCCCACCCGTGTTGTGATGCACATAGTTGTCTTCCACGATGGCGTTCACGCAGTTCTCGATCTCGATGCCCGTGACATTCTCGAACGCCTCGTTGCGTCGCACGACGATATTGCGCGACTGCCCGACATAGATACCCGCGTCGCGTGCGCCCGACACCTTGCACGCTTCCACCAGCACGCCGTCGCACTCGATGGGGTAGACGCCATACAGTCCCGTGTTATGCAGCACCAAGTTGCGATAGACGACATTCCGCGCCTTATGCACCACGACGCCGTTGCCTTGATAGTTGCGGATTTCGAGGTTCGCGACTTTGAAGTCGTTGCCCAGCCCTGAAATCGCGTCGGGCAAGAGGTTGCGCCCGTCCAGCACGGGGCGTTTGCCGTTCTGAATGACGCCCTCGATGGTCACACTGTGATGGATGACCAGCACATTCTCGTGGTAGACGCCTGGATAGATGCGCACGATGCCGTTGCGCCCTGCTTCGTCGACGGCTTCTTGGATGCTCTCGCCAGGACGCACTTCCACAATCCGCCGCTCAGTAGCACGGACACTCCTGTCCGTGCGCCCCTGCTCCCCCGTGGCACGGGCAAGAATGCCGATGCTACGGATGCGTCGCAGTTCGGGGCTGTTGAGGTTAAGCCGCGTCGGCAGGTGGGGGGCTTGGGGCTTCACCACAGGCAGTCCCGACGGCACGCGCTTGGGGATTTCGGGCAGTGCGCTCTCATCGGTCAGCGTAAGTAGGAACGCGATAATGTCTGCCTTCTCTTGCGGGGTCAGTTGAAACTTGCGGATTTTGTCGTCTTGCAGGGGCACATCGAGTCCGCGCCCGCGTCCGCCGCCGTTCGAGTAGAAGTCCAGCACCTCTTCCAGCGTTTCGAACACGCCGTTGTGCATATAAGGCGCGGTGAGGGCGATATTGCGCAGGGTGGGGATTTTGAACGCGCCGTTGGATCCGCCGCCGCGTCCCGGTTCTGCGTCTGCTTTGTGAACATCTTTCGGTCCATCGGATGGGTCGGGCACGCCAATCACCTTGAAGTCGCGATTGGCGAAGGTCGGGATGCCGTGGCACTCGTTGCAGCGCGTTTTGGGCGAGAGGAAGAGTTTCAATCCGCGCTTCTCTTGGGGCGTCAACGCGCTGCCGTCGCCTGCGGCGTAGCGGTCGAAGCGCGAGTTGAAGCTGAGCAGCGTGCGTTGGAACGCTGCAATCGCGTAGGTGATGTTCTTGAAGGTGATGGACTCGCCGTGCTTGCCGCCGAAGGCTTTGTCGAACAGGGCGCGGTATTCGGGGATGGCTTTCAGTTCACGCACGAGCGCGTCGGGGTCGGCGTTCACCTCTTCGGGGGTGGTGATGACCATGCGCGCCTGCTCTTCCAGGTGCGCGGCGCGTCCGTCCCAGAACTGGCGGTGGTTGTAGACGGTGTTCCAGAGGCTGGGTGCGCCGCGAGTGAGCTCGATTCCGCCTGTGCGTTCGCGGGCTGCGCCTTTTGCGCCTCTGCCCAGCGAGCGGGGCAAGCCGTCCGAGAAACCCAGATTCGGATGATGGCAGTGCGCACACGACATGCTGTTGTCGTCCGAGAGGATGGGGTCAAAAAAGAGCAGCCGTCCCAGCTCCACTTTTTCGGGCGTGGTGGGGTTGTCGTCGGGTTGGACGATGGGCGGGAAGGGTTTCTGCAGCCCTGTATCGGGGTTGCGCTCGTCCACAGGCGGCGGGTTAGGGATGAGTGCGCCATTTTGCAAGCGCATCCCCACATAGCGGTTCTCCGAAATGGTCGCTCCAACAATCAGCAGCGGCAGCAACGCCGTTATCATTCCGAACATCCAGCGCGATTTGCTCATCGTTGACGCCTCCGCCCATTAGTTTCGAACGATGGGTCGGAATTTCCTGCTGTTTACAGTCCGTAGCTCAGGGGATTCACGGGTTCGCCGTTGATGCGCACTTCGAAGTGGAGGTGGGGTCCTGTGGAGTAGCCGGTGCTGCCGACGCGGGCGATGGTCTGTCCGCGCTGCACTTCCTGTCCGACGGCGACGAGGATGGCGGAGCAGTGGGCATAGAGGGTGGCGACGCCGCCGCCGTGGTCGATAATCACGGTGTAGCCGTAGCCGCGCAGGTAGCCTGCTTCCACCACCACGCCGGCGTCGGCGGCGCGGATTGGGGTTCCTGCAGGCGCGGCGAGGTCGATGCCGGTGTGCATCTTACGCACTTTGAAGATGGGGTGGACTCGCATGCCGAACCCTGAGGTGAGTCTGCCGTTCACGGGCTTGATGAAGCGTCCCGACCAGGGTTGCTCGGCGCGGGCGCGCCCCTTGCCCGACGCCATCAGCGCGCGCAGTCGTTGCGCAATCGCGCGCGACTCGGCTTCCAGCTCCGCCAGCTGCCGTTCGTAGAGGGCGCGCTCGTTGGAGATGTCTTTCAGCAGCGCTTGCTTCTCTTCTTGCGTCTCTGTGAGTTCGGTCTGCTGGCTGCGCAGGTCGGCTTCCAGCGCGGCGATGCGTCGCACGAGGGCGTCCATCGCCGTTTTCGCCTCCGCGACGGCTTGCTGGTCGGCGCGCACCTGATCCAGCAGCTCGCGGTCGGTTTTGACAATCTGTCGCAACACATAGCTGCGGCTGTTGAGCTCGTGGAGGTTGCGTGCGCTGGTCAGGAGCGTGAGGTAGGACACGCTGCGGTACTTATAGGCGGCGCGCAGGCGTTGGGCGAGCAGGTTCTCGCGTCGGCGTAGCCGTTGGGTGAGCATCTCCAGTCGCTTAGCGAGCTCCGCTTGCTCCTTGCGGGCTTCGGCGAGTCGGCGGCGTGTGTGGCGCAGCCGCTCGGAAACGCGCGTGATGGCTTGGTCTAACTCGGCGAGGTCGCGTCGCACCTTGCGCTCTTCGCGCCGTTTCTGGTCGATTGCGCCTTTGAGCTTGCCGATTTCCCCTTGAAGCGACTGCAGCTCGCTTTGCAGCTTCTGGCGTTGCTGTTGCGCGTGGTCGTGCTGTGCGCCCATCGGCAGCCACAGCAGCCCCCCCACCAGCAACGCGGTCAGCCAACCTCCGTGTCGCACGCCGCCCATCAGCAGGCAGTATACCTCTGAGAGGGTTGATTTGTCAACTTTCATCTGGGATGCCCCACTTGCCACATTAGTGAGGCAAATGGCGGCACACCCCTCAGTGGGGTTTCACCCAAGTGGACAAATGAAGAAAGCGTCTGAAACTGACTACACCCTGTTCGAGATGAATCCAAGCAAGTATCCAGCATATACATCTAGCGTACTCATAGCGCAGTAATAGCTCGAAGCGATCCTGCCCTAAACAGCGCACTGCCGCCACT
>JBKBKS010000177.1:0-3793 GCA_046294565.1 Fimbriimonadales bacterium
CAAGGCGGGCAAGCGCGTCAGCGATGTCCACGAACTCGTGCGCCTGCTCCGCGAGGAGGCGCGTGTTATCTAACACAGGAGGCGTGATGATGAAAATTCTCATCGTAGCGGAAACGGACGGCGGGCGCGTCTCGGAGAAGACCCTGCCCGCTATCGCCTTCGCCCAGCAACTATCGCCCGATAACTTCACGATTCTGGCGATAGGCGAGAATTTGCAGTGTATCGAGACGCTCACGGGCTACGGCGCGCAGGCGGTGCTGACCGTGAGTCGCCCCGCCCTTGCCACGCCGCTGGCGGAGCGCTATGCGCCTGTGATTGCCCACCACGCGCGTCAACTCGGCGCGGACGCAATTGTCGCCACGACCACCACCTTCAGCCGCGATGTGCTGGCGCGCACGGCAGGACTGCTCGATGCGCCGATGCTCAGCGACATCATCGCGCTGGAGACGGCGAACGGCAAGCTCATCGCCAAACGCCCCATCTACTCGGCGAACCTGATAGGCACTTTCGAGGTGGAGGGCAGCCCTGTGGTGATGACCGTGCGCGGGCCCGCATGGGGCAAGCCCACCCCAACAGGCGCGGAGTCGCCCGTGCAACCCGCAGAAGCCCCCGCCGACATCCCCCAACGCGCTGAGTGGCTCGGTCTGCAAGGCGGCAGCGGCGGACGACCCGACCTCACCCAAGCGCGTGTGGTGGTTTCTGGCGGTCGACCGCTCAAAGACCCCGAAACCTTCGAGAAGTATATCGGCGGCTTGGCGGACGCGCTCGGCGGCGCGGTGGGCGCCACACGCGCCGCCGTCGATTCAGGAATCGCCCCCAACGAACTCCAAGTCGGGCAGACAGGCAAAACGGTCGCGCCCGAACTCTATATCGCCGTCGCGGTCTCAGGCTCCGTGCAACACTTGGCGGGGATGAAAGACTCCAAAGTCATCGTTGCCATCAACACCGACCCCGAAGCGCCCATCTTCCAAGTGGCGGATTACGGGCTGGTGGCAGATTTGTATCAGGTCTTGCCCGAGCTGACGGAGTTGGTGAAGAACAGCCGCGCGTAGCAGGAACTTTTACGGGGCGCGCGGCGTATTGATACTGCAGGGTCGGGTCGTCCCACCTGTGGAGGCGTCGGTTGGCTCCAACGCCAGCCTTGCCAGCCCCGACGCGGCGCGTCCCGTCGCGCCCATGAAGGCTGGCTATCGGTGTTCGCTACTGAAGGGGGCAGTAGTCGGCACTGCCAACCGCGTCTCTAAACACTCTCTATGCCCCACTCGGGCACGATGCGCTGCTCGATGCCCAGATTCTGCAACACACGCGCGACCACAGTATCCACCGCCTCTTCCAAAGTGCGCGGACGATTGTAGAACGAGGGGTTCGCGGGCAGGATTGTCGCGCCCGACTCCGCCGCTTGCACCATATTGCGCAGGTGAACCAAGTTGAACGGCGTCTCGCGCACCACCAGAATCAGGGGGCGTCGCTCTTTGAGGCATACATCCGCCGCGCGCGTCATCAAGTCGTCCGAAACGCCCTGAGCCACGCGCCCCAGCGTCCCCATCGAGCAGGGGATAAGCACCATCCCATCGTGGCGAAAACTCCCGCTTGCCGGCGGCGAGAAGTAATCGCGCGGATGCAATATCTTCAATCCCTCCCACTCTTGCCCCAACAGCGTGCGCGCCGAGAGCGTCTCGCGCGTCACATCCATCCCCAACTCGGTCTGCATCACCTGAATTGCCTGCTCGGAGCAGATATAGTAAATCTCATCGAAGTGATGAACGGCTTGACGCAGGAAGCGAACGGCGTAAATCCCGCCGCTCGCGCCCGTCACGCCCACCACCAATCGTCCTGTGCGCGCCATGCTCGAAGTCTACCCCGCCCCAGCGCGACGAATCTGTGATTCCCATCACGGGGCGATAGAGATGATTTTGCGGGGGCTGTGAGTCTACTCGTAGCGCAGCGCTTCCACAGGGTCGCGTCGGGCGGCGCGGTAGGCGGGCAGCACCCCGAAGATAAGCCCCACTGCGCCGCACACCGAAAGCGCCAGCGCGATTGTTGTCGGCGCGACTTCAGGCGTGAGCACTGTGAACCGCTCGATGGCGGCGCACACGCCCCAGCCGATTAGCACGCCCATCAGCCCGCCGAGCAACGCTATCAGGAACGCCTCGATGAGAAACTGCCAGAAGATGTCGCGCCGCCTCGCCCCGACCGTCTTGCGGATGCCTATCTCGCGCACGCGCTCGGTCACGCTCATCAGCATCACATTCATCACGCCGATGCCGCCCACCACCAGCGCAATCGAGGTGATGCCCGTCAGCGCGACCGACACAATCTGCAGCAGGGTGAACAGCCGTCCGAGCAGCTCCTCCTGCGTGAGAACCGTGAAATCCTCGCTGCCGTTGTGGGTGCGCAGCACGGCGGCGTGGATGTCGCTTTGCAGGCGCGTCGGCTCGATATCGGGCGCGGTCTGTGCAATCACGCGGTGGATTTGCTGGCTGCCCATCGCCTTCTGGAGCGCGCGTATCGGCGCGTAGATTGCGAACTCGAAGCCGCCGCTGCCCAGAAGCGAGCGGTTCGTCTCCTCCGCCGTGACGCCAATCACGCGGAACGGTTGACCGTTGAGCCGCACCTGCTTGCCCACGGGGTTCGCCTCGCCGAAGAGCTGCTCGGCGGGCTTGGGTCCCAAGATACACACGAACTGGTCGTCTTCAGAGTCGGTGAAGAACCGCCCGTACTTGAGCGTGTGGGGGCGCATCTCGAACCATGCGGGCGTCGTGCCGAGAATGAGCGCAGCGTCTGCCCAGCGGTCGCCCCGTTGCGCAGCACCCGCCACGAACATAATCGGCGCGACGCGCCGCACCCCAGCCACCTGCGCCACCGCCGCAATGTCGCCCTCGCGCAGCGTGCTTAACCCGATAAAGCTCATCGGATTGAATGGGTTCTCCGCGCTGAGCCTGCCTGGCAGCACAATCACCAAGTTCACGCCCAGCGACTCCACCTGGCTCACCACATCGCGCTGCACACCCTTACCCAGCGAGATCAGAATCACAATCGCCGCCACGCCCACTGCCATCCCCAGACCGCTCAGCAGGGTGCGCCGCGGGGTCATCCAAATCGATTCCAGCGCCGCTCGGAAACTTTTCCGTATCATCGGTCGTAAACCTAATTGAAGGAGTTCGGTGAATCGTCCCGAATTTGCCATTTGTCCCCGTGAGGGCTAAAGTTTTTGACTCGATGTGCCATAATATTAAGTGGGAACGAGTTCACCTTCCTTCCTTGGGGGTGGCAGGCTTTGCTCTCCTTTCACTGCCACCCTCCTTTTTATTGCCCCCCCTTGAAACTTTTGGACTCGATATGGGGTATAATTAAGTGCGACGGGGCGCCGTGCCCGAGTGGCTAAGGGAAAGGTCTGCAAAACCTTTATTCGTGGGTTCGATTCCCACCGGCGCCTCCAATCCCTAATTGCCGCTGCCGTTGCCATTGGTCGTTGGCGTTTCCGCGATGACTTCCACAGGCGCGTAGAGCCACTGCCCGTCGATATACGCGCTGATGACGCCGCGTCCGGGGCGCATCGCGCGGAACCGCCCCCACTGGTCGATGAACCCCAGCGTTCCTGCGCCCCACACGATATTCCATGTAGAGACAGGTTGGTCGTTTTGCACGATGCGGAATCGGGTCTGTTCGCCCATGCGCAGGGTGGCTTGTGGGGGCGCGATTTGATAGCCTGTGCTGCTGGGCAGGGTGGGTCGTTGTGCGTCGTCGTAGACCATCCATGCGTTCGACACGGGTCGTTCTGCGCCGTCGGAGG
>JBKBKS010000178.1:0-3714 GCA_046294565.1 Fimbriimonadales bacterium
TCCACTATGTACCTCCGATTGTGCCCAAGAATCTGGCGCGTCGGGTGCTACGCTGGCATCTCAGGCGGTACTACGAGAGCGTGGATGCCGTGATGACGCCTTCCGAAATCGGCGCGGAGGTGCTGCGTAAGTACGGCGTGCGCAAACCTATCACGCCGATTCGCAATCCCGTGCTACCGTTTCCACAAATCAGCAAAGCGGAGGCGCGTGCGCGGCTGGGCATCCCCGATGATGTGTGGATGCTCCTCTATGTTGGGCGTATGGCGCCCGAAAAAAATGTGGGTGTGCTACTCCACGCTCTGCCTCACATCGTGCGCGGCTGCCCCAACGCACGCCTGTGGCTGGTGGGACCCGGCCCCGCGCTGGACGACCTGAAAGCGCAAGCAGAGTCACTCAACCTGACCGAGTGGGTGCATTTCACAGGACCTGTGCCGCGCGAGGATGTGTCGCTCTACCTGCTGGCGGCGGATTTATTTGTGTTCCCCTCCGTCACGGAATCGCAGGGGCTGGTGCTGGACGAGGCGCAAGCGGCGGGGTTGCCCTGCATCGTGGCGAACGGCGGCGGCGCGCCCGAAGCCGTCGATTACGGGCAGACAGGGCTGGTGGTGCCGCCGACGCCTGAATCGTTCGTCGAAGCCGTACTCCACCTTACGCGCCACGCTGACGCACGCGAAGCCCTGCGCCAAAAAACCATCCGCAAACGCGAACTGCTCTCCGTGCCCGCCGTCGTAAACCGCATCCTCGGCGTGTATCAATCGGCAATCACTCTCTACGCACAGAGCGAATCAGCGCCAGTGGGGTAGCCAAATGAGCTTGCGACCGTTAGTGAACGCTTGGCGCATCGCGGACTGGCTCCACACTCGGCAGTGGGCGAACATCGGGCGGCTCATCAAAGGTGGTTTGCTCAGCCTGTTAAGAACCCTCGTTTCTCAAGCGAGTTTATATATGACAACGCGCAAACGGCTCGCACCACTGGCAGACACCCCAGAGACCTGCCAAAATGCGAGAATAATGTATAATATGCCATGGAGGTTTCACCATGAAAATCTCATATCGAGGGTTTACCCTGATTGAGCTGCTGGTTGTCATCGCGATTATCGCGATTTTGGCGGCGATTCTGTTTCCTGTGTTTGCGCAGGCGCGAGAGAAAGCGCGCCAGACGCAGTGTCTGTCCAACCTACGGCAGAACATTCAGGTGGTCGCCCATCTGGCGCGCCGCTTGGAGGCAGACTTTCTCAGGCGTGTATCCCCAGCGCAATACAACCGCTCCAATCTGTTGGTAGCCATACCTATCGCAAGCGAAAGGATTAGGTATAATTAAGCGCGTTGCCATAACACTTGGGCAACACACATCACATCACAAGGAGGGTATTGTACGATGCACAAGGGACTATTGTGCTTAGCAACGGCGGCTCTGATGGGTGCGCTCGCAACGACCGTGCCTGCCTCTGCGCAAGACTCGGAAATGCAGGGGTTCACTGTCAGCGCGGGCATCTTCTACCCCAGCAAAAAGAGCGTGCGTCAAGCGTCGGAGGACATCTGGTTCAGCGTCGATCTGGGTTACAAGTTCCAGACCAGCGAGCCGACCGAGTCGGGCTACTACTATGATCTCGGCGCCTCGGTGGGCTACAAAGGCGCTGGCAGTGTCTACTACATCCCCGTCCATCTCACCTTCACGGGCTACCTGAACGAGCAGTTCTTCTACCGCGCGGGCGCGGGCGTCGGCTTCCCCAAGAACGACGATGCGGCGTTCTCCTACGCCATCGAGCTGGGCTACAATCTCAGCGCTGGAACGACCCCCGTTGCCATCACACTGGGCTACACAGGGATTCAGCGCGACGATGTGAACGGCTTCACCGTCGGCGTGCAGTTCCAGTTCTGAGCTGACTCCGTGTCCACACCCAGAAAAAATCCCCCTGCACAAAGCAGGGGGGATTTTTTAAGGAAGGAAGGTACTCTCCACCCTATAAGACTCATTAACGCCCCAGAAGCGGATATCGTCCCACGAAACCTCATATTTAACCCTGCGTCTAATCGATTGTATGCCTGCTCGGGGACGATTGCGGGGCTTCACTGTGATTGAGCTGCTGATCGTAATTGCGCTGATTATGCTGCTGACGGCAATCATGCTGCCTGTTCTGCACAGCGCGCGTCGCGCGGCTCAACGCACGGTGTGCATTTCGAATCTGCGCCAGATTGGGTTGGCAGTGCGGATGTATCGCGACGATTACCAAGAGTTGCCGCCGTACCTATCCGCCGCGCGTGGTTATGTAGGCGATCCGCGCGTGTTTGTCTGCCCTGTAGACCCGTTGGAGGGGAAGCATCAGGTGCGCGATACATTGGGCGACGCTTTTCGGCTGGAAGGCGATTACTACCTGCCCAGCGGCGTGAGCTACACCTATGTGCCGAACTGGGCGATTGCCCGACAGCTGGGCTGGTGGGAAGCAGGTCCACCCTATGGCGCAGGCAAATGGGACGAGCTGACCCCGCTTGCCGAGTGCCACTGGCACTGGGCGCGGCAGTTCAATCCGACTTGGCAGACCGACCGCCTAACAGGCGCGCGCGGCTGGGTGCTGGTGCTGACGCTCAACGGCGCGGTGCGACGCCTACGCGCCGAAACGCCCCCCGAACAGTTTACACCCGAACTCTACCGCTAATTCACCGCGCGCATGCGCTGCAGGAACCGATCGGCGCGCTCGAACCCAGTCAGGCGCAACGCGCGACGCTCGTTGCCCTGCGAATCGATGAAAATCACGGTCGGCAACCCCACCACCTCATGGCGTTTCAGCGCGTCTTGCACAGCAGGGTCGCTCTCGGTGGTGGCGTCCAACACCAAGCGCACGAACCGCTCCGACTCTCGCACGACGGCAGGGTCCGTGAATGTGTAATGCTTCAACTCGCCACACGCCTGACACCAAGCCGCGGTGAAATCGATCAGCACAGGCTTGCCCTGCGCCTGCGCTTGCGTCAACCGCTCGACGCTGTACGGCTCCCACGCGATTTCCACCTTCGGGCGCATCATCGAGAGCGCGTTGCTGACCATCAGCGCAGCGCATATGACGCCGATGAGCTGCTTGAAGCGCGCCACGCGCGGCTGCGTAATCTCCTTACGCTCGCCCAGCAGAAAGTAGAGCGTGGTCAGCCCCAGGAACGCCACCCACGCCCAGCCGTAGACCTGAGGCGTCATCAGGCTACTGGCGAAAAAGAGCGCAACAGCAAGTAGCATCACCCCGAAGATGCGCTCCACCAGAATCGTCCACTCGCCTGAGCGCGGGATGCGTTGCTGCACGCGCTCGTAGAACAGCCCTGCCACAAAGTAAGGCGCGCCCAACCCCAGTCCGAGCGCGAGAAAGAGCAGAAACCCCACAGTGGGGTTCCCCAACGCCGCCACGATCGGGATCAACGCCGCAATCACCGGCCCGATACACGGCGCGGCAGCGACGCCCGCCAGCAGCCCCATCAGAATCGCGCCGACCCAACCCTGACGCGCCCCCACATAGCGCATCAGCGCAGGCGGCACTTGGAACTTATACACCCCAAACAGCGCGAGCGCGAACAACACAATCAGCACAATCAGCGTACCCAGAGCCCACGGGTTCTGGAACTGGAAGCCGAACGCCTTGCCCGCCAGCGACGCCGCCGTGCCCAACACCGCATAGGTCGCCGCCATGCTCAGCGCGTATAACGCGCTCAACCCCACGCGCTGACCCATCT
>JBKBKS010000179.1:0-3699 GCA_046294565.1 Fimbriimonadales bacterium
GGCCACATCTGTCCACCCCTCTGCCCTCGCCCAGGCCGTCGCACCCAGCCCCAGCGCGGCGACCCACCGCGCCATCAGGAACGCCGGGCGCGTGACTTGGGCTGGCCGATGCCGTGCGCATGGCGAGCCAGGGCAAAGGACAGAAAGATCTTCATCCACAACGTCGTTCCGGCAATCGCGACCCAGGCCTGATACTCCAGCCACCCCAGCAGGACTGCCGCGATGACGCCCATCAGCACGCCGCCGCCCAGCATCTTCTCCACGATGAACTTGAAGCCAATCGGCGTCACGCTAATCGGTAGGTTGTAATGCTCGCAGAGTTTATCGATCATCTGGCTCACGGAGAAGGTTTTCACCACGCCGCCTGTCATGCCGCGCCGCTCAATAAGGTGGCGCAGCGCGACGGCGAAGATGCGGTGGCTATCCACGAAGTTGCCGTGTTCGTCCACCGCGCCGATGCGGTCGCCGTCGCCGTCGATGGCAATCCCCCCATGCGCTTTGAGCTGTTTCACGGCGTGTAGCAGCGGCTGCAGGTTCTGGGGAATCGGTTCGGGGTTCACGCCGCCGAAGTAGGGGTTGCGCTCCTCGCGGAGGGCGTGGACTTCCATCCCCAGTCGCGCAAGGAGCGATTTGAGATACCCTGCGCCCGAGCCGTGCATCGCGTCGGTGACCACGCGATAGGGGGCTTCGTAGAGCTCGTCCACACGGATGAACTGATGCACATGCTCTAAGTAGTCGGGCACGGGGTCGAGCGTGTGGGGTTGGGTAGGTGCGTCCACGGGCTGCGTGTAGCGTTCGTAGTCGCTCATCAGCGCGGCGAGTTGGCGTTCGATGCTTTGAGTGATGTCGGTCAGTGCTGCGCCGCCGTAGTGGGGCTTGAACTTGATGCCGTGAAAGATGGGCGGATTGTGGCTGGCAGTGAACATCACCGCCCCCTGCATGCCGCGCTTGATGACGGCGTGCGCCGCTGCAGGCGACGACACAGGGCGCGGCGTGATAAACACGGGAAACCCATAGCGCCCCATCACTTGCGCCGCCGCCTGCGCGAACACCTCCGAGAGCGCGCGACAGTCATAGGCAATCAGCACGCCCTCGCCCGGCGGCTGCGCCTCCTGCAGATGACGCGCCAGCGCGTGCGTGACCAAGCGCACATGCGCCACCGTGAAATCGTCGGCAATCACGCCGCGCCAACCTTCTGTACCGAACCGAATCTCGGGAACACTCATACACAGAATCTTACCCCATCGGGCATCCCCAGCATGGACTGCTCGACCGCGCCCTGCAACTGCTGACCGACCCGCAAGCCCGCCCCGACATCGACGCCGCGCTGAACCTGCTGCTGCGACTGCTGGGCGCGTTGCCCATCCAGCCTGCACACCCGCCGACGACCCGTGGCCCTACTTCTACGAGGACTTTCTCGCTGTGTACGACCCCGACCTGCGCCGCGACGCGGGCGCGTACTACACGCCCCTCCCCGTCGTGCAAGCGCAGGTGCGACTCGTGGACGAACTGCTGCGCACGCGCCTACACAAAAAACTCGGATTTGCCGACCTTGAAGTGTTCACTCTTGACCCAGCGATGGGGACTGGCACTTACCTGCTGGGCATCGTCGACCATGCGCTACAGCAGGTTGCCCATGATCAGGGCGCAGGCGCGGTCGCCCCTGCCGCCCGACTGGATGCGCAATCCGCCCAACGAAACAACAGATGAGGGGTTGTTTAACGCGCGATAATCGGCGAACCCTCGAAAACCCGTATATTTATTCGGAACTTACCCCTGCATTCCTGCAGTCCAATAACCGATAATTGCCTTCGGTAGGCAACGCCTTCCGAGACTGCACAGTGAGGTCGAACATCATGTCTAAGCGCGAGTTGAAGGTCGTGCGCCTCTTGGAGCCTGAGCTTTGTACGCGGTGTCGCTTTGCGGACATCGCCGATGTGGAGATGGCGGATGGCAGGGTGCAACGGATGCTCTACTGCCGAAGGTTAGATTGCGATAATTGGGATTACGGCTCTGCGGAACCTGCGAAGCGGGTGGAGCTGTCTAAGGGTTCAGAGGATTGGGATGACGCCGCCTAAAGAGGTCTTGGTGTCAGCTGCACAGGTGGGGATGGGACTGGTAAAGATTTGTATGCCTGTACCTCCTCCTGCAGAGCGCGAGTTGCAAAGCGGGGTGCAATTCGCGCTTGACGAGACGCTGGCGCGAATCGACGAAGCGGGGCGTCGGTTCGCCCAGCGTCTCCAGCGGGCGCACGAGTGAGTTTTTCATCCCTCCCACGCACGCGCCCTACACCCACAGCGCCGGGAACGCCCACTCCCGGCGCTGCCCTCTTCGTGTATCCTGCTCGAAAGAGCAGCTTCTTTCACAACGAACGAACGGTTGCCCGCCGATTGACGAGGTAAACGGCGCCTGAGTCCATCGTCTAAAATCCTACGCATGTCCTGTGATACAGCGCACGCACTATGCGCTTAGTCGCCACTCCCCCTCGTAGCGTATCGCCGCGGAGATGATTTCAGGGAGCAGATCAAAGTAGTCTGCCACGCGGTCGAGGTCTTGCTCTTGCCTCCAAAGGTTGTAGATAGCGCGAGTGGGGATTGCGTGTTCCGAGACCACTGGCTCGCCGCCTCGAATCGCCATATCCAGATAGACCTGCCGATTATATTGAGGGGGATAGTATCGATGGACTCTATCGTGTTCTATCTCGACCTGCTGGGCGAGCGTTTCGGCGAAGTCGGCTACAAGCTGCCCGATGTCGGGGCGACGCAGGATGTCGTCGGTTTCACGCACCAGCAGCTCGCGCCCACCCGCCAGCACCTGACGGTGCGTGAATGGGTAATCGCCCACCTCCTTCGCTAACGCTTGGGCGGTTGCGCGAATACGGGGCAGCGGCACGCCCAACGCGACGAATTCACGCACGAACATCAACTCGATCAATTCGTTAAAGTTCAAAACGCCGCGTTGATGTGCCTGCGCTTGGAGTACTGGCTCGGAACGTCCGACACGCTCTTTGCGGGCAAAGAAGTATCCATCTGCCCAGCGCGCGACCCGCCGCGGGGATACACCCAAAATTCGCCCCGCCTCAGGATAAGAGTAGACCCCATAGTGAATTCCCGGCGCAATTGACTTCATCCTATAAGTATTATACCAGTGGCATACAGTTTAGGGCTGCTGGTCGTTGGAGCGCCTAAGCGTCTGGCGTGTATTCGAGTTCCACATCGCCGATGCGCACGGTGTCGCCTTCCTGTGCGCCCAGCGCTTCCAGTTGGCGGAACACGCCCAGCCCCTTGAGCCGTTTGTGCATGCGCAGCACCGCCTCGTGGTTGCCGAAGTCGGTGCGTTGCACGATTTCCATCGGCAGCGTGCCTTCCACGATGAAGATGTCGTCGGCTTTGTAGACGCGCGTGGGCTGGCGTTGGGGCTTGCGCGTTTCGGGGGGCGTCTCGATGAGCGGTTCGGGCGGCGGCAGCTCCGCCACGCGCTGCGCCAACCACGCCACTAAGCCATCCAGCCCCTCGCCTGTGTAAGCCGAGATGAGGAACACCTCGTAGCCCTGCGCAATCAGCGACTCGCGTAAGGACTCCACCGCGTCGCGCTCACCCAGCGGGAGCGTATCGATTTTGTTGAGGGCAACGAGCATCGGCTTCTGCGCGAGCGCGGCGTTGTAGAGCTGCAGTTCGCGTTGGAGCACTTCGAACGCCT
>JBKBKS010000180.1:0-3643 GCA_046294565.1 Fimbriimonadales bacterium
AGTGAAGCTATTGCGTACCATCGTGAGAAACTTGTATCGCGCTGCACTAAGGCTTGCACACTCGGTGCTATTTCTAAATCCCGACGATTTAGATGAGTTCATTAGGAGCAGCATCGTGTCGCGCAAGAAGACGATTTTACTGGGAGGCATAGGCGTCGACTTAGAGGAGTGGCTTCCCGCTCCACCAGTGTTGCAACCACTAACCTTTACCCTTGCCGCGCGTTTACTGCGCGAGAAAGGCGTCGTGGAGTTCGCCGAAGCCGCACGCACGCTCAAACAACGCTACCCTGAAACCCGCTTCCTCTTACTGGGCGGGCTGGACACGAACCCGGGCGCACTCTCTGAAAGCGAGGCGCGCCGCTGGGTGCAGGAAGGCATACTGGAATGGCTTGGGCATGTACCCGATGTGCGCCCCTACTTCGCACAGACCAGCGTCTATGTGCTGCCGTCCTACCGTGAGGGTGTGCCGCGTAGCACGCAAGAGGCGATGGCGATGGCGCGCCCCGTAATCACCACCGACGCGCCCGGCTGCCGCGAGACGGTGATTGACGGCGTCAACGGCTTTTTAGTGCCCCCGCGCGATGTGGCAGCGTTGGTGCAGGCGATGGAGCGATTTATTCAACAGCCCGAACTGATTATCCCGATGGGCAGGCAAGCCGCCAGTTGGCAGAAGAGCGGTTCGATGTGCGTCGGGTCAATCAGAAGCTGCTTGAGGTGTTAGGCGTGGTCTCTGTTGGCAAGGAAGACCTTGACAAATCCCGAAATTAACTCCTGTGATGCGCCTGCGAAAGCGATTTGCGCTTTGGCTCAAGCGTGGGATGGATGTAGCGGTGTCGGGGCTGTTGCTGATAGCGTTCGCGCCGCTGCTTATCGGGCTTGCCTTGCTGGTATGGCGTCAGCTGGGGCGCCCTATTCTCTTTCGGCATGTGCGTCCGGGGCTACTTGGCAAGCCGTTCGTGATATACAAGTTCCGCACGATGACCAACGCCCGCGACGCGCAAGGCAATCTGCTGCCCGACAGCGAGCGGCTCACCCCTTTTGGGAAATGGCTTCGCGCCACCAGCCTCGACGAGCTACCTGAGCTGCTGAATGTCCTCAAGGGTGAGATGAGCCTTGTGGGACCGCGCCCACTGCTAATGGAGTACCTGGAAAGGTACACTCCTGAGCAGGCGCGTCGCCACGAGGTCAAACCAGGTATCACGGGCTGGGCGCAGATTCACGGGCGCAACGCCCTGAGCTGGGACGAAAAGTTCAAACTGGATGTATGGTATGTCGACAACTGGAGCCTATGGCTTGATATCAAGATACTATGGCGCACTTTGTGGATTGTTCTCAAACGCGAAGGGATTAGCGCGGAAGGACACGCGACGATGCCTGAATTTCGGGGCGCAGCGCATGAGTAAATCGCTTATCGTGTTAGGAGCAGGAGGGCATGCGAAGGTCGTAATTAGCACAGCGCACGCCTTGGGCTACGCTGTCAGTGCCCTCTACGACGACGCTCCTGAAAAACAAGGGACTACAATCTTAGGGGCGCCCGTGATGGGCAGTATTGAGCAGTTTGCAGAGAACGATGACCCAAAAGTAATGTATTTCATAGCAGTAGGTGATAACCGAGCGCGTAAGCGTATCTACTCTCGGAAGCCGAATGCAAGCTGGGCAACCCTAATCCACCCTCATGCTTGGATACACTCTTCTGTGAAGATAGCGAGCGGTACTCTGGTCTGTGCTGGGGTTGTTATACAGCCCGACGCGGTTATAGGTCAACACTGCATTATCAACACAACTGCATCGGTAGACCATGACTGTTCTCTAAGCGACTTCGTACATATCGGACCGGGCGCCAGACTCACGGGGGGTGTCAAAGTCGAAGAAGGTTCCCTCTTGGGGGCAGGATGCGTGGTTCTTCCAGGCGTTTGCGTAGGCGCATGGAGTGTTGTTGGGGCTGGGGCAGTAGTTTTGGACGATGTACCCAGCGGGGTTATTGTAGCTGGTGTACCCGCACGGATTATCTCGGAGCATTCGCTATGAACCAACCGCGCCTCTACCTGTCTCCGCCGTATCTGACGGGCGACGAGGCGTCGCTCCTCGCAGAAGCCTTGCAGTCGGGCTGGGTCGCGCCGCTGGGACCGCAGGTCGATGCGTTCGAGCGCGAATTTGCCGCGTGCGTGGGCGCGCCCTATGCCCTCGCGCTCTGTTCAGGCACAGCAGCAATCCATCTCGCCCTGATCGAGGCGGGAGTAGGAGCAGGCGATGAGGTCGCTGTCTCCACTCTTACCTTCGCTGCCAGCGCGTTCCCTATATGCTATCTCGGCGCACGCCCGGTGTTCATCGATAGCGAACCCCACTCGTGGAACATGGACCCCCATCTGCTGGCGGAGTGGCTCCGCAACCGCGCCCAAGTGGGCAGGCTACCTAAGGCAGTGGTGCTGGTACACTTGTACGGGCAATCAGCGGACATAGCGCCAATCCAACGCCTCTGCAGCGAGTACGAGATACCCCTGATTGAAGATGCCGCCGAAGCGCTCGGAGCAACTTACTGTAATCGCTCGCCGGGAACTTTCGGCATGGCTGGGATTTTTTCTTTCAACGGCAACAAGATTATCACCACTTCAGGCGGCGGGATGCTGGTTTCACACGACGCGCGGCTCATTCAACACGCCCGCAAATTAGCCACGCAAGCACGCGAACCCCTCCCCTACTATGAACACACGGAAATCGGCTACAACTACCGAATGAGCAACCTGCTCGCAGCCGTTGGGAGGGCCCAACTACGCACGCTTGAAGAACGGGTGCGCAAACGCCGCTGGATTTTCGAGCAGTATCGACTACGATTAAGCGACCTCCCTGGCGTCGATTTCATGCCCGAAGCGCCATGGGGACGCTGCACGCGCTGGCTCTCTGTGATTCTAATTGACGCGCGGGTCTCAGGCGTGTCGGCAGAGACAGTACGGCAAGCATTGGAAGCCGAAAACATCGAGGCACGCCCCGTGTGGAAGCCACTGCATCTACAACCTGTGTTTCAAGGATATGAAGTGGTGGGCGGCGCAGTGGCTGAAGACCTCTTCCGAAAGGGACTCTGCCTCCCCTCAGGCACAGGCATGACCGAAGCGGACATCGAGCGTGTGGTCGCAGTGATACGCCGTGTGTTCGCTGCGGAGCGCGCAATCGCCGACTAAACTTGAACACGCATTAGTCGCGCGTGAGGAACGGCTGCACCCGCGCCCACAGGTCGGGTTCCTCCAACGCCGCGCCAAACTGCTCCACCCAGTAGCGCACGCGCTGCAGGTCAATCTGGTCGGCATATATTTTGTAAAGCTCCGAAATGTCTGCAAGGTCAATCGGGCGTTGGGAGACGCATTTCATGATGAGGAGATCTTCCGGGGTCAGCACGCTAACAAGAGTGTCTTCAAGTGCTATCAGGTTTGCACGGCGGACAATCTCCTGCTCAAGAGGCGTGAGTGCAAGCGCAATATCCACAGGCACATCGGTCGCGACATGGCGCACCAGAAAGATATAGTTTTGTCGTGCGAACCTCGTTGCGTCTTCCACACGCGGTTCGAACCCGAAAGCGTATGCGGTCTCCAGAATCTCGTCCAGCCGAGCGAAGTCAAACATGGCGAGGGTGTCCACATGGGCTGTGTAG
>JBKBKS010000181.1:0-3588 GCA_046294565.1 Fimbriimonadales bacterium
CCAACTTCGCCCTCTATGCGCAAGGCGAGTGGCAACTGGGACGGTGGCGACCCCTCTTAGGCGCACGCTACGACGCGCACTCCCTCTACGGCAACCAGTTCAGCCCCCGTGCAGGCTTCACCTACATCGCGAGCGCGCAGCACCGATTCCGCGCCTCGCTCGGACGCGCCTTCCGCGCCCCCAGCTTCGCCGAACTCTACCTGCAGCAGTTCTATGTGTGGCTACCCTTCAGCGGCAACCCCGTGCGCCTGAGCATCGAGGGCAACGCCGACCTGCGCCCCGAAACCGTCGTCAGCGCCGAGCTGGGCTACAAGTATCTCCACTCACGCTGGCAACTCGATGTATCCTATTTCCTTTCCGAAGTGGACAACGCCGTGAGCGTGTTTCTCAAAGACCCCAACCAGCCCCTGCTGCGCCAGTATCAAAATCTCTACCATTTTGACATCTGGGGCTACACGGCGGACACGGTGGTGAAACTCTCGCCTGAGTGGACGCTGAGCGCGGGCTATATGCGTGTGCGCTACACGGGCGGCGTGGAGGAGGACTACAAGCCCGCGCGCGAACGCGCCGTGCTGCGCCTCGCGTATTACCCCGAACGGGGGCTGAGCGGACAGCTGGCGCTAAGCTATCCTGCCGTCGGGCAAGGCCTCAGCGACGCCTACGGCTGGAACGCCTATCTGAACCTTGTCTATCGCGTGGACGCCCGCAGCCGATGGAACCTGCGCGTGGACAATTTATTTAATGTGCGCACCGAGCTGGCGCGCTGGGTGCCCGGCGGACGGCGCAGCGTGTGGGTCTCCTATCAGCGCGATTGGTGATTCCACGACGACGAATCGCGATTCATCGGCGTGGAAGAGGATTTCCATCGCGTGGAAGAGGTTTTCCATCGCGTGGAAGAGGTTTTCCATCGCGTGGAAGAGGATTTCCATCGCGTGGGGTAAACTTCGCAGGATAAGAGGATGAGGCGCGGAATTCTTCCTCTGCATGGAGGATCGATGATGGCACGAGATTACCTTCCCAAGCCTGACACAGACTTTCTGGCGTGGATGAATAACTTTCTGACGGCGTTGAACGCGAACTTGGCTACCTTCGGCTTGGTGGCTGCCGACCTGACGCCCTTGACGAATGCCCGCAACGACTTCCAGAGCAAGCTGGGCACATTCCAATCGGCGCAGATTGCCTTGCGCACCGCTTCGGAAGCCAAAAAAGGCTCGCGCGACACGGCGGAGGGTCTCTTTCGGCAGATGGCGCAACGGATTAACCGCCACCCGAACATGACCGATGCCTTGCGCGCGCAGTTGGGGCTGAATGTCCCGCGCCCGCGCCAGCGTCGGGGCGTGGGACCCGAAATCCCCGGCGTGCGCTTGGAGGTGGATGCTGGGCGCGTGATTGTCCACTTCGGCACGAACCCCGACGATGAACGGCTCAACGGCAAGCCCGAGTGGGCAATAGGGGCGAACATCTACATTCGGGAGGAGGGCGAGAGCGCGTATCGTCTCTTGGCGTTCGACACGGCAAGCCCGTATCTGTGGGAGTATCGGGGCGCGCCGAAGCGGTTCTATTTTCGCGTGGCGTATCGGGGCGTGCGGGAGCAAGACGAAGGCACGCCCAGCCCCGAAGAGGTGGTCAGCGTCGGCGGATGAGCCTCACCACTCCAGCACGCTGATGGACATCGGCGGGAAAGTCTGGCGAATGAGGCTGCTGCCGCGCAGGGTACGCTGGGCAAGCCCTTTCGCCTGGGCTGTATCCTGCGCCGCCGAGTAGTACCGCCAGTAGACCTTGCTTCCTGCGCGTAGCCCCTGCAGGCGCAAGACGGCAGTGATGGGCGTGCTGCGCATCTTGTTAATCACCAGCAGCCTGCCCTTGCCGTTGGGCGTGCGCACGGCGTACACGCGCAGCATGGGGTTGTCGCAGTTCACAGCCGCCAGCACATCGCCCGGACGGGCGAAGCGGTTGATGAGCTGCGCCGCGAAGAAGGTGGGATAAGGCGTATGGATGGGGTCGCCCACATTCGACGGGTAGCCCGCCGACACGACGCCGTAGTCGCCCCAGTTGCGCCAACCGTAGAGCAGGGGGCTGTTGTTATTATTCGCCTCCGCCGAGTTGTGCAAGTCCCACCACATAAAGGCGTCCGCGCCCGCCAGCAGCGCCTGCGCCCACGAATCCGCCATGTAGAGCGCGTTCACCATGCTCGTCGTCTGCTTGCCGGGGTTGTAGGCGATGGAGTTGTTCTCGGTCACGAAAATCGGCACGCTGTCGCCTGCCGCGCCCAAGTAGTCGCGCAGGATTTGGCGCATCTGCGGGATAATCTCGCCCCAAGTGCGGGTATCGTCCAGCAGAAAGGCGTCGTCCTCGCGACCAGGCTGCTGGGGATAGTGGTGAACATCGAAAAAGTCGGGGACAACGCCGAGACTGCTGAGCCGATTGAGTAGCACGGGCGTCCAGCCGTTTTGAGTTTGCCCCGTGCGCGGGTTCGTCACGCTGAACCGCTGGGGGTACTCGGTTTCCGTGAACACGCCGACCACGCCGACCTTGATGGTGGGGTCTACCGCCTTCATCAGCGCCATCGCGTCGCGCGTGAAATAGGCGTAGGTGTGCGCGTCGTGCTGATTGGGATGAGTATCGTGTTCCCACGAGCCGTAGTTCTCGTTGCCAATTGTCCAGTAGCGCACGCCGCCGTTGCGCTGGATGTTGGCGTACTGCACCCAATCGGCGGCTTCTTGGGGCGTGCCAGAGCCGTAGTTGACGCAGATAATCTTCTCCGCGCCGCGCTCGTTCGCGACATTCAGAAACCCGTCGGTGTTCGTGCCGTAGCCGCTGCCGGTGCGCTTGTTGCGGTTGTTGCGCCAGTCGTATTCGTTGGAGATGGAGCCGCCCGGATAGCGCATCGCGCCGAAGTTCGCCTGACTGAGCAAGGCGCGTCGCTCAGGCGTGGTCAGAGACCAGTCCCAGCAGGCGACATTGATGCCCAGCATCAGTTTCGTAATCGTGCGTCCGGCGGCGTTGAAGTTCACCGTCGCCGACGCCCGACTGCTTACCGTCGCGCGGATGAGGCGGATATCGTCCAAGTAGAACGCGGGCACGCTCTGCCCCGAAAACTCCCGAAAGTGAATGCCCGTGAGACGGTCGCCTGAGTTGACCCCCAACGCGCTCAGCGGAACCTGCACGCGCGTCCACTGGTTCGCGGGAATGCTACTCACAAAGTGGCTGATCGGCACAAGAGGACGATCCACGCCGTCCCCCGCCCCCCGGGGGGGGGAGGGTGGATTGCCCGCGCTGCGGGGTGGTGACCGAGGAGCTTTCCTTTTGCTCACCCCATGCCACCTACACCAAGCGCCTGGCGGCGGAGGTGGCCCTCTCCTGCCGGGAGGAAACGGGCTGCACGGAAACGGTGCTGTCGCCCGAGGAGGCGGCCGCCCCCTGTCTGGAGCCCCGGCACGTGCAGCAATTGGCCCGGATTGCCCTCCTCCTGGAGAGGCACTTCGGCGGCCCCCAGGACATCGAGTGGGCCGTGGATGACTCAGGCGAGGTGGTGCTGCTGCAAACCCGGCCGCTTCGGGTCAGCCGCCCCGCCGCCGCTGCCGGGGA
>JBKBKS010000182.1:0-3504 GCA_046294565.1 Fimbriimonadales bacterium
GCGCCAGACGCGACCACGCGCCCAGGATCAGCGGCGGCTCGCCCAGCAGCGCGCCCGCTATCGCCAAGCCCAACAGCGTGCCTACCAGCGTCATCATCCCCATGTATGCCGACGCCAGCCCGTGCCGCTCAGGCGGTACATAGTCGGGAATCACCGCCTGATACGGTCCGTTCGCCCAGTTCAGAAAGAGCTGAATCGCCACAAAGTGCAGCACCAGCATCACGAAGCTCTGGGTGGTCATAAACAGCAGGATAAACGGCAGGCTCAGCAGCGTGCCCCAGAGGATGAACGGGCGTCGCCTGCCCATTCGCGCGGTGCTGCGGTCGCTGATGGGTCCGGCGACGAGCTCAATCACGGTGGAAATCAGCGCGCCTGCCGCCGCGAGCCACGCCAAGTACGCGCCGCGCTGCGCTTCGGGGGCGAGGTCGTTCACCCGCGCCTGCATCGCAATCGTCAGGAACGCCGCCCAATGCACGCTCACGCCCAGCCAGAACGCGCTCAGCGCCCAGTAGTTCACGCGCGTCGCAGGCATGCGAGGGATTATACCAGCCACTTGTCTATTGCATCCATCATCCGAAGCGTCTCGCTGAGCGCGTGGACGATTTTGCGATAAGTCTCAATCTCGGCGTTGCTGAGCGTGCGCCCCCGACGGTCTTTGAGCCACTTGTCGCACACCTGATAGCCCCCCACCTGAAACTGCCACACCGCAGGGTGAACCTGCAGAGATGCGCTACATCGTCAATCCTGTGGGCACACGCAGCGTATCGCGTAGGCAGGCGAGTTGCTCCCAAGTGTAGCCGATGCGCAACACGGTCATCTCGTCGTATGGCTTGCCGATAATCTGCAGCCCGACGGGCAACCCATCCACGAAGCCGCACGGCACGCTCAAGCCGGGCAAACCCGCGAGGTTCACGGGGATGGTCAGCACATCGGCGAGCTTCATCGCCAGCGGGTCGTCCACCAGTTCGCCGAGTTTGAACGCAGGCGTGGGCGTGGTGGGACATACGAGCGCGTCCACCTGCTGGAACACGGCGTCAAACTGCTGGCGCAGTAACGTGCGTCCTCGCTGGGCTTTCAGGTAGAAGGCGTCGTAGTAGCCCGACGAGAGCGCGTAGGTTCCAATCATGATGCGCTGGATGACCTCTTTGCCGAAGCCCTCGGCGCGGGTGGCTTCCATCATGCCGATATGCCCTTTCTCCGCGCCGACGCGCAGCCCGTAGCGCACGCCGTCGTAGCGCGCCAAGTTCGATGAACATTCGGCGGGTGCAAGGATATAGTAAATCGCCAGCGACTGCTCCGCCATCGGCAGTGAGACCTCCTGCACATGCGCGCCGACCGACTCCAGCAAGCCAATCGCTTGGCGCACGGTCTCGGCGACTTCTGGCTGCACGCCCTGCTCGAAGAACTCTTTGGGGATGCCCAGCCGTATGCCCGTGATGTCGTCGACAAGCGCGTTGCGGAAATCAGGCACGGGCAGGTCGACGCTGGTGGCATCGTGGGGGTCTTTGCCCGCGATGGCGTGGAGCATCAGCGCGCAGTCCTCGACGGTCTTGGTGAGCGGACCGATTTGGTCGAGCGAGGAGGCATAGGCGACGAGTCCGTAGCGGCTGACGCGCCCGTAGGTGGGCTTGAGACCGACCACTCCGCAGAAAGCGGCAGGTTGGCGAATAGAGCCGCCCGTGTCGGAGCCGAGCGCGGCGTATGCCATATGCGCGGCGACCGCCGCCGCCGAGCCGCCCGACGAGCCGCCCGGCGCACGCTCCAAATCCCACGGGTTGCGCGTAATATGGAACGCCGAGAACTCGGTGGACGACCCCATCGCGAATTCGTCCATGTTCACCTTGCCGACGAAGATGGCGCCTGCCTCGCGCAGCCGCGCCACGACCGTCGCGTCGTAGGGCGGCGTGAAGTTGTGCAAAATCCGCGAGGCGCAGGTGGTGCGCACGCCCGCCGTGCAGAGGTTGTCTTTGAGCGCAATCGGGACGCCCAGTAGCGGGCTACGCTCGCCTGCATCGAGCCGCGCCTGCGCGTCGCGCGCCATCTCCCGCGCCAGCTCAGGAGTCGGGGTGAGAAACGCCTGCACCTGCGGCTCCACTGCGCTGATATGGGTTAGTATCGCCTCCGTCAGTTCGATGGCGGAGACCTCGCGCGCCTGCAGTTGCTGACTCACTTCGGCAAGGCTAAGGGTTAGCAGCTCCTGCATCTACTCCTCCACGATACGCGGTACAATAAACAGCCCGTCGCGGGCTTCGGGGGCGTTCGCCAACGCGACCTCGCGCGTCAGCGTCGCGCCGACGACATCCTCGCGCATAGCGTCAAACACGGGAATCGAGTGCGCGGTCGGCGCCACCGTCTCCAGCGGCAGCGACTGCAACCGCTCAAAGTGACCCATCAGGGCGTTAATCGCGTGCATCAATTCCATCAGCTGCGCGTCGCTCAGCTCCAGCCGCGCCAGCTTCGCCGTGTGGCGCATCTGCTCTAAGGTGATTGCCATCGCAGCCCCAAGTATACCCGCACCGCCGAACTTTGGGGTATAATCCAATCTACACAGGGAGGTTAACCGATGAAGATACTTACCAGTTGCTTAGGAGCGTTGCTGTTGCTGACCGCGTTTGCACAGAACTATGTCGATGTCTCTATCGGCGGGAAGTTCATCATGCGCATCCGCGCGGGGCACGGCAACTTGAGCATGGAGCAGCGCGCCCAGATTGTGCAAGACCGCTTGGTGGAAGTGCTGGGCGAGCGGCTCACGGCCGAGATGATTACGCTGAAGGAGGTGCGCAAGGATCAGCAATACGAAATTTATGTGCATGGACGGCTGCTGAGTACCGTGACGCCTGCCGACGCCGAGGCGGCGCGCCTGAGCGTCAAGCAATTGGCAGAGCACTGGCTCAAACAGCTGCGCCGCACCCTGCCTGAAGTGAGCGCACGCTCGCCCCAATAACCAACTCGGCTATACAAATTCGCTCGCGAGGGCAATAATCTGCAGTGGAGGATGCAACGATGCAAACGACACACGCCGAACTCCTGCGCTTGGAAGATTTCGAGGTCTGCGAGACGCGCGGTTTCTTGCCCGCGAGCGACCCGTTGCCGTATCTCGAAGACCCGTATTACGCGCCCTGGGAGCAAGTCGCCGCCGAGCTGCCGAAACTGCTGGCGGCGCGCCGCGCACGCGCGATTATCGAGTCGCTCCCGCGCCTCGATATCGACCGCTTGACGACCGACCGCGAACGCCGCCGCGCGATGATGCTCCTTTCGTATCTGGGGCACGCCTATGTGTGGAACGGCGACGCGCCCGCCTCAAAGATACCTGAGAACCTCGCGCGTCCCTGGTGCGCGGTGAGCCAGATGCTGGGCAGACCGCCGGTACTGTCCTACGCCTCCTACGCGCTGGACAACTGGCGGCGATTAGACCCCAACGCGCCGATTGAACTGGGCAACATCATGCTGCTGCAGAACTTTCTGGGCGGACTGGATGAGGAGTGGTTTTTTCTGATCCATGTG
>JBKBKS010000183.1:0-3490 GCA_046294565.1 Fimbriimonadales bacterium
GAGGGCGAGACGCTACGCTTGGTGGCGACCGACACGCACCGATTAGCCGTGCGCACGGCGCGTATCGATTCGGGCGCAGGCGAGCCGACCAGCGCGATTGTGCCCCTCAAAGCCATCCAACTGGCGCATAAAATCCCTACCGCGGAGACCGTCACGCTGCGATTGGGCGCGCACCGCGCGGCGTTCATCGGCGAGAACGCCGCGGTCTATACGCAACTCATCGAGGGACAGTATCCCAACTACCAGCGCGTCATCCCGCAGGAACACAGCCGTAAGTGGACGCTGATGGCGCAAGATTTCCGCAACGCGCTGCGCCGCGCGTACCTCGTCGCGCGCAGCAACTCAAATAAGGTATACCTGCGCACCGACGGCGAGAAGCTCGTCATCAGCGCGCAAGGCGATGTCGGCGAGGCGACCGAGCGCGTAGACCTCATCCGCGAGGGCGACGACCTCGAGATTGCCTTCAACGCTCGCTACATTCTGGATGTGTTGGAGGTGGTCAAGGGCGAGGGCGTCGTCATCGAGCTCACGGAAGCGCTGCGCCCCGCGGTGTTCAAACCCGCAGAGGCAGACGACTACCTGTGCGTGATTATGCCGATGGCGCTCTGACAGGAAGAACGATGGAAATCATTACGCGGCGTGCGTTTCTGAAGCAATCGGGTAAGGCGATTCTGGGCGCGGCGGCAGGGCTGACCGTGCTGCGCAGCTGGAGCCATAGCCCCAACGATACGATAGGCATCGCGATTGTCGGGCTGAACGGGCAGGGAAAGACCCATATGCGCCAGTTCAGCGAGATAGAAGGCGTGCGCATCGTGGCGCTGTGCGATGTGGACGAGCGCGTGCTGCAGCAAGCAGGCGCGATAATCGAGCAACGCACAGGCGCACGCCCGACCCTCTACACCGACCTGCGCCAACTGCTGGAAGACAAAACTGTGGACGCCGTCTCCACCGCTACCCCGAACCACTGGCACGCGCTGCTGACCATCTGGGCGTGTCAGGCGGGCAAGGATGTCTATGTAGAGAAACCCGCCTGCTGGGGTTTCCACGAAGGCGAGAAGATGATTGAAGCCGCCCGTAAATACAACCGTATCGTGCAGGTGGGGCATCAGATGCGCTCCGACCCCGTTACGCGCCTCGCCGTGCAACGCGCATGGGCAGGCGAAATCGGCGCAATCTACATGGCGCGTGGACTGTGCTACAAACCGCGCGGACCGATTGGAATCCAACAAAACGCCGACCCGCCCCCATGGCTCCACTGGGAGCTGTGGCAAGGCCCCGCCGAGCGACGCGCCTTCAACCCGAACTATGTGCATTACAACTGGCACTGGTTCTGGAACTACGGCAACGGCGACTTGGGCAATCAGGGGGTGCATCAGGTGGACATCGCGCGCTGGTTCCTCAACAAACGCTACCCTGTGAAGGTGCACTCGGTCGGCGGTCGGTACGGCTACACCGATCAGGGCGAGACGCCCAACACGCAGATTGCCACCTTTGAGTACGAGGACGGAACCGTGTTGGCGTTCGAGGTACGCGGGCTGTTCACCAACGACGAGCAGGGCGCGAAGATTGGCAACTTAGTGTACGGCTCGCTGGGCTACATGTCCTCGGGCAACGGGTACAAACCGCGCCGCAGCCCTCAAGAGGAGCTGCCCGAACGGGAGAACCCCCAACGCCCCGAGCTGAACGGCACTGGCGAGCCGAACCACTATCGCAACTTCCTGCAAGCCGTGCGCAGCCGCCGCGTCAGCGACCTCCACTGCGATGTGGAAGAGGGCGTCATCTCCGCGCAGCTGGTGCATCTGGCGAACATCGCCTACCGACTGGGACGCTCGCTGCGCTTCGACCCCGCCCGCAAGCAGTTCGTAGGCGACCGCGAGGCGAACGCCATGCTCAAACGCGCCCGACAGCCCAAAGGGTTCGAGATTCCAGAGAGAGTATAGCGCGGCACGCCGTCGCGACGCCTCGTGAAGTGTGCTGCAGCACCCCGCCGTGCCGTGCGCCGTTGGGGTCGCGAACCCCAGGTTCCTTTTTGGGAGGTCCGGCTCGCCTCGCGATTCGTCGCGTGCGCGACGCTGCCACTTAGCCAAGCCGTCGCTCCCTGCCACAATCGGCGACGGTTCGATCCACCGCGGGCGTCACGCACACGGCAGGATAAGTGATTATACCCGATTGCGAACGGGTATAATCCATCTATGCCGCAGACGCCGCCGATTGCAGGAGAGCCAATCGCGCCCGATACCGAGCTGCACTTTTCCGAACATTTCGCGTGCCCCGACTGTGGGGTCAGCCTCGGCGAGCTGGAGCCGCGCAACTTCTCGTTCAATAGCCCCTACGGCGCGTGCCCCGAATGCACCGGGCTGGGCACGAAAACCGAGTTCGACCCCGAGCTGATTGCGCCCGACCGTAGCCTCTCGATCAAGCAGGGCGCGTTGCGCCCGTTCGTCAAGCGCGACGGCGAACTCACCGACTGGCGACTGGCGATGCTGGACGGCGTTGCCAAACGGCTCGGCTTCACGGTGAACACTCCCCTGCAGAACCTTACGCCCGAACAGTTCCACGCGCTGATGTACGGCACAAAGGGCAATGTCACGGTGGAGCTCCGCAACCGCTGGGGGCGCACGCGCTACATCGACACCGAGTTCGAAGGCGTCGTGAACATCCTCAAGCGGCGCTACCAGGAGACCGAGAGCGAATACATCAAACAGGATCTGGAGCAGTATATGGCGACGCGCCCATGCCCTGTGTGTCAGGGCAAGCGGCTCAAGCCCGAAAGCCTCGCCGTTACGGTCGGGGGTAAAAACATCGCGGAGGTAACAGCCATGAGCATCGAGGAGGCGGCGCGCTGGTTCGAAGCGCTGGAAGCGCAACTCACTCCGCGCGAACGCGCCATCGCCGAGCGCATCCTCAAGGAGGTGCGCGCCCGCCTCAAATTCCTGCTCGATGTCGGATTGGGATACCTCACCCTAGACCGCTCGGCGACCACGCTCTCAGGCGGCGAGGCACAACGCATCCGACTCGCCACCCAAATCGGCTCCGGACTGATGGGCGTGCTGTATGTGCTGGACGAACCCAGCATCGGACTGCACCAGCGCGACAACCAAAAACTCATCCATACGCTGCAACGCCTGCGCGACTTGGGCAACACCGTGCTGGTGGTGGAACACGACGAGGAGACCATTCGCGCCGCCGACTGGGTGATCGATCTGGGTCCTGGCGCGGGCGAACACGGCGGCGAGGTCGTCGTCGCAGGCACAGTGCAGGATGTGATGCGCTGCCCCCATAGCCTCACGGGGCAATACCTATCGGGTCAGCGACGCATCGAGGTTCCTACAACGCGCCGCGCGCCGCACCCCGAACGCTGGCTCACAATATACGGCGCACGCGCCAATAACCTCAAGAACCTCACGGTGCGCATCCCGCTGGGGCTGTTCGTCTGCATCACGGGCGTCTCTGGATCGGGCAAAAGCACCCTCGTCCAAGAGACGCTCTT
>JBKBKS010000184.1:0-3448 GCA_046294565.1 Fimbriimonadales bacterium
AGCGCGTCTCCTTGAGGTAGGGTAGTCCAGCCAGCCCCAGCTCAATCGGGAAGGTGATTTGGCGTTCCACCTCTTGCGCCGCCAGTCCGGGCGCGAGGGCGTTGATGACCACTTGCTTATTCGTGATGTCGGGCACGGCGTCGATGGGCAGCTGCGTCGCTTGGTACACCGCCGCCCCCACCAGAAACGCCGTCAATACCAACACTATCGCACGGTTGCGCACCGAGAAACGGATTATCGACTCTAACATTGACTACCTCCATGCGGTTCACTACAAACACACGGCGACTACGCCCGTATTTTCACCCAACACTTCAAAATAACGATCTTTCGTCAGCTTCGGTTTGCTCACAGGCGTCCTCGATGGCTTTCAGGAGTGCATCTACCTCTTCATCGGAGAGCTTGCCTTTGACGGCGTCAAAATGCGTCGCGGGAATTCCAGCAGGCAATCGCGGTGGGGTAGCCCCAGGAGGCTGGGGCTGTATCGGCGGGCGGTCGCGAGGCACAGTGATTACCACCTCTACCTCCGCTGCTTCATCGAGTTCGGGTACATGGAGTTCAATCCGATGTCCCTTTTGCACGCGCGTGCGAATGCGCAGCACTGGCTCCATTAATTCACCTTGGGTGATTATACCTTTGGAACGGCGCATGTGTTCAGTCCTCACCTCCTCCGAGCAGCATTCCTGTTATCAGCGAGGCGTTGCGGACGACGACGCGCTCGCCCGCCTGCACCCCGCCGCGGATCACCACCTGGTTATCCACGGTTTGCCCGAGTTGCACTTGGCGCAGGGCGAACTCGCCTTGGCGTCCTGTGGCTACGAACAGGTAGGTCTCGCCAGCGATGCGTTGCACGGCTTCGGCGGGCACAACCAGCGCGTTGCGCTCCAGCACAATCGGCAGCTCGGCGCGGACGAACAGCCCCGGCTTGAGGCGCGGGTCAGGACGCGCCACCATGCACCGCGCCCTCACCACGCGCTTGTTGGGGTCGGCTTCAGGCATAATCAGCTGCACGGTCGCCTCGAACACGGCGTCGGGCACGGAGTCCGCGTAGAAGCGCAGCGGCTGCCCCACGCGCACATAGGGTATGTCGTCGGGGTAGAGGTCGAAGGTTGCCCACACAGAGTTGGTGTTCAGGATGCGGAAGATGGGCTTATCGGGAGTGACGGTCTCGCCGATGGTGACCTCCAGCGCGGCGATGCGCCCGTCGAACGGCGCGGTGAGCACAAGTTTATGCCCGCCGTCGGGCTTGCCGCCGAGCAGCCGCAGTTCATCGAGCGCGGCTTCGAGGGCGAGTTGGGCTTGGCGGTAGGCGGCTTCGGCGTCGGCGACCTCTTTGCTGATCAGGTACTGCCCTTGAAACACCTTTTGGGCGCGTTCGGCTTGCTGTTGGGCGAGTTGAAGGCTCTCACGTGCGGATTGCAAGCGGGCTTGGACGGCTTGCTGGGCGGCGCGGGCGGAGTCGAGTTGCGCTTGCGCGGCGCGAACCTCCGCTTGAGCCGTCTCATACTGGGCGCGCAACGCTTCATACTCTTGCTGCGCGATGAGCTGGGCTTGAAGCAGGCGTTCACCGCGCGTGAGTTGCGCTTGGGCTTGTTGGAGAGCAATCTGCGCCTTGCGGAGATTGGTCTCGGCGGTCTGCACGGCGTTCTGAGCGGCGCGTGCGTCTGCTTCCGCCGCTTGCAGCTCGGCTTGCGCCTGCGCCCGTCGGGTACGCGCCTCCTCCAACGCTGGGCTACTGTACACGCCCAGCTGCGCCAGACGCTTGCGACGCTCCAACTCGGCGCGGGCGAACTCCAGCTGACGCTGCGCTTGAGCGTATGCCACCTCCGCGCGATGGATTTCCTCGCTGTCCAGCACGGCAAGCACCTGTCCACGCTGCACTCGGTCGCCCACGCGCGCGCGAATCTCCAGCACACGCCCTGTCACGCGCGAGTTCAGGTTCACTAAGTTCTCCGGCACAGGTTCAATCTGCCCAAACAGCTTCAGCGTGCGAGTCAGAGGCTGGGGTTGCAACACGGCGATTTCCAGCTTGGCTAATTCCATGCTCTCGTTGGAGAGCGCAACGGTTTCTGGCAGGGCTGTGCCAGTCTCTTCGGCGACGGTCTCTTCAGGCGCGGGGCGGTTGAGCAGCCACAGCATGCTCAGCCCCAGCGCAAGGATGACGATTACCGCAATAATTTGCCCCCACTTGCGGGGCGCGTGTGCGATGGTCTCGGTTTTCATAGGTTTACCTCCTTCGGCAGGAACGCGCCGCGCAGGCGTTGGAGCTCGACCTCGCTTCGTTTGAGCTGGAGTTCGGCTTCCAACGCTTCTTCCTGCACGGTGCGCGCCGTGCGTTGTGATTCGAGCAGTTGCAGGATACTAAGCTGCCCGGCTTCCAGCCCGACCTGCGCGGCTTGGGCGAGCTGCAGGGCGCGCGGCAGCAGCGTTTGTTGATAGGCGTCATAGCGCGTTTGGGCTTGGCGCAGGCGTTGTTCAGCGTTGCGCAGGGCGGTCTCCACCTCGAGGCGCGTCTGCTGCAAGCGCAGGCGTTGCGCCTCAGTGAGGGCGCGTTGCGCACGCAGGCGATTCTCCCGCGCGCCGTAATCGATTAGGGGTAAGCTGAGGGTCAGTCCGAACGCAGGGCGCGTGCGCTCGGCTTGGAACCGCTCGACGCGCAGTTGCACACCGAGGTCGGGCAGCGACTCGGCGCGTATCTGTTGGAGCAGGGTTTGCTCCAAGCGCAGGCGTGCGGCTTGGAGACGCATCGGTGTCGACTCGCTGGGCGCGTGGAAGGCGAGGGGCGAGGGCGCGTCGGGCGTGTCGGGAGCGCCGCCCACCAGTGCTTGGAGCTGCGCGAGCGCCGTTTCGGCTTCCGCCTGGCGCAGCAGCGCATGTTGACGCACGCGCTCCAACTCAATCTCGGCTTGGACCAGGTCAACGCCTGCCCGCGCGCCAGCCGCTACCTGTTGCTGGATGGTGTCGCGCGTGCGCTGGGCGAGTTGCAACGCCTCCTGCGCGTTCTGGGCGATGCGCTGGCGATAGGCGTACTCGTAATACGCGGCGGCGACTTCGGCGAGCAGGTTGTTCAACTCCAGCAGCGACTGGGCGACCGCGAGTTCGTACTGCGCTTGCCCTACGCGCGTGCGGGCTTGGCGAACGCCTGTCAGCTCCAGCGGTTGTTGCACGAGCAGTTCCTCGCCAACGCCGCCAGTGGTTAGCGCGGGCGCAAGCAAGATGGCAGGTGCGCTGAGCGCCGACGCGCTCTGGCGCAGCCGCTGTGCGCTCTGAATCTCCAGACGCAACGCCTGCACGCGCGGGTTGCGCGTCCACGCCAGCGCAAGCGCAGTGTCAGCATCCCTCGGCTGCGCCGATAGCGTACTCAATAGACCGATTCCTACAACGATACATATTAGTTTTTGCATAACGCCTCCTGCTGAATACCTCCGTGGCTTGGACAGTCTTGTCC
>JBKBKS010000185.1:0-3405 GCA_046294565.1 Fimbriimonadales bacterium
TGATGCCGCCGAAGATGTTGAACAGAAGCCCCTTCACATTTGGATCCATCAACACGAGTTCGACGGCTTGGCGCACGCGGTCGGCTTTCGCGCCGCCGCCGATGTCCAGAAAGTTGGCTGGGCGTCCGCCTGCCCGCGCCACCTCATCGACGGTACACATCACCAAGCCCGCGCCGTTGCCGATGATGCCGATATCGCCGCCCAAGCGCACATAGGCGATTCCGCGTCGGCTCGCCTCCGCCTCGATGGGGTCTTCGATGCTCGCCTCATGCAGCGACTCCAGTCGCTTTTGGCGATAGAGCGCGTTCTCGTCGATAGTTATCTTCGCGTCGGCGGCGACGATGCGCCCGTCGGCAAGCACTGCGCAGGGGTTAATCTCCGCCAGGTTCGCATCGACAGCGATGTAGGCGCGGTACAGCCCGTGCAGCAGCGCGCTGAGCGGACGCACTTGCTCGTGGGGCACGCCCGCCGCGTACAACACCTCGCGCGCCGCGTAGTCCGTCAGCCCCAGCAGGGGGTCAATCGGATAGGTCGCGATGGCGTCGGGATGCTGCGCCGCGACCTCCTCGATATCCATCCCGCCGTACTTGCTCACCATCAGCACATTGCGCTGGGGCGTGCGGTCTACAGTGATTCCGATGTAATACTCGTGCTGGATTTGCACCGCCTCTTCCACCAGTACCTTCTCGGCGACGAGCCCGTCGGGGTTCTGGGGCGAGAAGAGCCGCTTGCCGATGATTTCGCTGGCGACCTGCGCGGCTTCGTCGGGGTTCTGGGCGAGTTTGACGCCGCCTGCCTTGCCGCGCCCGCCCATCAGCACCTGCGCCTTAACCACAACCGGCTTGCCCAATCGCTCGGCAATCGCTTTCACGCCTGCAGGCGTACTGGCGACCTCTCCTTGCGGCGTCGGAACGCCAAAATCGCTCAAAATCTGTTTCGCCTGATACTCATGCAGTTTCATACGCGCGCTCCTATGACGACGGAAGTATACCTCCTCAGGTACAATTCCCGCATGGTTCATGGCACAATCCTCGCCGCGGTGCAGATGCGCTATCGGTTGGAGGATTATCGTAGCGCGGAGGCGTTCCGCGAGCGAATCCTGGGGCTGACGCAAGCGATTCGTCGGCGCGCCCCGAAAGGCGACTTGCTGGTAGTGTTCCCTGAAGATGTGGGGCTGGGTCTCATCTTCACGCAAGATTACGAGCGCGTGCAAAGCAGTAAGACGATGATTGAGGCGGGCTTGCGCCTGATGGAGCGGTATCAGATTAGCCCCATGAGCAGCGAGGGCGGATTTGCAGGCGCGACGCGCGCGCTGCTGCGCACGCTTAGCCCCTTTGTGGAGCGCGTCTATCACGAAGCGTTCAGCGAGGCGGCGCGCAGCGCCAAAGCGTGGCTGGTGGCAGGCAGCGCGCCAATCGCCCAAAGCGACTGCGTCTACAACACTTGCTATGTCTACAACCCGCGCGGGGCGCGCGCCCTCGTGCAACGCAAGATTAACCTCGTGCCGCTGGAGCAGGAGACGGGGCTAAACCTCTGCCCAGCCTCGCGCGAGCTGCCCACCATAAGCACCTCAGCAGGCAAGTTGGGTGTCCTTATCTGCTTGGACGGCTTCTATCACGAGCTGATTGAGCAGCATGCGAAGCGGGGCGTGCGCGTGCTGGCGATGCCCTCCTACAATCCGCTGCCATGGACGAAAGAGGAAGCCCAAGGCTGGGAAAGCGGACTGCTCGCAGGCGTGCAGAAACATCCAAATCTCATGGGCGTCAACCCGATGGGCGTGGGCGGCTTCTTTGATGTGAACGCAGAAGGTCAGTCGTCCATCGTGGCGGCGCGCACGCAAACGCCCGACCACAGCGGCTACCTCGCACGCGCCCAATCCAAAGACCAAGAAGAAATCCTCTACTATCCCGCCCCTTGACGCCACGGCGCGCCGTTGGGGTATACTTCACGCGCCATACCGCAGACAGCAGGCGTCCTGAATAGGACATAATCCGCGCAGCGGCTCGCCTGCCGAGGAAGGCGCACAGAGTAAGGCAACACAGGCAGCCGTACCAGTGCGAGTCTCGCACTGGCTGTCTACAATCGTGCGTGCGAGCCAGCTGCGGCGTGGCTCGCGTTTTTGCTTATAAGGCGCGAACACTTACAGGAGGTGGATACCGAATGCCTACCGCGAAGAAAGTGGAACAGGTCAGCCAGATCCGCGACTGGATTCACGAATCTAAGGCGCAGATTCTGGTGGACTATCGCGGGCTGAGCGTGCGCGAGATTACCGATTTGCGTCGGCAGATGCGCCAATCGGGCGCGGAGCTGCGCGTCGTCAAAAACACGCTCTACCGCATCGCGCGCGACGGCAACATGCCCGACGGCTTGGAGCCGCACCTGCACGGCATGACGGCGATAGCGTTCGTCACGGGCGACGAAGCCGCCGCCGCCAAAGCAATTAGCGATTACATCCAGCAGGCGCGCAAAACTGCAGTGAAAGCGCTGCTGCTGGGCGAGCGCGTCTACCCCGCCGAGATGGTGGACACCCTCGCCAAACTGCCCCCGCGCGAGGTAATGGTCGCGCAGTTTCTGGGCGCGTTGCAGTCGCCCATCACAGGCTTGGTGGGCACGCTCTCCGAACTCGTCGGACAGTTCGTGCGCACCCTCCAAGCTGTCGCCGATAAAAAGGCGGAAACCCAATAAACGAAGGAGGATACACCCATGGCAAAACTAACCGCAGAGGAACTGATTCAGGCAATCGACGAGATGACCGTTCTTGAGCTGAACGAACTGGTCAAAGCGCTGCAGGACAAGTACGGCGTGTCGGCTGCTGCGCCTGTAGCCGTCGGGATGATGCCCGGCATGATGCCCAGCGCCCCTGCAGGAGAAGCTGCACCCGCCGCCGAAGAGAAGACCTCGTTCGATGTGGTGCTGGCGGCGGCAGGCGACAATAAACTGCAGGTCATCAAGGTCGTCCGCGAAATCACGCAGCTGGGGCTGAAAGAGGCGAAAGATCTCGTGGAAGGCGCGCCTCAGAAGGTCAAGGAAGGCGTGAGCAAGGAAGAAGCGGAAGACATCAAGAAAAAACTCGAAGAGGCTGGCGCGAAGGTCGAAATCAAGTAGCCCACGCGTATCGGGGATGCGGTAGCGTGCTGCATCCCCGCCCTTCTTCACAAGAGACTCCTGCGACTACCCCCAAGTCAGCAGCTCGCTCACACACGACCTCACGGCGTGCAGACCGCCATCCAAACGCCCTCTTGAATACTTCTTATGCGCCCCATTATTAACTAACCGTTCGTTCGACGACACTTCGAGACAACGCCTACTACCTGTAGCGAGACTCGCGCCCCACAACCCACCACATCCTGTATGCCAAAAACCCCAAATGCGTCGATCGCCGACTTTCACCCACTTGAGTTCAAA
>JBKBKS010000186.1:0-3377 GCA_046294565.1 Fimbriimonadales bacterium
GCAACGGCTCGCTCTTGCGCTACCCGATACAGGTGGCGGAGAGCGATCGCGGGCGTGTGATAGGTAAAGGCGGGCGCATCGTGAACGCGCTGCGCACAGTCGCCCAAGCCGCCGGCGCAAAGAACCGCCTGCGCGTGCAGGTCATCGTAATCACCGACGGCGAGAACGCCCACGCCAGCCCCGACGACGGCGAGTAGACGATGGCGAGACCCTACACGCCCAAAGTCCCGAAACGGTGGGTGACCGTGGGCGTCGTTGCCCGTCCGTTCGGCATTCGCGGCGAACTCAAAGTGCGCTTGGAGACCGACTTCCCCGAACGGTTCCAACCAGGCGCACGCCTGTTCTGGTGGATACCGCCCAAACCCGAACCACCTGACGCCGAACTGCGCCCGCGCCACAAAAAGCCCCCACGCACACAACCCCCTAAAGAGTGCTTTATCGAATCCGTGCGCTGGCACGGCGAGTTTCTCGTACTTCGACTCTCAGGCGTGGAGACGCGCGACCACGCCGAACAGCTGCGCGGCGCATGGCTCCTCATCCCCCCCGAAGAGCGCATGTCCCTCGAAGCGGGACAATACTACATCAGCGACCTGATTGGTATGGAAGTCTTCACTGAGTCGGGCGAGCGGATAGGCAAGCTGAAAGATGTGCGTCAAGGCGCCGCGTATGACTTCTACGATGTCGGCAAATACACTATCCCTGCCGTTGAGGAGTATATCCTCAGCGTGGATGTGCCCAATAAGCGCATGACTGTGCGCCTGCCAGAGATTGAATAGCGTTGCTGTTTACGGGTGGGTTGTAGCGCAGGCGTCCCTATTCACGGGCTATGCTTACGCGCTCGTTGCGACCGCGAGCGGCGAGTGGGGCGCGTGGCGTTGGCTGGGCGCGCCGCTGATACTGGTCGGCGGCGCGGTCGCTGTGGGTGCGGTGGGCGCACACGGACGCAAGCTTACCCCGCTGCCCGAGCCGAACCGCGCGCTGGGGCTGCTGCAGACGGGCGTCTACGCCTCGGTTCGGCATCCGATGTATACGGGGCTGTTGCTAATGGCGTTTGGAGGGGCGATTCTCACCCAGAAGGCGTGGGGCGTCGCGGTCGCGCTGGGGCTGACCCTGTTCTTCAACCTCAAAGCCCGCGAGGAGGAGCGACGCCTGCGGCGCTGCTACCCTGAATACGCGGCGTACCAAAAGCGCACAGGGCGGTTTCTGCCGCGCTGGCGTCAGTAGACGCCCACATGCTCGCGCTCGATGCCCACAAACCGCGAGAAGTCGGGCTGGAACGCCAGCGTGATTTTGCCGGTGGGACCGTTGCGCTGCTTGGCGACGATAATCTCCACCTCCTCTTGGCGCACATAGCCAGGCGGCGGGTCGATCGGCGCGGCGTCCTTGTCGCCGTAGTATTCCTCGCGATGAATAAAAAGCACCACATCCGCCTCCGCCTCTATCGAGCCGCTGTCGCGCAGGTCGGAGAGCATCGGTCGCTTGTTCTCGCGTCGTTCCACCGAGCGCGAGAGCTGCGACAGCACCAGCACGGGCGCGTGGAACTCGCGGGCGATTTGTTTGAGCGCGCGGGCGATCTCGCCAATCTCTTGGTTGCGGTTCTCCACGCGGCGGTTCGACGAGCGCATCAGCTGCAGGTAGTCCACCACAATCAGCCCCAGCTCGCGTTCGGCAAGTTTGGCTTTGAGGCGTCGGCACTTGGCGCGCATCTCCATCGGCGAGAGGCTACTGGTGTCGTCGATATAGATGGGCGCGTTGAACAGGCGCGCGGCGGCGTCGTGCAGTTTCGCCCACTCGTCCATGCCCAGTTGCAGGCGACGCAGCCGCTGTGCGCTCACCGCCGCCTGCGAGCAGAGCATTCGCTGCACCAACTGCTCCGCCGCCATCTCCAAGCTGAAAATCGCCACAGGCTTGCGCTCGCGTATCGCCACATGCTCGGCGATGTTAATCGCCAGCGAGGTCTTGCCCACGCTCGGACGCGCCGCCAAGATAATCAACTCCGACGGCTGCAGCCCCGACAAGATACGGTTCAAGTCGCGATAGCCCGTCGAGACGCCCAGCAGCAACTCGCCGTCGGGACGCTCCTGCATCTGCTGCTGACGCTCCTCGAACTGCTCCAGCACATTCAGCACGAGACTGTTCACGCCAAAAAACTCGCGCCCGATTTGACGCTCAGCCACTTGGTACACCGCTTGCTCGGCTTGGTCTAAGATATGCTGCAGCTCCAGCTCAGGCTCTTCCACGAGGCGTACGATTTCATGCGCGGCGCGGAGCAGTCGGCGCAGCACGGCTTTCTCTTGCACAATCCGCGCGTAATACTCGGCGTTCGCGGCGGTGGGCACGCTCTCGATGATGTTCACCAAGGCAGGCAGCCCCCCCACTTCCTCTAACTGCCCACGCCGACGCAGCTCCTCCTGAACAGTGAGCAAATCGACGGCGATGTTGCGCTCATACAGCGAATAGACCACCTCGCACACCACCCGATGCGCAGGGTGATAAAAATCGTCCACCTGCAGCAGCTCCGCGACCTTCTCCAGCGCGTCGCGATCCAGCATCATCGAGCCAAGCACGCTCATCTCGGCTTCCGTGCTGTGTGGTTGGATGGCGCCTGCGCGTTGGTTCATACGATGACCCCCATCGTCTAATTATTGTAGCACACGCGCCCCTACCGTAGGTATACTCTGCAGGGAGCCTATGCTGCGCATCGATGTGATTACCCTCTTCCCGGAAGTGATTGAGGCGGGCGTTCGCTACAGCATCGTGGGGCGCGCCTGCGAGTGGGGCTTGACGCAAGTGCGCGCCTTGCAGCTGCGCGATTTCGCGACGGGCAAGCACCGCAAGACCGACGACGAACCCTACGGCGGCGGCGCAGGGCTGGTGATGAAGCCCGAACCCATCTTCCGCGCAGTGGAGTTCTGTCAGCCTCAAGCGCACACGCGCATCGTGCTATTGGAGCCACAGGGCCGACTCTACACGCAAGCGATGGCGCATGAGCTCGCCGAGCAGGCGCATCTGATACTCATCTGCGGACACTACGAGGGGGTGGACGCCCGCGTGCGTGAGCATTTAGCGACCGATGTGCTGAGCATCGGCGACTATGTGCTGACTGGGGGCGAGCTACCCGCGCTAATTATCATCGACTCGGTGGTGCGCCTGCTGCCCGGCGCTATCCACTCGCCCCAATCACTGGGGCAAGATTCGTATGCGGATGGACTGCTGGGCTATCCGCAATACACGCGCCCGGAGGAGTTTCAGGGGATGCGTGTGCCGAGCGTGTTGCTGTCGGGCAATCACGGGGCGATTGCGCGCTGGCGTCGGCGCGAGCAGCTGCGCCTCACGCGCGCGCTGCGCCCCGACCTGTTCGCCAAGGCATGCCTGAG
>JBKBKS010000187.1:0-3371 GCA_046294565.1 Fimbriimonadales bacterium
CACCAAGTGCTGGCACACGCAGGGCTGATGACGGTCGGGATGTCCGTCGCGATTGTGGACGGGTTGCGACGCATGGTTTTCGGGCAGGCTAACATCCACGAGGTGGGCAGCGTGATTTCTATCGCCTCCGCCACGAACGCCACTGCCAAACTGGGGCTGGTGGAGGTCGCCGACTTCGCCGCCAAGTTCAGTGTAATGCTCGGCGTCATCAACCTGTTGCCGATCCCCGTGCTGGACGGCGGGTATCTGCTTATCTTCACGATAGAGGCGCTGCGACGACGCAAACTCAGCCCTGAGGCGATGGCGCGCGTGCAAATGGCAGGACTGGTGGCGGTGCTGATGATTTTCATCGCCGTGTTCTCGCTGGATATTTATAAGCTCATCACGGGGAAACTGATTCGCTGACGGAGGTGTTCGGTTATGGTAACCACAGGTCGCGTGCGCAACCGCTGGATTGAACTGGACACCCCGCTCGGGTTGCCTGACGGGACTCGCGTGGAGGTGCAGGTGCATATCCTTATGGAGCGAGATAATGCTTCGCTGATAGGAATCTTTGCCGACGAGTCCGAAGTGCTCGATACAATTATCGCAGAGGTAATGCACCAGCGGGAAATCCGCCCTTTGCGGCTCAAAGACCATGAAGAGTAAGGCTCTGCTTGATACCGACATCTTCTCGGAAGTTCTCAAGGGACGAGACACTGTAATCGTCATGAGGGCACAGGAGTACTTGCAGGAGTACAGTGTATTCACAATCTCTGCTATTTCGGTGATGGAAATTATTTGTGGTTATCAGCGTATTGGAAGACAGGATAAATTAGAGCAGTTTCTCCAGATTACCAATACTTTGGAAATTATACCTTTTGATAGAGAGAGCGCAGCTTTGGCAGGGCGCATAGACGGCGATCTTTGGCGTACAGGGCAGCGAATTGGTCGCGCCGATCCGATGATAGCGGCGCAAGCGATTGTGAACCAACTCGTGTTAGTTTCAGGAAATGTGGAGCACTACTTGCGTGTGCAGTCACTTGGATACCCCCTACAGGTAGAAAACTGGCGAAGTGTTATCTAAATCTACTATGAAAGTTATTTACCTTGACCATGCCGCCACCACGCCGTTAGACCTGCGCGTGCGCAGGGCGATGGAGCCGTACTTGAAGCGCGAGTTTGGCAACCCATCCAGCCTGCACCGCTGGGGCAGGCGCGCGCGGATGGCAATCGACGTCGCGCGCGAGACGCTCGCCGCCGCCCTGAACGCCGACCCCGCCGAAATCTGCTTCACCTCTTCAGGCACGGAATCGTGCAACCTCGCGATAATCGGCTGCGCCCTCAAAGCCCCGCCCCATCGCAGGCATATCTTGGTCTCAGCCGTCGAACACCACTGCGTGCTGCACGCCGCCGAGTGGCTCCAACCGCTCGGCTACACGGTGGAGCAAATCCCTGTGGACGGCTACGGGCAGGTAGACCCCGACGCCGTACGCGACCGCCTGCGCGACGAGACCTGGCTGGTGTCCGTGATGCACGCCAATAACGAGATTGGAACCCTGCAACCCGTGGAGGCGATTGCGCGGCTGTGCAAAGAGCGCGGCGTGTGGCTCCATGTGGACGCCGTGCAGACCTTCGGGCTGCTGCCTGTGGATGTGGAGGCGATGGGGTGCGACCTGCTGAGCGTCTCGGCGCACAAGATTTACGGACCGAAGGGGGTGGGCGCGCTCTATGTGCGTGCGCTCACCCCGCTGCAGCCGCTGATGGTGGGCGGCGGGCAGGAACGCGACCGCCGCGCGGGAACCGAGCATGTGGCGGGCATCGTGGGGTTCGCCGAAGCCGTCAGAATCGCCCAAGCGACGCACGCAACCGAAGCCCAACGCCAAGCCGCCCTGCGCGACCAGTTCATCCGCGCTGTGCTGGAAACAATCCCCGACGCGACGCTCACAGGGCATCCGACCGAGCGACTGCCGGGGAACGCGCATTTCCGATTTCGCGGCGCGCCTGCCGACAGCCTGCTGATTGCGCTTGACCGCGCGGGCATCGGCGCGAGCAGCGGCGCGGCATGCAGCGCAGGCTCGCTGGAGCCTTCGCATGTGCTGCTCGCGCTCGGCTGGGACGAAACCGCCGCCCAAGAGGGCGTCCGCTTCACCCTCGGACGCGACACCACCTGGAACGACCTGCACTTCGTGGCGGAGACTCTGGCGCAGGAGGTCGCCCGGATACGGAGCAAAACGCTGGCGAGCGTTTGAATTCCGCTATAATATCCCCGATGGAAGCGCGGCAGGAAGTGTTGAACACCGTTTTGGCGCAGTTGTTGGAACAGGAGGGGCTGATTGCTCGTCCCGAGCAGCGCACCGCGCAGGGCAAAGCGCCCGATGTGTTCGAAAAAACGCCTGCGAGGTAATCGGCTCAGGGGCGCATCTGCGTGTGCGCCGAATATTTGTATGCGTCCTGCGTTTCCGATGCAGGCGGACACACAGGTCCGCCCCTACATCCCCTGATTTTCGAACATCATCACGAACCCCCTTGACAAATCGGGCAAAATGTGCTATAATTGGTACGCTAATCGGTTAACGGTGGGCGTTTAGCCTTACTGCGCCGAGGCGATGACCGATCCAACGAACGGAGGTACAGCGATGAAGCGAGTGTTGATGGTTCTTGTAGCGTGTTGCGCGCTGACAGTGCTGGTACGCGCGCAGAGCATTATCGTGCGTCCATATGTGTGGCACGACGACGCCTCGTCTGAATTTCTCGCCTCGTTTGCCAACGGCTGTCTGATACTGTCGGACACCTCGACCGATTGTCAAGGCAGCTCCCCAGAATGGTATTCCCAGTGTGGCTGGGGCAACCGCCACCACTGGTTCCTCTCGCTGGACGGCGTTAGCCCTGCGTTTTTTGACCCCGATTCGGACGGCAGCTCTTTGGAACTGGAAGTGACCCTCAACCTGACACCCGTGATGCAGGCGAATCGCACGGTGGAGGCAGGGCTGTTCTTGGTAGAGCGTCCGTTCCCTCGTTATCCGCGCGATGTGAACGACCAAGGCAACTGGTGGGCGGATGGCGTGCTGATGGTGGCGAATGAGTCTGCGGGCGGCAGCGGCGGCGAGATTGCCGCGTTCGGCGGGCGAATGCCGTTCTGGGCAGGAGGCGGCCTGCGCTATCAGGGCGGTCCAATCACCCTCGTGTTCCGCTATGATGGACAGACCAAGCGCGTGCAATACGAAGTACGCTACAACAACGCCACCGCAACCAGCCCTTGGCTGGCGCCCGGCGACTCTGCCAGCACCTATAACAACGGTCCGCACGGGCTGCGCTACTTCCAGCTGGGCGGCTACCTGCAAATCAACGGTATCAATCAGGGCAACTCTCAAGGCGGCGCCGCGCAGTGG
>JBKBKS010000188.1:0-3341 GCA_046294565.1 Fimbriimonadales bacterium
GGGTGCAACAAGGCTTTCGTCCTACGAACACCGCTTGGTAAGGCATCGTTGCCTCCTTGCGGTTAAATACGAAGCGTCGGGCGCGATTCCTGCCGAATGCCCCTGAAAATTGCTTCCAAAGGTTATCGGCGTCGGTTTCTGAAGTAGAGGTATGCGGCGAGGGCGAAGAAGATAATCGCAGGCGCTAAGAGCAGGGGTGAGAAACGGCGACGAGGCGCATCAGGCGGAATGAGATTGCCTTGCTGGTAGGCAAGCTGCTTGAGCTCCTCTTCGGTAGGCAGGCGACCTTGCCAACGGTAGTTGATGGAACTGCCTATGCGCTCGTCAGCAACTGTAGTCCCTTGAGGCAAATCTAACTGAACCGACTCTTTTAAACGCTCAAAGAGAACTTGTTTGAAAGCAACCTGAACTTCGCGTGTCTTCTCGGCATTTTCCTGAAGATACTGGACGACTACAGGTATCTCCAACCGCTCTATTTGCTTGGTTTGCACTGTACGAAATATATGCCGTACCCACATGTTAGGTCTTCGGAAAGGCACTAACACCTCCAAGCGCATCGGCAGTGCGTCTGGCTTGCGCAACTCGACCCGAAGTGAAATGTTGGGAAAGTTCTCTGGAGGCAAGTGGGGTTCAAAGGCTTGTGCTTGCGCGGTTCCCATCAGCACCCATCGGTTCGCTCGCTCTTCCACGCGTTCCCAGCGCGTACGATAAATCTTAGACACATCCAGCCCCGTCATGAACACTCCATACATCCCACAGCCATCCCGACAGCGAGCGTCCCACTGCAAAGCGCCTCCATAAAGTTGATCGATTCCGCCGCGCGCAAGGTTCGCGACCATACTTGACTTTTCAAGCGACTGGGCGTCGGTTGAGAAGAGGAAACTGGGCTCCCAAACAGCGCTGGCTTCCTCACCGATATAACATGCGGATGTCCACCCATCGTGTAGACTGAACCGTACCGAGTTGCCCTGTTCGGTCTTCATCTCCACGCCGTTCAAGGGCTGCTGTCTTACTAAAAGGGCGCGGGGAGTGCGCAAGATTTCTAACACATAGCGCGTCTGATGCTGCCTATTACGGACATGCACCCGCTCCTCCACATGAAAAACGATGCGACGGTGGTAGTAGAACTGTTCTCGCTGTTTCAGAGCGCGGGCAAGCCCCTGTGGTAGGGAACCTGCCCACACCGAAGCTATCCACGACGCAGCTATGACAGCAAGGCTCACGCGCAGCATTAGAATCCTCCCTAAGGATGGGGACACGGGGTGCAAACAGCCTTCGGTCGAAGCGCAACTTCTACTCGGATTGGGGTCCGACATACGCACCTATTGGTTCCCGTGTCACAGTCGCCTTGATAGACAACAACGGGTACATGTCCTATGTGGGTTCCCTTACAATCGCTCCCGCTCCCACCACACCATCTATGGTTCCACTCCTCGCATTCGCACGCGCCTGCACACGCAGGAAAGGAACCACATACAGATTCATCACACATCCGCACACGCATTGTGCTACACATGCCACATCCTCCACCAGGCGCCGCCGTGATGGCGAATACCGCGATAGCACTCGCAATACCCAGAACCCATTTCGCATAGAGCCAAATCTGCCGTCTCATCTCCATCCTCCTCCTATCGTGATAGTGAGGCGTTGGCGACTACTTCAAACCGAACCTCCAGCCGCTCCCGCCAACTATGAGACCCATCACGCACCCCTATAACCCTATCTGCCAGCCCCGCTTCCAGACCGCTTCATAGTGAAGCCAAAACCTTAGCCGGTGCCAAACGGATGGCTCCTCATAGTATACCTTTACATTCCCCTTGGAAGGTATGCTCCCATCGCGCGGGAGCGGCTCTTGACGATGAATCATCCTATCAAGATCTTTATCTCCCATAATAAACAGCATGAACTCGAATTTCTTTCCATCCTTGGTTTTATTGGGATGAGGAAACTTTATTGGTAGCGGTCCAAACTGTCCCTCAGGAACCCGAAACATAACCTCCTTTTCCGAAACGAGCCACCATTCGAACCACATAAATCCGCCCCAATAGCGGGTCTCTGCTGCGGATTCAGGGTTCGTCCAAACAATCACCCCCTTCCATTTTTCAAGAAACTCGTCGATCCCTGTTGGGAGAGGTTCCGAGAATCGGAGTCGCACTATTTGCCCTGGTCTAACGCACAAGAATTTGTTGTCGCCGAAGTATCCGATGGTGGCAGACGGGGAGGGCGTGCGGACAAGCAGCCACAGGCTGACCACCAAACCTACCGATACAACGGCTATAGAAAGCAACCAGCGCCGTTTTCGCATCCGCACGCCTCCACAGTCGTGTGATTAGCAAGGACAGTTACCACTGCTTACACAGCCGCTATGATAAGAAGGTGGTGGCAGTGGGTAAACAAGAACCGCCCAGTTAGGCATTATCTCCCACCATGTCTTACTCCAGAAGAATACGCGTGTCCCAACATACACGGGAACGCTGTTGCGACACTCGTAACAGTCTTGTATTTTCAAGATCGTCTTAGTGCACTGACGGACATAAATGTCGAACACGGCTCCTACCCTGAGGGTTATTCCGAATATCCTTCGCACTTTTGCTGCAAGCGAAGCGTCGACCGTAACCCGCCCTCTAAACTTCCATGGAGTACAGCGAAGAAAATACTTTGTGGTGGTCGTAGTGAAATTCCTCCCAGAACATCTTGTAGGACGCGGGTTCAGTGGGCGTCCTCTGAGACAGATACTGAATCCTCCTCCCCCGCCTTGTTGAAGCGCAAACAGCTGAACCCCTGCGTTGCTTGATGTCGGTACCCTGTAAACAGGACTCTCCTCCTGCTCTATCTTTTCCGCCTTCAGGGCGACCACCTCAGCTTCGCAAACGAGAGTGATACCAATCGCCGCATACTGGTTCGTCTCTTTGTTGTGCCATATAAGCACATCAAAGGCTCCCTCGTCAAGGCTGGGCGCTTGATAAACAACTCGTCCCTTGGATACATCCAGCACGGTGCCGTGGAAAGCGTACCAGTTGGAGGTCCATACCTCGCCCATCTCCTCGATCAAGTGGCGATATTCGGGGGCAGGCGGGTAGACTTGGCGATCCATCCCTTCAAGCACGGGGTTGGCAACAAATGTCACAACTTCACCTGGTTGCAGAATCAGCCACCGGTTCGGGAGTGCTATAGAGAGATCGGGAGGGAGTACATCAATAGGGTCATCTGCTGCTGAAACATCGCCTGATTGGGCGCTCACAAGAGCAGCCCACATAGCAAGAACACCTGTCAAAAGCCACCGTTTCATCATCTTCATCCTCCTCTGTCTGTATTCTCTGGAGGCGTTTGGCGCGGCTCAC
>JBKBKS010000189.1:0-3281 GCA_046294565.1 Fimbriimonadales bacterium
CGCCGATGCGCGGGTCGGTCGCACGCTGATGAATCATGCCCGACAGCAACGCGAGCTGGTCGGCGCGATGGGGCGCGGCTTTCGGGGGCATCATCACACGCTGATCCCAGCCCAGCACGCCTGCAATAGAACCTAACAACGCGGTCTCTTTCTGCCAACTCTCTAAATTCTGATAGATTGTACGGGCGTCCATAGCGAGCCGATTATACCTTCTGGCACGGAAGTTGCCGGCGGACTCTGCATGCGCCACAAGGAGACCTGGGGACTGATTCTGCTGGTGCTTGCCGATTCGCTGAGTACCTACTGGCTCATCACGCAGGGCTACGCCACCGAGTTCAACCCGATTATGGATTGGTTTATCCAGCTGAGTTGGGGGGCGTTTTTCGCGGTAAAGTTCCTGACGCTGGCGATGGCGGTGGGGGGGGCCGAGTGGTATCGACGGCGCAATCCGCGGTTTGTGCGTCGCTGGCTGCGCTTTGGGTTCACGATGTACCTGACGCTGTGGGTAGGCGGCGCGTTGGTGAGCAGTTTCGTGGCGCGTTAGGCGAGCATGGGGACGCCGTGCGCGAGCGACACCCCCCAGCGCGCCCCAATCGTGGCGCCGATGTCGGCGAGGGTGCGCCGCACTCCCAAGTCGCGCCCTGCCGCAACCGACGGCGAGTAGATTAGCAGCGGCAGGTACTCGCGCGAGTGGTCAGTGCTGGGAGTCGTGGGGTCGTTGCCATGGTCGGCGGTTAGAATCAACCAATCGGTCGGTTGCATCAGGGCGAGCAGCTCCGCGAGCATGCCGTCGAACGCCTCCAGCGCACGAGCGAAACCCTCGGGGTCGTTCCGATGCCCGTAGAGCATATCGAAGTCTTCAAAGTTCGCGAAGATAAAAGCGCAATCGCTCGCTAATGCGCGCGTCAGTGCTTGGTGATGTTCGGAGTTGCTCTGCGTGCGCTCGGCGTGTCGGAACCCCCGATAGACGAACAGCTCTGGAACAACGCCGACGCCATACACGCCGACGCCGCGCTGCGCCAACGCATCGATGAGGTTCGGCGGTGGGGGCAGCGGGAAGTCGTGGCGGTTTTCGGTGCGCCGAAAGGTCTCTGGGCTGTCGCCGATAAACGGGCGCGCAATCACGCGTTGCACATGGTGTGGCGGCTGTAGCAACTCGCGTGCAATCTCACACATCCGATAGAGCTCCTCAACAGGGATTACCGCCTCGTGCGCGGCAATCTGGAACACGCTATCCGCGCTGGTGTAGACAATCGGCTTGCCCGTGCGCAGGTGTTCCGCGCCGAGCCGCCGAATGATTTCCGTGCCTGAGGCGGGGTAGTTGCCCAGCGTCTGCCTGCCGATGCGCGATTCGAACGCCTGCATAACCTCAGGCGGGAAACCGTCGGGGTAGGTAGGAAACGGAGCGTCGGTGTGGACGCCCATCATCTCCCAGTGCCCAGTGACTGAGTCGTTGCCTTTGGAGTGGGGCTGCACCTTGCCGTAGTGGGCGCGTGGGGCATCGGCAGGCGGAACGCCTCGCAGCGGTGTGATATTGCCCAGCCCCAGCGCTTGTAGTGTGGGCAGGCTCAGTCCACCCACAGCCTCCGCCAAGTGCCCCAGCGTGTTGGGATGGTTCTCGCCGACATCGCCGTAGTCGGCGGCGTCAGGCGCTGCGCCCACACCACAACCGTCCAGCACGATGAGTATCGCTCGGTCAAACGCGCTCATTCGCCCCCCTGCACCACTGCCTGCTCAGGCAAGCTCACGATATGTATCGTCACCAAGCCTTGCGCCAGTTTCAGGCTGGTCTCCACCGCCTCTGCCAAGCGCGACTGCACCCCATCACGCACGACGATGCGGTCAATCACGATTTCGATGGTGTGCTGTTTATATCGGTCCAGCGGGGGCGGAGCGTTGACCTCGTAGATTTGCCCGTTGACGCGCACGCGCACGAATCCAAGTTTCTGCGCCTCGCTAAACACATGGCGGTACTCGCCCTTGCGTCCGCGCACGACGGGCGCAAGCACTTGGATGCGCGTGCCTTCAGGGAGACGCATTACTGTGTCCACGATACCGTCCACCGTCTGTCGCGCGATGGGCTTGCCGCACTGGGGGCAGTGGGGGCGTCCGGCGCGGGCGAACAGCAACCGCAGATAGTCGTAAATCTCCGTCACCGTGCCCACCGTGCTGCGCGGATTATGGCTGGTGGACTTCTGGTCAATCGAGATGGCGGGCGAGAGACCCTCGATGGAGTCGACATCGGGCTTGTCCATCACGCCGAGGAACTGTCGGGCGTAAGACGAGAGGCTCTCGACATAGCGGCGTTGCCCTTCGGCGTAGAGGGTATCGAACGCGAGCGTGGACTTGCCCGACCCCGACACGCCTGTAATCACGACGAGCTGGTCGCGCGGGATTTCGACATGCAGGTTCTTGAGGTTATGCTCGCGCGCGCCGGAGATGATAATCTTATCTTGCGCCATCGTCCTCTGGAGCGGGCAGCGGGAATCGAACCCGCACCGCCAGCTTGGAAGGCTGGAGCTTGAAATTCCAGCCACTCGCACTCTTCTCTACATCCTGTCGTGCCTCTCCAGTCCACCACGCCATAGATATTGTGCCCATCCTGAATCCGACGCCAAGCAGGCTGGAGTTATAAACCCAACTGCCGTCCCGTTTTTCGGGCGAACGGGTAAACCCGATTTTCCTGAAGAGCGGCTTCCCACGCAGGGGGCAGCTTCAGGAGAGGGTAAAATCACCTCTGCTACCGCAGCCTGCACCTGCAAGTAGCACCTCGCCTACCTATTAGCGGCAGGTAAGCATTTTTTCTATTCGGGGTCTATGCAGGGATTCCTGCTGCTTTCGCGAGGGGAATCAGGGCTTTTTCACGCCGTTCGGTTGCCCTGCGAGTTGAATGGTGTAGCAGCCATCGTCGTGCTCTGATTCTATAATCTCAAGCATGTAGCCCTCTTCACTTTCCTGTGCGGGGCGAGGCGAGAGACCTGCTCGCAGGGAACGCACGATGGTCGTCATCTTCTCTTGTCGGAACCATCGGGTTTCGCGCTTCCGTGCCATACTCTTGCTACAGCGCAAGGTGAAATTAGATAGCAGGCGAGTTCAGAAAGGGCGCGAATCTGTCCGATTTTCGCCTCTGATGGGGCTTCGCGAGCAGAAGGTGTATATGGGTACCCTCGGCTCTTGAAGGGTGTGGAAAGGCGATTCACAACGCGAGGGCGAGTTGCTCTTGCCGTGCGTTCGGGTCATGCACTGCCAATAGCACAGGGCGACAGCATATAGCCTCCCAT
>JBKBKS010000190.1:0-3250 GCA_046294565.1 Fimbriimonadales bacterium
CCCACAATGTGGGCGAAGCGGCGCATGCGGATTTGTAGGGGCGTCTCGTCGATGCGCTGCTCACGCATCCGACCCGCAATCTTGCCCAGTTCGGTGCGCTCGCCTGTGCCAACGACATACCCGCGCCCGCGCCCAGAAACTACCATCGAACCCGAATAGAGCATGTTTGCGCGGTCGGCAACGGGCGTCTCCTCAGGCACAGGAGCAACCTGCTTGTAGACAGGCGCCGACTCGCCCGTCAGGAGCGACTCGTCCACTTGGAGCGCGGTCGCCTGAAACAGGCGAATGTCGGCAGGCACACGCACGCCCGACTCCAGCAACACGACATCGCCCGGAACCAGTTCGCGGCTCTCGATGTCGTGTTCCTTGCCGTCGCGTATCACCGGCGCGTGCGGCGCGGTCAGCTGCATCAGCGCACGCACCGATTTTTCTGCGCGAAACTCCTGAATGAAGCCTATCGTCGCGTTGAGAATCAGCACCGCAGCGATTACGCCCGTGTCGATTACTCGCCGAGCAAGAGGGTCACCACCGCCGCGACCAGCAAGATATAAATGATTGGATGAACCGCTTGCCTGCTTCGCGTGGGTCAAGACCGAGGGGGGGCTTGATACCAAACGAGAACACCGCTCCTGGTCCGTGCGGCGTGTATTTCTGTGCAAGGTGGTGGTCAGGATGGTCGGGTAGCCCAGCATAGGCGACCCACGCCACGCGCGGATGCTCGGCTAAGAATCGCGCGACCGCTTGCGCGTTCGCCACATGGCGTTCCATCCGCACCGAGAGCGTTTCCACCCCTTGTAGCAGCAAGAAGGCGTTGAACGGCGAGAGGCACGCCCCGACATCGCGCAGCGTCTCCGCGCGCAGCTTCATTAGGAACCCGTAGTGCCCGAAGGTCTCGTAGAACTTCAGCCCGTGATACGCGCCCGACGGCTCGGCAATCGTCGGGAAGTGGCTGTAATCGAACTTGCCCGACTCCACCACCATGCCAGCAATCGATGTGCCGTGCCCGCCGAGAAACTTCGTGGCGGAATGCACTACAATCGTCGCGCCCCACTCGATGGGACGACACAGGTACGGCGTGGCGAAGGTGTTGTCCACAATCAGTGGGATGCGATGGGCGTTCGCCAACTGCGCAAGCCGTTCGATATCCAGGATGCTCCCTTTGGGGTTGCCGATGGTCTCGCCGTACAGGGCGCGCGTTCGAGGCGTGATTGCCTGCTCCCACGCGCTGAAATCGCTCGGCTCAACGAACTTGACCGTCACGCCCATCTTTTTAAAGGTGTGGGTGAACTGAGTCGTTGTGCCGCCGTACAGATGCGCTGAGCTGACGATTTCGTCGCCGGGTTGCAAAAGCGTGTAGAAGGTGAGGAACTGCGCTGCCATCCCGCTCGCGGTCGCCACGGCGCCCGCGCCCCCCTCCAGCGAAGCAATCCGCTCTTCCAACACGGCGTTGGTCGGGTTCATGATGCGCGTGTAGATGTTGCCGTACTGTTTGAGTTCGAACAGTTGCGCGGCGTGGTCGGGGTCGTCGAACACGAACGAAGTGGTCTGATAGATGGGCACGGCGCGTGCGCCTGTGTAGGGGTCGGGAATATGTCCTGCGTGCAGCATACGGGTCTCGAAACCAAACTCGCGCTGGGAACGGCTCATAGCGCAGAGTGTACCCAACTCAACCGATTGCGAAAATGCTTAGAGCGAGCAGTTCAGTGGGAAACGGAGCTGGCGCGTGGAGGCATCCTCGGCAGGAAACTCTACGACGAACCGACATCCGCGCGCGAACGGCGACTTCCCCACTGCCCACCCAGCGAAGCGTCCCATCATCTAAACCCTCCCAACCCCCCCGATTATACCTCCCTCCGTTCTAATGGGTATACTCTGTGCATGGCGCCCTACCTCGAAACCGAGAACCCTGAGTGCCGTCTCTATAACGCTGATGTGCTGACGGCGGACTTCATCCTGCCCGAAACGGTCGATCTCATCGTCACCTCGCCGCCTTATAATGTGGAGGTGGTCTACGGTACGCACTCAGACGACCTGAGCTACGCCGAATACCTCGAGTTTTGTGGGGCATGGCTGGAGCGTTGCTATCAGTGGCTCAAGCACGATGGGCGATTTTGCCTCAACATCCCGCTGGACAAGAATCGCGGTGGTCAGCAGAGCGTCGGCGCAGACCTGACCACGCTGGCAAAGCAGGTTGGGTTCCAGTATCACTCCACGATAGTCTGGAACGAGGGCAACATTTCGCGGCGCACGGCGTGGGGATCGTGGCTCAGCGCGTCCGCGCCCTATGTGATCGCGCCTGTGGAACTGATTGTGGTGCTGTATAAACGCGAGTGGAAAAAACTGTCGGGCGCGCGCCAGTCAGACATCACACAGGAGGAGTTTATTGAGTGGACGAACGGGCTGTGGACTTTCAACGGCGAGAGCCGCAAGCGTGTGGGGCATCCTGCGCCGTTCCCGCTGGAGCTACCCAAGCGGTGTATCAAGTTATTCAGCTATGTAGGCGATCTCGTGCTGGACCCGTTCGCAGGCAGCGGCACGACTTTGCTCGCTGCAATTATGCACAATCGCCGCGCGCTCGGTATTGAGATCGAACCCAGCTACTGTCAGCTCGCCCAAGGGCGGATTTGCGAATATATTCGGTCGCGTCAGTATACACTGCAGATTTTTGAGGAGAAAAACCACTATGGGGAGGGCGTCTCAATCCAAACGGAAGACGATTGAGGATTTGGTGCGAGAGTACTTTGAAGCACACCCGAATCAGGACCTGAGCCATGGACCTGTGGTAGATTGGGTAACTGAGCAGTGGAAGGCACTGGGGCATCAAACTCCTCCGCGCGATCCTTGGCGAGTTATCCGTCGGCTACATCAGCAAGGATGGCTTATCAAAGTTAGGAACGGCGTTTACCGTACGACCCTGCTACTGCTGGACAGATAGAACTGGATGATTTCACACACGAGCAAAAGGAGCTGATTTTGAAACGGGACGGCTATCGCTGTGTCATCTGTGGCAAGGGGCGCGAAGATGGGGTAGAACTCCATGTCGACCACATCAAGCCTCGCCATCTGGGTGGTAAATCGGAAATAGAGAATGGACAGACCCTATGTGCGCCCTGTAACTTGCGCAAGAAGCGATACAGACAGACTGAGACTGGCAAGCGTATGTTTATCCGTCTCCTTGAGGTCGCGACGAAAGAGGAAGACCAGAAGATGATAGATTTCTGTCGCGAGGTGCTGCGAGTCTACGAGAAGC
>JBKBKS010000191.1:0-3245 GCA_046294565.1 Fimbriimonadales bacterium
CGCCGACGAGGCGTGCTCGGACAAGACTGTCCCAGCCACTGTAGCACGGACATTCCTGTCCGTGACGAGCGTAGCGTCGGCGTCCGCGCCGACGAGGCGTGCTTAGACAAGACTGTCCCAGCCACAGGTGCGACGCCAAGAAGGGAGAAGACCAACGGGTGCTTACCGTTCAATAGTAAGTACCTGTATCATGTTGGTGTTGCCGGGCACATTGACAGGCACGCCTGCCGTGAGGATGACCTTGTCGCCGCCTTTGACCAGTCGGGTTTGGCGGGCGGCGATGAGGGCTTGCGTGGTCATCTCGTCGGTGGTGTTGGCGCGTGGGATGAGTAGCGGCGCGACGCCCCACAGCAGAGTGAGCCGCCGCCAGAGCGGTTCGTTGTCGGTCAGCGCGAGGATGGGCTGGTAGGGTCGGAAGTGCGACACCCAGCGCGCCGTGCCGCCCGAGCTGGTGGGGGTGAGGATTGCCTTTGCGCCGACCATCTGCGCGACGGTACACGCGGCGCGCGCGACGGCGACGGTCGCGGTGCCCGCCGTACCCGCGTCCAACTCGCCCAGCTGCAGGAACTCCAGATGCTCCTCGGCGACCTCCGCGATACGCGCCATCCAGCGCACCGCTTGCGTGGGGTATGCGCCCACTGCCGTCTCGCCCGAAAGCATCAGCGCGTCCGTGCCGTCCAACACCGCGTTCGCCACATCAGTCGCCTCCGCCCGCGTGGGACGCCCCTCGCGTATCATGCTCTCCAACATCTGCGTCGCCGTAATCACGGGCTTCGCGTGCTGATTGCACAGATGGATAATCTGCTTTTGTAGAATCGGCACTTCCGCAAGGTCGACCTGAACGCCCAAATCGCCGCGCGCAACCATCACCCCATCCGAGACCTCCACGATCGACTCCAAGTCGTCCAGCGCGGCAGGCTGCTCGATCTTGGCAATCACGGGGATGTTCGCGCCCTGCTCGCGGATGATGGCTTGCAGGTTCATCACATCCGTCACGGAGCGCACGAACGAGAGGGCAATCCAGTCGACGCCTGCGCGAATGCCCTCCATCAGGTCTTCGCGGTCTTTGGGGGTCATCGAGGGCAGCGCGAGGGTGCGGTGGGGTAGCGTTACGCCTTTTTGAGAACTAAGCACCCCCCCTTCTAACACGGTTGCTTCGATGCGGTCGCTTTCTGTACGCGTAATGAGGAGTTCCAGCGCGCCATCATCCAGCAGCAAGCGGTCGCCTACGCGCGCGGCGCGGAACAGTTCAGGCACGGGCAGCGGGATGGCGCCGTCGGTCTGATGGTCTTGCAAGGCGAACTCGACGCTTGCGTGTTCGGGCAGCGCCAGCGGCTCGCGCAGGGTTCCGATGCGGATTTTGGGTCCCGCTAAATCCAACAGCACGCCGAGCGGGATTTTGTATATCTGCTCGGCGTGGCGGATCCACTCGATCCACTGGCGTCGGGCGCGCCAGTCGCCGTGCGCGGCGTTGATACGAAAGAGGCTCGCGCCCGCCTCTACCAACTCGTTGAGCTTCTCCGGCGCGCTGATGGCGGGACCCAGAGTCGCGATAATCTTCGTGCGCCGCATCGCTCACTCTCCGTAGGGTCCGAACGCCATTTTCCCTGCGTAGACCGCGCTGGCGTCGAGTTCTTCCTCGATGCGCAGCAGGCGATTGTATTTGGCGGTGCGCTCGCCGCGCGCGGGCGCGCCTGTCTTGATTTGCCCTGTGTTGGTCGCCACCGCCAAGTCCGCGATGAAGGCGTCTTCCGTCTCGCCCGAACGGTGCGAAATAATTGCGCTATACCCGTTGCGGTGCGCCAATCGAATCGTGTCCAGCGTTTCGGTGAGCGTGCCGATTTGGTTGAGCTTGATTAAGATGCTGTTGCCGCAGCCGTCGCGGATGCCGCGCGCCAGTCGGTCAGGATTGGTCACGAACAGGTCGTCGCCCACCAGTTGCACATGGGAGCCGAGCGCTTGGGTGAGCATCTGCCAGCCGTGCCAGTCGTCTTCCGCCAAGCCGTCCTCGATGGAGACGATGGGGTAGTCGCGCACGAGTTCCTGGTAGAGGGCGACCATCTGCTCGTTGCTGAGGGTGCGCTCTTCCGCGCGGAGGATATAAGCACCTGCTTTATGGAGCTCGGTGGCGGCGACATCGAGTGCGAGGGCGATTTGGCTGCCTGGTTGATAGCCCGCTGCTTCGATGGCGCGCATCAGCAGGTCTAACGCGCCGCGCACGCTGGTTATAGGGGGCGCGAAACCGCCCTCGTCGCCGATGCCTATGCTGTAGCCTTCGTTATGCACCACCTTTTTGAGATGATGGTACACTTCCACGCCCCAGCGCACGGCTTCCGAGAAGCTGCTCGCGCCGAGCGGCACAATCATAAACTCTTGGAAGTCCGCCCCGCCTTCCGCATGCTTACCCCCGTTGAGCACATTCATCAGGGGTACGGGCAGCACATGGGCGTTCACGCCGCCGAGGTAGCGATACAGCGGCAGCCCGCACGACTCGGCGGCGGCGCAGGCAACCGCCATCGACACGCCCAGAATCGCGTTCGCGCCCAGCTCCGACTTGTTCTCCGTGCCGTCAAGCGAGAGCATCGTCTCGTCGATAGCGCGCTGGTCTAAAGCGTCCAAGCCTTCCAGTGCGGGCGCGATGCGCTCGTGAATGTTCTCAATCGCCTGCTCCACGCCTTTGCCCAAGTAATATTCAGGGTCGTCGTCGCGCAGCTCTAAGGCTTCATGGGCGCCTGTGGACGCGCCTGACGGAACCGCCGCGCGCCCAAACGAGCCGTCCTCTAAGTAGACTTCCACCTCGACTGTCGGGTTGCCCCGCGAGTCGAGAATCATTCGCGCCGAAATCTGGTCGATGGTTGTCATCGCTCACTCCTGCAGGGTAATTATACCAACTATGGGGCGTGGGTCGGCGGGTTGCTCACTTGGCTTGTCCCCTCGCTTCTCGGAGCAGGAGGCGACGGCTGTGGCGATACAGCTCCATCTCCACGGTTTGTTGGCTCACGCGGAGATTGAGCCGCAACTCGCGCCTTCGAGAGCGTTGGACATGCGTGCGCCAAGCGCCTTTCTCATCAGACGGTCTTAGAAGGGAGCGAGGCGTCGCGATAGGTGGTTGTTTGAGTGACCGTTTTTGTTTGTGGCTCTGGATGTTGGCTACAAATCGCTCATTTCTTAACTAACCGTTCGTTCGACGACACTTCGAGACAACGCCTACTACCTGTAGCGAGACTCGCGCCCCACAACCCACC
>JBKBKS010000192.1:0-3238 GCA_046294565.1 Fimbriimonadales bacterium
GTGGAGGTGTTTTATGTGGGGCGCGTGTTCCCGAAGGTGAATGTGTCGGCGGTCGTGCTGCGTTTTGTGCAGGGCGAGCAGGGGTTGCGTGTGTACGACTGCGCCGAGTGCCTCGGAGTAGACGAGTGCCCTGCGGTCGTGCAGAAGCCGACCTACGCAGGCGAGCTCATCCGCTTTGAGACCGACGAGTGGCTGGCGTTTGAAGCGTCGGGTGCGCCGCTGGGCGATTTATTTGAGATTCGTTTCGCCGCGCGCAGCCCTGAGTTTCGTCGGAGCGGGCTGGTGCGCTTTGAGCCACAAGGGGGCGATGTGCCTGTGCTGACGGGGCGGAACCTGTCGGCAGGTCGGGTTGACTACGCGACCTGTTATAGCGGGTGGTGGATGCGTCGCGAGGACGCGCCGCGGTTGCGGGCATTTTACGGCACCCCCCACTTAGTGGTCGGACACACGAAGGGGGCGCGGCTTATCTGCGCGGTGGATTGGCGATGCTACCCGTGGCGCGAGGAGTATCATCTTGTGCCGCGCGCGGGTGTGCAGGTAGACCTGCAGGTGTTGGAGCAGTCTCTGAACAGCGAGCCGATGCAGGCGTATCTGCAGGCGTTGTATCGCGACCTGACGCCCCACCTGACCAAGACGATGCTCCAACGCGCGCCCGTACCGAAAGAATCGGAAAACAACCCGATAATCGCGTGGCTGGTAGATGCCGAGAGGGGAAGCACGAACACCTCTACGCGCGTTCTTGCGGGCATATCGAGTGGGTAATCCAGCTCAATCTGTTTCTCACGAACTGTGCCCGTTGCTATCATCGCTATGAAATTCTACCTGAGAGAGTACAGCCCACAGGTATACTTTCTACGGGTGAGCTCCCATGCGACAGGTAATACTCTATCCGGGCGAGGATGGCTACTGGGTCGCTGAATGTCCCAGCCTGCCTGGCTGTGTCAGTCAGGGCAAAACCAAGCAAGAGGCATTAGAGAACATCAAAGAAGCGATAGAACTCTATATCGAGGCGCTACAGGAGCGGGGGTTACCTGTGCCTGACGACCGCGTTGAGGTTGTAGCGGTATGAGCCGCTTGCCGGTGATTTCGGGACGGGAGTGTGTCAAAGCGCTGCGTAAGGCAGGTTTCGTGCTGGCTCGACAGCGTGGTAGTCATATGGTGCTTTATCGTGAGGAGCCGCCCGCTCAGGTGACCGTTCCCGACCACAAGGAACTGGACCGCGGTACACTGCGCAGTATCATTCGACAAGCGGGGCTAAGCGTGGAGGAGTTCACTGGGCTGTTGGAATGACGCAGGGTTGGAAGCGCGTCAACCGCTTTCGGTGGTGGCAGCAGTTAGGAGTTTGGGAACAAGTGGCGCAGGCGTTGAGCCGTTTAGACCGTCGCTAAGCCCAGCTTTGTTTGAGGAAGCAGAAGTGGAGTAGCTCTCCAGCAACATGCCAATCAAATGCACCTGATTACACAGCGCTTCTCCGACCAATCTTTGTGGGTTGCTTACTGGGGTATCCTACTGCCCAACGATGACCCAGCTCCCGCTCGACCAAGTGCTACACGGCGACTGTGTAGAGATTATGCACAGCCTGCCCGAGCGGTCGGTGGACTGCATCTTCGCCGACCCGCCCTACAACCTCCAACTCCGACAAACACTCTATCGACCCAACCGCACCAAAGTCGACGCCGTGAACGACGCTTGGGATCAGTTCCCCACCTTTGAAGCCTACGACGCCTTCACCACACAGTGGCTCACCGCTGCACGGCGCGTCCTCAAAGAGACGGGCACGCTCTGGGTCATCGGCGCTTACCACAACATCTTCCGCATCGGGAAACTCCTGCAGGACTTGGGCTTCTGGATCCTGAACGACATCGTGTGGGTCAAGACCAACCCGATGCCGAACTTTCGCGGGGTGCGCTTCACGAACGCCCACGAGACGCTCATCTGGGCGCAGAAGGCGCCCGGGCAACCCTACACCTTCAACTATCACGCGCTGAAGGCGTTGAACGATGAGTCCCAGATGCGCAGCGATTGGTACATCCCGCTCTGCACGGGCAAGGAGCGGCTGCGCGTGGATGGTCGAAAAGCGCACTCCACGCAGAAGCCTGAGGCGCTTTTGTATCGGGTGCTGATGGCAAGTACGCGGGTGGGTGATGTGGTGTTGGATCCGTTCTTCGGCACGGGCACGACAGGGATGGCGGCGAAGCGGTTGGGTCGGCATTTTATAGGGATAGAGCGCGACGCGCGGTATGTGGCGTTGGCGAGGCAGCGGATTGAGGCGGTGGCGCCTGCGCCGAGCGAGTTTGTAGACCTGCCTCTATCCGTGCGGCGCAGGCAGACGCGCGCGCCGTTTGGGGCGTTAGTGGAGTGTGGGTATCTGTCGCCTGGCGACACGCTGTATTTTGAGGGTGACACTGCGCGTTGGGCCTATGTGTTGGCCGATGGTCGTGTTCGGTATCAGGACGGGATAGAGGGTTCCATCCACGCGGTCGCGCGGCACATCGCGGGGGCGCCGGCGAACGGGTGGGAGGTGTGGTATTATGACGATGCGGAGCGCGGGGTGCGCTTGCCGATTGACGCCCTGCGCCAGCGGTACTTGCAGGAGATGGGCGGTGGCGGGAAGTAGCGCGTCGCTCGAAAGCGGGGTCTACTCGCGCGCACTGGGGCATGTGCCGACGCCGACGGCGATCGTGCAGTGGATGACCCGGCTGGCTGCGCCGCCTGCGCACACACCCTGCACCGTGCTGGAACCCGCCTGCAGCGACGCGCCGTTCCTCAGGGAGTTCCAACGCGCCTACGGCAACCACCACCGACTCGTCGGCATAGAAATCAACCCCCAAACACCCCCTCCACCCCACATCCAACCCATCTATGCCGACTTCCTGCTCTGGGACACCGACGAACGCTACGACATCATCCTCGGCAACCCGCCCTACGGCATCATCGGCGACGCCTCCCACTACCCCATCCACCTACTCAAAGAGCGCAAAACCGCCTACAAACAGCGCATCACGACCTGGAAAGGCAAATACAACCTCTACGGGGCGTTCATAGAGCGCGCCGTGCGCCTGCTCAAACCGCACGGCAAGTTGGTGTTCATCACGCCGACCACTTGGCTGGTGCTGGACGAGTTTGCGCTGCTGCGCCGCTTTTTGGCAGAGAGGGGGCGGGTGGAGGTGTTTTATGTGGGGCGCGTGTTCCCGAAGGTGAATGTGTCGGCGGTCGTGTTGCGTTTTGTGCAGGGCGA
>JBKBKS010000193.1:0-3102 GCA_046294565.1 Fimbriimonadales bacterium
ATCGGCGATATGGCCCCACACCGTGCTGGGCTGGCCCTGCGACACGGATGAGCTGCGCCTTTTCTACCCCACCGATGTGCTGATTACCGCGCAGGAAATCCTCTACCTCTGGGTGGCGCGCATGGTGATGACGGGGCTTTACTTCAAAGGCGACATCCCGTTCCGCGATGTGTATATCCACGCCACTGTGCTGAATAAAGAGGGCAAACGGATGTCGAAGTCGCTGGGCACGGGCATCGACCCACTTGAGCTGATTGAGAAGTACGGCGCGGACGCCCTGCGCTGGTCGCTGCTGCAACAGGCAGGCATGCAACAGTCGATTCGCTTCTACGAGGATCGCGTGGTGAGCGCGCGCAACTTCGCCAACAAGGTGTGGAACGCCACGCGCTTCGTGCGGATGAACCTGGAGGGCGCGGATGTGGCTGCCCTGCGTGCGCGCGGCGCACAGCCCGCCGACGCGCTGGATCGCTGGGCGCTGAGCCGACTGCAACGCACGATTCAGGCGGTGCAAGACGCCCTCACGCGCTACTGCTTCGACGAAGGCGCGAACGCCCTCTACGAGTTCATCTGGAGCGAAGTGTGCGACTGGTACATCGAAGCCGTCAAGCCGCGCCTGCAAGACCCCGCCCAACGCGAGCAGAGCCAAGCGATGCTGGTACACCTATTCGACCAGCTGCTGCGCTTGCTCCATCCCTACATGCCCCACATCACGGAGGAACTTTGGCAAGCGATAGGAGCCACCGAGACGGAGCCTGCGCTGTGTAAAGCGCAGTTCCCTGTCGTGAACGCCAAGCTCATCGACGACGCCGCCGAAGCCGAAATCGCGCAAGTATTCGAGGCGATACGCGCCGTTCGCAACCTGCGCGCAGAGGTGAAAATCACGCCCGGCGTGCAAATCCCCGCCGTGTGGCTGAACCCAACAGACACGGAAAGCGCGGAACGCCTGCAACGCCACGCAGCGATGATTGCGCACTTGGCATGGTGCGCGGAGGCGCGCTTCGGACAGCCCACCGAACGCGCGCTCATGAACCCCGCCACAGGCGCGGAAGTGTTCCTGCCTATCGCAGGACTGGTCGATATCGCGCGCGAGCGCGAACGCCTGCAGAAGGAGCTCGCCAAAGTGGAAGCCGACATCAAGCAGGTGCAGGCGCGCCTGCGCAACCCACAGTTCATCGAACGCGCCAAGCCCGAAGTGGTGCAAGAGACACGCCAGCAAGAGCGCGACCTGCTCGACAAGCACGCACGGCTCAAAGCGCGACTAGATCAGCTACAGGCATAACCCGTTTCCACAACGGCAGGAGTTTCGCTGCCTAAAGATAACATAGACGCTATGTACCTGTTGGGCGTCGATTTGGGCACATCAGGCGTGAAGGCGCTGCTCATCGATACATCGGGTACGGTCATCGCCAGCGCGAGCGAATCGTATCCGCTTTACACCCCGCAACCTTTGTGGGCAGAGCAGGATCCCAACGACTGGTGGCGCGCGACTTGCCGCGCGATACGCGCTGTGCTAAGCCAATCGGGCGTCGCTGCCGAACAGGTGCGCGGCGTGGGGCTAAGCGGGCAGATGCACGGCTCCGTGTTTCTGGACGAGCGCGGCGAGTCGATCCGACCTGCATTACTTTGGTGCGACCAGCGCACTGCCGCCGAATGCGCGTGGATTACCGAGCGCGTCGGCGAGCGTACCGTGCTGGAGACAACCCTGAACCCCGTGCTGACGGGCTTTCAGGCAGGCAAGATTATCTGGCTGCGCACCCATGAGCCGGAGAACTACGCGCAGGTGCGCCAGGTGCTGCTGCCGAAGGACTTCATCCGCTACCGCCTGACGGGTGAATCGGCGACGGAGGTCTCGGACGCTTCAGGAACCGCGCTTTTTAATGTTCCCCAGCGCGACTGGGCATATGACATTCTGGACCTGCTGGAACTGCCGCGCGCGTGGTTCCCCAAAGTGTACGAGTCGCCAGAGATTACGGGGCGGATTACCGCGTCAGCGGCGCAGGCGACAGGGCTGGCGGAAGGCACGCCTGTGGTGGGCGGCGCAGGCGACCAAGCGGCGGGCGCCGTGGGCGTCGGCGTGGTGCAGACGGGGCGCGTGTCGGTTTCTATCGGCACCAGCGGCGTGGTGTTCGCCCACACGGACGCGCCTCAAGTAGACCCGCATTACCGCACGCACACCTTCTGCCACGCCGTGCCAGGCGCATGGCATGTGATGGGGGTGATGCTGATGGCAGGGGGCGCCCTGCAGTGGTATCGCGAGACCTTCGCGCCCGAAACCGACTACGACGCGCTCGTGCAGGAAGCGCAGGATGCCCCCGCAGGCGCGGAGGGGTTGCTGTTTGCGCCGTACCTCTCGGGCGAGCGCACGCCGTATCCCGACCCGCAGGCGCGCGGCGCGTTCGTCGGGCTGACCCTCGCGCACCAACGCGCGCACTGCACCCGCGCCGTGTTGGAAGGCGTCGCGTTCGGATTGCGCGACTCGTTGGAGATTCTGAAGGCGATGCGCGTTCCCCTGCACGAACTGCGCCTCACAGGCGGCGGCGCAAGAAGCCCCTTATGGCGACAGATCCTCGCCAGCGTGTTCGGGCAACCTGTCCACACCCTGCAGGCGGAGGAGGGTCCCGCCTACGGCGTGGCGCTACTGGCAGGCGTCGGAACAGGCGTGTGGCAAACCGTGCCCGAAGCCTGCGCCCAAACCGTGCAGCGCGCTGCAACAACCGAGCCTATCGCCGAGCAGGCGGCGACCTACGAAACGCTCTACGCGCGGTATCAACAGCTGTACCCCGCCCTGCGCGCGTTCTGGAGTTAGACCTGCGCGTTCAAAAGTGGCGATGGTGGGGTACACTCAAATCGGGTGATCGGTATGCAGGACAGCACGCCTACGGTGGAATACAAGCCGCGGCTGCCTTCACCCAACGCCTTCGACTACTACTACTGGCTGGGTTCGCAGCTTCGCGAAATGCCCTACGAGTCGAGGGATCTGCCCTTGTTGCCTCGTGAGGCGCAGTGGCTCAAGCGCCATCAGTCGTTGTTCCGAACGCTTGCTCAAGCGCAGAACAAGCCCTACACGCTCCCAGAACCGTTTGTTGGGGCGACAGAGTTCCC
>JBKBKS010000194.1:0-3079 GCA_046294565.1 Fimbriimonadales bacterium
GCGCCGCGCCCCCCCCATTATGAGCATCTGTTCAGGGGGGGCGTGGGTGGGCGCACGTCGCGCGGCCAATAAACCGCGCGGCGGCGCCCCCACCCCGCCCGCCACCAAAATATGCCGACGCGCCGACCGCACCGGCTGAAAATAGCTGCCCAACGGTCCCAGAACCTGCACGGTCGAGCCGATGCGCTTCATCGCCAGCAGCTCGGTGAACGCGCTCTGCACCGAGTAGAGGATGCTGAACACGCCCTTGTCGGGGTTCGCCCGCAGGATGCTGTAGGGGCGTCGCCACAACGGCGCGTGCGTGCGCACGGCGCGCACCATCACGAACTGCCCTGGCGTCGCGCGCTCGGCTATCGGCGGCGCATGCAAAATCAACTCATATAGGTTCGCCCCGCGCCGCTGATGCTCCACCACCACTGCAGGCAACTCATAGCGACTCATCGACACAGAGTGTACCTGTTCACGGTATACTTGGCGCGTGAGTTGGCAAACGCCAGAGTATCGCCTCACGGCGGAGCGGTACGCGCCGCGATTCGTGGTGCTGAGCGGCGTGTGCCTGCTGATGGTGCTGACGGCTTGGCTCGGCATCCTGTTGCGCGGACTGCAACGCGAGCAACACCCCAACGCCCTCAAAGACTCGGTTGAGACCTACCTGCGCAGTGGTCAATACGAGTTGGTGAACTGGCAGCCGTGCCGCGACGAGGCGTTCCAAACGGCGCAGCGGCGCGACCGCCTCGTTATGATGGAGGTCGGCGCGTATTGGTCGGGGCGATGCCAGCGCATGGGGCGCGAGGCGTTCGCCGATTCGGGTGTGGCGGATCTGGCAAACCGCGAGTTCGTGGCGGTGAAAGTGGACGCCGAGTCGTCGCCCAAGCTCGCGCGTTATGTGCGACAGCTGGCGCAGTTGATGGGCGCGCCCGCGCGATACCCCATTATCGCTTGGTTCACGCCCGACGGCAAGCCTGTGCGCGCTGTCGCGCCTGACACACGCGCCGAGCTCATGCGCCACATGGAAGAGCTCAGCCTGCTGTACCGCAACCGACCCGAACAGATTCAACAGATGGCAGGTCAGTTAGAGCAGGCGTGGAACGCGCGTTGGGCGCGCGCGGCGCGTCGTGCACCCCCCGATATAGACGCTGTCGCCGCCGACTTCCTGCGCGCCCTGACGCCCACGCTCGAGACGCCCCCCGCGCGCCTCAATCATCTGGAGGCGTTGCTCGCCCTCGCCGAGCGCGGCAATCCACACGCACAGAGCCTGCTCATTACTCAGCTGCAGGCGTTGCGCGTTAGCCCGCTGTGGGCGACGGAGCAGCAGTTGTTCCACGCGCTGGAGGACGGTATCGACGCGGAGGGCAAGCCGACTGGGGGCAAGCGATTGATCGAACACGCACGGCTGTTGAGTCTCTACAGCCGTGCGAGCCGCTTCGAGCCCGAGTTGAGCAGCACGGCGCACGAGTTAGCCGACGCGCTGCGTGTGCGCTTCCATCGCGAGCGACCGCCGAGTTTTACAGGCGCGCTGTCGCCGCCCAAACTGCGCATAGCCGTCGCCCAGAGCCGCAGTGCGCCCGCCCGCGATGCGATTACCTACACCGATGCGAACGCCTATGCCATCATCGCGCTGTGCGACTACGCGGAGACTTTCGGGCAGATCGATCCGCAGGCGTTGTGGGCGCGCGAGGCGGCGCCGCGCGTGCTGGAGACGCTACGCGCCCTGCGCACGCTGCAAGGCGACCTGTTCCACAGTAGCGTGCGACAGACGCGCGATTGGCTGCCCGACCTTGCGCTCACTGCGCACGCCGCCCTGCGCGTGTATCGGCTGACTGGCGATGCCCGCGCGCGCGCCCTCGCCCAGCAGCTCCTCCAACACGCTTGGCGCAACTACGCCGACCCCACAGGTGGGTTGTACGATATCGCACATAGCCGTCAGTGGGGCGCGCTGACGGTTGCGCCCGTGCGCGTCGCTGCCGACGACGCACTACCCGCCGACAACGCCCTGCTCGCGCTCGCCGCGCTCGAATACGCCCGAGCCACGCGCAACCCCGATTGGCGCGCCCGCGCCCAGCAACTTGCCGAAATCCTCGCAGGCGAGTACGACCCCTCGCAGCCACTGGCGTATGCAGGGTATATTCTACTGGCGGCTCGAATCGCCGCCCACCCAACGAACCATGCAAAAGACGCTCTTAGGGCGTACGAACCGATATGTGTATCCGATATGGGCGCGCGGCAACCTCAGCGGCGCAGGCTCGGCGGAGGCGCGCGCCGAACGGCTGATGCACGCCCTGTTGCACTCGCCCATCGAGACGCTGGACATCACGCCCGCGCCCGCGCTGTGGGGACGGTTCCTGCGCGAGGTCGCCAACACATTGCAAGTGGCTATCGCCTCGCCTATCAACCTGCTGCTGCAAGCCTCCGACGCGCGTGTGGCGGCGAACTTGGTGCAGTCGCACCTGATAGAGACGCTCTGTGCAATCGGGCGTGAGCGCATCGATTACTATTTCCTGAGTTTGCACGAATTGCCCAGCGAGGCGCCGCTGAGCGGCGCGCTGGAGGCGTTGGAACTGGCGCGTCAGGAGGGTCAAATCGGCGCGGTGGGGCTGGCAGCATGGGGCGACCCGCTGGCGATGTTGGCGCTGTGGCGTGCGCACGACGCCTTCGAAGTCGCGCAGCTGCCCCTCGAGCCGAACGCCTTGCAGACGCTGCTGCCCGAAGCGCGCGCCCGACGCACAGGCGTCATCATCCCGACCGACGCCCCCCACACAGCGTTCCAACACGGCGCACAGGTCGTGCTGCTCGCCGCGCACTTGGCAATCGAACACACCGCGACAGGGTAGCTACCCACTGCCCCAGAAGCGGCGGTCGATGCTACGGTATTGCACCGCCTCGGCAAGGTGCGGCAGCTGGATGGTCGCCGCGCCTTCCAAGTCGGCAATCGTGCGGGCAATCTTCATAATCCTGTCATACGCGCGTGCGCTCAGTCCCAGTCGCTGCACGGCGGTGCGCAGGTAGCTGCGGGCGTCCTCGCCGATCGGGCAGTGTTCGCGCACGAGCTTCGCGCTCATCTGCGCGTTGCACACGATGC
>JBKBKS010000195.1:0-3034 GCA_046294565.1 Fimbriimonadales bacterium
ACGGGTGTATCGGGCGATGGACAAGTAATCGTCGGGTGGTGGAGTACGCGCAATTCCCAACGGCTCGCCCTCTACTGGCGCGACAACACCTACACCATAGTCGGTTCGGGTCAGTTCAGCGCGGTCTCGCGCTGCGGGGGGTACGCCGTTGGATATAACGAGTTCACGCCGTTCCGCTTTACTTTCAATCCCTTTCGCATCGAGACCCTCGGCGCGGATTGGTATCCCCGGTCCGTTGCCAGCGGCGGTGGTGCTGTTGTCGGAACGGAGTACGGGTTCAGTTTCCGTGGAGTTTTCTGGGATTCGTGCGGCGCGATTTCGTTGGGACGATTCAACGGCATAGAAGTCGAGCTGTTCGCGATAAGCGACGATGGGCGTGTGGCGGGCGGATGGATGCGTTCGCGCGCGCTGGCTGTTCGTTGGAAACGGGAACGGGGCTTCTTGGACGGCTATGATGACCTTAGCCAGACCTTCGCTTCTGTGCTGTCAGGGCGGTTCCTGCGCAGCGTGCACGCAATCTCTGCCGACGGACGCTACTTGGCAGGCTCGATGTGGGTCGGTCCCGAATATTATGCCTTCTGGCTCGACACGGCAGGACGATAAGGAGGAAAGACGATGCGAACGACCATCGCTCTGTTGGTTTTGAGTTGCTGTGCGTTTGGCGCGGCGCAACGCTTGACCCTGCTGCCGCAGCCCAACGACGCTTTTCAGTGCACCCCTATCGCGATTTCGCGCAATAACGAAGTTATCATCGGCTCCTGTCGCGACCGCTATAACGAATATGGCGTCTACTGGCGCGATGGGCAACTGTACTACTTGCCGGGAATTCCGAGTGCGGTCTCGGCGGACGGCAGCCGAATCGCCCTGCCAGGGGGCTATTGGGAAGATGGCAACCTGGTGCGTATCTATCCGCAGAATCCCAACCGCGAGGTGCGCCCCGTCGCGATGACGCCCGATGGGCGGGTGATTATCGGCAATATCCAAGCCGATCCGGGCTGGCTGATGTTCCGCTGGGAGGAAGGCGTCGGGCTGGATGTCCACCGTCGCGTGGGCGCTCCGCGCTGGTTGCGCCCCGATGGACAGCGCATCTACGCGGGCAACGACACACCACTCTATGCCGACGACCTGTGCAGCTACGAGACGCTGGTGGAACGCGGCGCGCCTTTCGGGGTGGTGATTGCCGTGTCTGACGATGAACAGTGGATGCTCACTTGGGAAAACTCCGTCTCGTGGGTGTGGGACTCTGCAGCGAATGAGGTCTACTATGTTGAGCCGTGGGCGAACGCGATGCGCGCTCTGGGGTACACGATGACCCAAGACGGCGTTGTGTACGGCATGCTGCAGCTCTCCTTCACGGAGGCGCGCGCGTTCCGCTGGACGAAAGATACAGGCGTGCAAGACCTCAACGCGCTGTACGGTTGCGCGTTGCCTGACGGGTGGTACTACTGGTATGTGCACACGGTCTCGCACGATGGGCGCTACCTCGCGGGGCTGCTGCGCCGCGAGAGCGGCAGCGGGTATCAGGCGTTCTTGCTGGACACCCAAGCGGGCGCGAACGGCGATGTGAACGGCGACGGCTGCGTGGACGACGCTGACCTGCTGATGGTGCTGTTCAACTTCGGGCAGACAGGGCGCGGGTTGAACGCCGATGTGAACTGCGACCGCATCGTGGACGACGCCGACCTGCTGATAGTGCTGTTCAACTTCGGCGCGGGGTGTTAGCCCCCGCCCCCTTGCTCGCTCTCCCCTCTCCCGCGCTGTGGGAGAGGGGGGATGCAGGCAAACCGCCCTGCTAACCTCGGGGGTGCGATTTTTTGTAAATCTCTTTGAGCCGATCGAGGCTGACCTGCGTATAGATTTGCGTGGTGCTGATGTCTTCGTGCCCCAGCAGTTCCTGCACGGCGCGTAGGTCTGCGCCGCCGTTGATGAGATGCACTGCGAACGAGTGGCGTAGGGTGTGCGGCGAGATGTTTTTGTCGATGCCAGCGCAGGCGGCGTAGTATTTAATCTTGTTCCAGAACGCGATACGGCTCAGCGCGTCGCCGCGATTGTTCAAGAACAGCACGGCATTGGGGCGTTTCGGGTTAGCCAGTTGGGGACGGGCGTCGCTGAGATAGCGTTGGAGCCAGTAGACAGTGTTGTCGGCGAGGGGCAGCCACCGCTCGCGCCCGCGCTTGCCCTCCACGCGCATCAGTTGCTCGCTGAGATTGAGCTGCTCCAGCGTCAGGCTAAGCAGCTCCGAGACGCGCACGCCCGTCGTATACATCGTCTCCAGCATCGTGCGGTCGCGCAGTCCGTGCGGCGTGTCCAGCGGCGGCTGCAGCAGCAGGCGTCGCAGTTCGTGCGGAGTGAGCGTCGCAGGCAGGGCGCGACGGGCTTTCGGCGCGGTCAGCGCGCCGGGCGGCTCGGTATCCAGCACGCCGCGCCGATAGAGATGCTTCAGGAACGCACGCGCCGCGCTGAGCTTGCGCGCAATGCTCGACTCGCTCATCGAACGGCGGCGCAGGTAGTGGATAAAGCCGTCCCACAAAGAAGAGTCCCACGCATTCGGGTCGGTGCGCTGCGCCCGCTTGAGATAAGCGCAAAACTGGGTCAGGTCGGTCGCATAGGCGTTCACGGTATGCGCCGAGACCTGACGCTCCCGCGCTAAGTAGTCCAGAAACGAGTCGATGTAGGCGTCCATCGCAATACAATAACTACTTCGCCACAGGAATAATTCCTATCGGCGTGTGAGAGCGAGGCATCTAAGGTTCCTCGCCTGCGGCTCGGAATGACAAGGGAAGCGGCGCGGAAGAACAGGGAGGGTGCGGAAGAACAGGGAGGGTGCGGAAGAACAGGGAGGGTGCGGAAGAACAGGGGTAGCACGCACCTCCTGTCATGGCGACACTTCCCCCTGTCATGGCGACACTTCCCCCTGTCATGGCGATACTTTCCCTTGTCATGGCGATACTTTCCCTTGTCATGGCGATACTTTCCCTTGTCATGGCGATACTTTCCCTTGTCATGGCGATACTTTCCCTTGTCATGGCGATAC
>JBKBKS010000196.1:0-2971 GCA_046294565.1 Fimbriimonadales bacterium
ATGGGCAGTGGCTCTTCTGCGGAGACGCGCCGTTGGGCGGGTTCGGGCACTTCCACGGTGTCGCCGGGCTGTAAGGTTTCGTCGGGGCGTGCGCCTTTGGCGACCTCCAGCAGATTCACCACGATACGCTGTTGTCGACCGCGTTCGGTGGGGCGCACAATCGCCACGCGCTCCAAAATCGCGTTCGGCTTGGGTCCCCCTGCCGCTTCGATGGCTTGCGTGAGGGTCATGTTCTCGGCGTAGTTGACCAGTCCAGCGCGGTTCACGCCGCCGCGCACCACGATGAACTGCCGTGCGGCGCGGAAGGGCACATTCACTTGGTCGCCGGGTTGCAACGGCACATCGCCTTGCAGGGTGTTTAGGTTCACTGTGATGGGTTCGGCGCGGTCGGGGCGTCGGATTTGGATGCGGGTGGTATCCGCTTCGGGCAGCGCGCCGCCCGCTTTGCCCAGCGCAGCGATGAGCGTGCCCGCCTCGCTATGCTCGAACGCGCCGGGCGCGCGCACTGCGCCCAGCACCAGCACATTCCTGCCGCCCGCCCGCAACGGCACGAAGATGCGGTCGCCCGCTTGCAACGGGGGGTTCGCGCTCTCGTCGCCCTCTTGCACGAACTTGAGGTGATTAATCGTAATCCGTTCGCCGTTGAGCCGTTCCAGTCGCACGGCGCTGAGGTCGGCGACATCGGTCGGTTGAGCCGCACGCAGGGCGTCGCTCAGTCGCCATCCTTGTTGCAGGGTGAAATCGCCGCCGCGCCTCACTGCGCCCTGCACCGTGATGCGCGGTTCGGCGCGTTGGGCGATCTCCACCGTCACCTTCGGGTCGCGATAGAACCCGCCGTCGCGCAGGCGTTGCGCGATTTCAGCGGCGAGCTCGTCGGGCGTGCGCCCTGACGCCTGTACCACGCCAATCAGGGGCATCCGAAACGCGCCCGTTGCATCCACCACATACACGCGCGAGAGCGACTCGTCGCCCTCCACCGTTACGCGCAGCGAATCGCCTGGCGCAACGCGCAGCGTCTCCTGCGCCCACGCGCACCCCAACGCCAAGCACAGCATCAGCAACCCAACCCAGCGTTTCATAAACTATAGAATACCCCCTCGCGACAGGTACAATACCCTCCGATGGTGGACAAGGTGACCACACGCACTCTGTTGCAAATGAAGCGGCGCGGGCAGCGCATCGTCGCTGTCACGGCTTACGACCACCCTTCCGCGCAGATGGCGGACGCCGCGGGCGTCGATGTCGTGCTGGTGGGCGACTCGGTCGGCAACACGGTGCTGGGCTACGAGACCACCCTGCCCGTGCAGATGGCGGAGATCCTACACCACTTAAAAGCGGTGCGTCGTGGGCTGCAGCGTGCGCTGCTGGTCGCGGATATGCCGTTTCTGAGCTACGGCGCGTCGGTCGACGATGCGGTTTACAACGCGGGCGCGCTGATTCAGGCGGGCGCGGAAGCGGTGAAAGTGGAGGGCGCGAGCGCGCGCGTGCTGGAAACCATCCGCGCGATGGTCAGCATAGGCATCCCAGTGATGGCGCACCTGGGGCTGACGCCGCAGTCGGTTCACCAGTTCGGCGGCTATCGGTTGCAGGGGCGCACCGCGCCGGAGCAAGAAGCCCTGATGCAAGCGGGGCAGGCAGTGCAAGAGGCAGGCGCGTTCAGCGTGGTGTTGGAGGTCATCCCCGCGAGCCTCGCCCAGCGGATGACCCAGAGCCTCCAAATCCCCACGATTGGCATCGGCGCAGGCGTCCACTGCGACGGCGAGATTCAGGTCTGGCACGATATTCTGGGACTGAGTGCGCACACGCTGCGCCACACGAAGCGTTTTGCGAACCTGCGCGAGACGATTACCCACGCGCTGCGCCAATACGCCGACGCCGTGCGCGCCAAACAGTTTCCTGGCGCAGAACAGAGCTTTGAAGGGGAGCCATGAGCTTAGGCGACTTGGAGCGCATCGGCGCGGTGCTGCATGGGCACTTCCTGCTCAGCTCGGGCAGGCATAGCGACATCTACTTCGAGAAGTTCCGCCTGCTGGAGCAGCCGCAGCTGCTGACGCCATGCGTGCAGGCGATGCTGGCGCGTCTGGCGGATGTTGTCGGTGAGGTGCAGGCGGTGGTGGGACCGACGCTGGGCGGCGTGTTGGTAGCGTATGAGGCGGCGCAACAGTTGGGCGTGCGTGCGCTCTACGCCGAGCGCGAGGGCGACCGACGCGCCTTTCGACGGGGCAGCGATTTGCCGCCACACACCCCGGTGCTACTCGTAGACGATGTGCTCACCACAGGCGTCTCCATCCGCGAGGTGCTGGAACTGCTGCAGCAGCATCAGGCGCGCGTGGTCGCGATTGGCGTGCTGATCGACCGCTCGGAGCAAACGCCCGACTTCGGCGCGCCGCTTGCCAGCGCGTTGCGGCTGCCCGCACACTCCTACGCGCCTGAAGAGTGCCCCCTGTGCCAACGCGGGCTACCGCTTCTAAAGCGCGGGAGCCGCTGAATCTACCCCCGAATCGCCCTTTGAGGCTCGAACCCCTTGCAATTTCTGACATGCAGTTCAGGTATACTTCGCCAGCATCACAATCGGGGTGTGTGGTCGACCCGTCTGCACAACCCGGAAGGAGGTTAGTATGGATACGGGTAAAGTCAAATGGTTCAACGACCAGAAAGGCTACGGGTTCATCGTAGCAGACGACGGTCGTGAAGTCTTTGTGCATCACTCTGCCATTACCATGCAGGGGCACAGGACGCTGTACGAAGGGCAGTCCGTTGAGTTCGAAGTCGTGCAAGGTCCCAAGGGTCTGCAGGCGCGCAACGTGGTCCCGAAGTAAAGCAGTCTTAAAGACGGAAACGACCACGCGGGGGAGTTCGTGCCCCCGCGTTTTTTGTAGCACCGTAGGACAACAAGCGCCCCTGCGGAACTTGGCGCTTGCATTCTTAGTCTAAAGTAGGGTATAATCGAGGGACAGTCTTCGGACTGTGC
>JBKBKS010000197.1:0-2952 GCA_046294565.1 Fimbriimonadales bacterium
CGCTGCAGCACGCCCGCGAACTCCTGCAGGCTAAATGACCCCCAACGCCTTGCCCACCTTCTCAAAAGCCTCCAGCGCGTCGTCAAGGTCTTGGCGCGTGTGAGTGGCGTTGGGCATCGTGCGCACGCGAGCCTTACCGCGCGGCACGGTAGGATACACAATCCCGACCACGAACACGCCCGCCTCGTAGAGCTGGCGCTCCATCTGCTGCGTGATTGCCTCGTCGCCACAGAACACAGGCGTTATCGGCGTCTCGCTGCCCATGGTGTCGAAACCCAGTCGCTGCAGGTTCTCTTTCCAATAGCGGGCGTTGTCCCATAAGCGTCGCATCGGCTCAGGGTCGGTCTGCAAAATCTCGATGGCTTTGAGAATCGCGCCCACAGCAGCGGGGGGCAACGCCGTGCTGAACAGGTAGGGGCGCCCACGATTGATGAGCCACTCTTTCAGCAGGCGACTGCCCGCGATATAGCCGCCAATCACGCCTATCGCTTTGGAGAGCGTACCGAGTTGGATGTCCACGCGCCCGTACAATCCGAAGTGGCTGGTCGTGCCGCTGCCGTGCTCGCCCAGCACGCCTGAGGCATGCGCGTCGTCGACCATCACCACGGCGTCGTACTTCTCCGCCAGCTGCACGATTTCGGGCAGCGGGGCGATATCGCCGTCCATGCTGAACACGCCATCGGTTACAATCAGCCGTTTCTTGAACTCGCCACAACGCTTCAGGATGTCCTCCAAGTGGTTCATGTTTTTGTGTTCGTAGACGAAGCCCTCGCTTTTTTTGTAGCGTGCGCTGCTGAGTCGCACGCCGTCGATGATGCTGGCGTGGTTCAGCTCATCCGAGATAATCACATCGCCGTCCACGAAGCAGGAGGGTATCGTCCCCGAGTTGGCGTTGAAACCCGATTGGAACACCAGCACGGCTTCGGTCTTTTTGAACGCGGCGAGTTTCTGTTCTAACTGCTCGTAGAGGGTGTTCGTGCCGCCGAGCCAGCGCACTGCGCCTGCGCCCGCGCCGAACTGTTGCGCCGCTTCGATGGCGGCTTGCTTGAGACGGGGGTCGTTCGCCAAGCCGAGATAGTTGTTCGACGCCAGATTAATCACCTCGCGTCCGCCGATGCGCACGCGCCCGCCCTGTGGGGTCTCCAGAATCGGCGGCTGCTTGTAGAGGTTCTGCGCTTTCAGCTGTTCGATGCTCGCCTGAAGCCACTGTTGGAACCCTGCGTTCATACTTGCCTCCTCGCCAGCGAAAGTGTACCTGAATTGTCGCTGAACTACTTCAACCACACAGGCGGCGCAAGCGGCATTTGAGAATGCTTTATTCCCTTCGGCGGATTGGGCAGGCGCACCGAGACCGCTGAAAAGTCGCCACGGCTGGCGGACTGTCCAGCGTAGGGTATGTATCCGCCGTCATCCGTGCGGTTCTCGCCCACCGAGTAGAGCAGAAAGCCGCGCTTGGGGTCCACACGATACCGAAACGGCTCGCCTGTGAACGGGTCGATGACCATCTCGCCCAGCCCCAACGCCTCCAGCGATTGCGGATATTTGCCCGTGCGCTGTTTATACAGCCGAATCGCCGCCGTGCAGCCCGCCAAACGCATCATTGCAGATTCCGCAATTTCCTTCTCGTTCGTGCGCATAAAGACCGGATAAAGAATCGCATTCAATAGCTGGCGCGGCTCTTGTTCCAGCGTCTTGCGGTCGCGCTGATGCATCGGCTTCTTGAGCTCGGCAATCACGGAATCCATCATCTGATGATATTCGGACAGGGCGAGGTTCACCAGCGGGCGTATAAGCGGTCCGTAGGAGATTCGCGAGCTGCTACTGTCGCCTGTTAGGGCGTTGAGATCCGTTTTGCCTTTCGCCAACTGGTCGTACACGCTCAGGATGAAGATTCGCTCCTGCGTCGCTGCTCTCCAGAGGGGGGCGCGCCGCGTCTCGTAGCGTTGCGCGAGCGCGACGAGACGCTCCAGCGCGGCTCGGTCTTGAAGAGTGGGCAGCGTCTCGCGCAGCGGGTCAAGGGCAATCGCGTGGATGGCTGTCCCCACCAGGTAATGGATGAGCGTTCCATCAGTGCGCACTTGCTCGGCGAAGCGGTTCAGGCGTTCTACTCGCTCGAGCGCGTCCGCGTAGCGTTTGCGCTGCAGCGATTCGCGAATCAGAAACGCTTCGGCGCGCGCAATGCGCCGAAACTGCGCCAGCTCGGGCATCAACCAATCGGGGCGATATTCGAAGACGGCTTTGCTGGGCAGTTGAGTGAAGGGCGCGTAGGCGGTTAGGAACGGCTTCGTCCGCTGGAGATAGTAGGCGCGATCCGCTGCCGAGAGCGATTGAGGGTCTCGGAACGATTGTTCAATCTGCTTGAAACGCTGGTCGGTGTCCAGTTGCGCGCGCATCTGCTCGGCGATGAGGCGATACGACTCGTAGGCGTTGTTCGGCGGGTATGCGCGCGTGGGTATCTCTATCTTGGGCGTGCGAAACAGCCACGCTGTCCCCCCTATGCACGCAATCAACGAGAGGGTCACGAACGCGCCACAACCGACGAGAAGCCACTTGCGCATGCTCTGCCTCCTGTGGTTATAGTACCCTATCGTGGGGCGGGTATACTTCGTTCGATGGCGGAGTGCGTGATTGGCGTGGATTTGGGCGGCACGAATGTCCGCGCGGCGGCGGTGGGGCGTTCGGGCGAGTTGCTGTCGCCTCCGGTGCAGCGTCCTTCGCGCGGGCAGGACGGTTTTCTGGCGACTTTGGAGCAGATTGTGGCGACGGTGCAGGAGGCGGCGTCTGGGGCGCGCCCGTTGCGGATAGGCGTCGCGGCGCCGGGGCATATCGACTCGGCGCGGGGCGTGGTGCGCTGGGCGCCGAACTTGGGCGAGTGGCGCGAGGGGATTTTCGAGGGGTGGCGCGAGGTTCCCATTGCCGAAGCGTTGCAGGCGCGTCTGAACCTGCCTGTGG
>JBKBKS010000198.1:0-2879 GCA_046294565.1 Fimbriimonadales bacterium
AAGGCACGGACAGGAATGTCCGTGCTACGAGTTGACTTTCGGCGAGCTTAGTCGATTGCCTCCGCCGTCTCGTCGGTGTCGGCGGCAGGCGAGGCGACCACCGCCGCAGGCGACATCTGCGCACGCACCTGTTGCTCGATTTGCGCCACGAGGTCGGGGTTCTGCTCCAGGTAGGCGCGCGCGTTCTCGCGTCCTTGACCCAAGCGCGTGTCGCCGAAGCTGAACCATGTGCCCGATTTCTGAATCACGCCCATCGCCAACGCTTGGTCGATTAGGTCGCCGAGCCGCGAGATGCCCTGCCCGAAAATCATATCGAACTCCGCTTGACGGAAGGGGGGCGCGACCTTATTTTTGACCACCTTGACGCGCGTGCGCACGCCGATAATCTCGTTGCCCTGCTTGATGTTGTCCACGCGGCGCACTTCCAGTCGCACCGACGCCCAGAACTTGAGGGCGCGTCCGCCTGGCGTGGTTTCGGGGTTGCCGTACATAACCCCCACTTTCTCGCGAATCTGGTTGATGAACACCACCGCGGTATTGCTCTTGGCAGCCGACGCGCCGAGTTTGCGCAACGCTTGCGACATCAGACGCGCCTGCGCCCCGACCGTCACATCGCCGATGTCGCCCTCCACCTCTTGGCGGGGCATCAACGCCGCGACCGAGTCCAGTACGGCGATATCGAACGCGCCGCTGCGGATGAGCGTGTCCATAATCTCCAGCGCCTCGTCGCCAGTGGAGGGCTGCGAAATGAAGAGCCGATCGACATCCACGCCAATTGCGCGGGCGTAGTCGGGGTCTAAGGCGTGTTCGGCGTCCACAAAGAGCGCGTTGCCGCCCATTTTTTGCGCTTCGGCAATCATGTGGAGCGCGAGCGTGGTCTTGCCTGAAGATTCTGTGCCGTAAATCTCGATGATGCGTCCGCGCGGGATGCCCCCCACGCCCAGCGCGAGATCCAGCGCGGTGCTGCCTGTCGGGATTGCTGCGACCTGCAGGCGCGTCGCCTCGCCCAGACGCATTACGCTCCCCTTACCGAACTGCCGCTCGGCTTGGGCAATCGCCGCTTCCAACGCCTTCTGCTTGTCCACTGCGGAACTGTTCGTCGTCGCCATCGTCGTCTCCTCAATAGTAGATAATTGTCTACAGCATTATACCTGATAGGCGGGCTATGTCAAGGGGGTGCGTGGGTTGGGTATACTTCACGCATACGATGAGAGTGCATGCCCTGCGCCTATGGCAGTTTCGCAACTACGCCTGCGCCGAGCTGAAGCCTGCGCCGCGCATGAACATCCTGCTGGGGGCGAACGCGCAGGGTAAGACAAATCTGTTGGAGGCGGTTTACTACCTCAGCGCGCTACGCCCGCTGCGCCCCGTGCGCGAGGCAGACCTGGTGCGCTGGGGCGCAACCGAGATGCGACTCACCGCCCAACACGAAACCGACGGGCTAACCGACGAGACCCAGATTCGCCTGCCGCTGCAAGGCAAACGAACCATCATCCTCAACGAGCAACCCGTCGTTCGGCAGGGCGCACTGGTGGGCAAACTGAGCGTTGTGTGCTTCACGGCTCAAGACCTCACCATCATTCGCGGCGAGCCTGCCGACCGACGCCGCTTTTTAGACGCCGAGATGAGCCTGCTGAGCCACCGCTACCTCTACTCGCTGGCGCACTACAAACGCGCGTTGGAGCAGCGCAACACGCTGCTGCGACGCTACTTGGAGGGCGTCGCCACGCTGGAGAATCTACCCGAATGGAACGCGCAGCTCGCCAAGTACGGCGCGCGGCTGTTCCACGCGCGGCGGCAGTTTCTGGAACGGCTCCACGCGCTTGCCGAGTCCACCCACCGCGCGCTGACCGAGAACGCCGAGACGCTTGCCCTACGCTATCTGCCCGGCTTGCCCGTGCGCGAGCCGCTGCCCGATAAAGAGGAAGATTGGCACGACGCGCTGCTGAGCGCACTGCACCAGTCGGCAGGCGAGGAGCTGCGCCGAGGCGCGACGCTCTACGGACCGCACCGCGACGATTTTCTGGTTCAAGTGCAGGGCTACGAGGCGCGCCTGTACGCCTCGCAGGGACAGCAGCGCACCTGCGCACTCAGCCTGCGCCTGTCGGAAGTCGCGCTGGTCGAGTCCATCCGCCACGAACCGCCGATCGTGCTGCTGGACGATGTGTTCTCCGACTTAGACCCCGCGCGGCGACGCCACCTGACAGCGTTCCTCACACCGCGCACGCAGACCTTTATCACATGCACCGATTTGAGCGCGTTCGACGAGGCGACCTTGCAAAACGCCGCGCTGTTCGAAGTGCAAGCAGGGGCGGTGACGCCCCGTGCGTGAACTGATTCAGGCAGGCGACGCGCTCCGACGGCTGATGCAGCAACTGGGGCTGGATCGACAGTTCCGCACTTACGACGCGCTCGCGCACTGGAGCGACATCGTGGGGAAGCCCGTCGCGCAGGTCGCGCGCCCCATGCGCCTCGACGCCGACACCCTCTGGGTCGCTGTGAAGAGCCACGCATGGGCGCAGGAGCTGAACTTTCAAAAGGGGACGATTCTCAAACGCCTGAACGAACGCGCTGGCGAGGAGCGGTTCAAGGAGATACGGTTCGTAGTGCGGACGAGCCTACCCCCCGCCCTCGAACAGGCGTCTGCGTCGGCGCAGCCGCCCGCGTCTCTTCCCAACCTCTCGGACGCAGAGACGAGACATATCGAAGCGATGACCTCTGGTATAGCCGACCCTGTGTTGCGCGACGCGCTGGCGCGAGCGCAGACAGCAACCTTACGCTATCAGAAGTTCTTGGCGCAGCAGGGCTGGCGGAGATGCCCCGTGTGCGAGTGCTATCACAGCGACGACTCGACAATCTGTTTCCTGTGCGCGCAGGGC
>JBKBKS010000199.1:0-2858 GCA_046294565.1 Fimbriimonadales bacterium
CGCTGGAGAATTAGGGGGAACTATGGAACGCAAATATTCGGAGCTCGATTCGGTACGCGCGGCGGCGCAGCTGTCCGCAACGGGGACGCCGCAGGCCGAACCCGATACAAACGGTGTGGCAAGTGCGCATATACCCGCACGCGAGCCTGCCGAGGGCATCGAACCAAGCCCCTTACCCGAACCGTACGCCAACGCTGCGCCGTTCTGGCACCTACCGCTGGAGCCGAGCGCCTTCCACGATACGCCCATCTTGCTGCACGCGCAACTCGCCGACGCGGAGCGCGTGACGCTACAGATGGAATCGTACCTGCGTCAGGCAGGCTATTTTGTGGAGGCGAGCGACCTGCACATGTGGTACACGCGCTTGGTGAAGGTTCCTGCGCTGCAGTATGAACAGCTGCGCCATGAGCTGGAGCCGCAGCGCGCGGAACGGCTGCGCGAACTCCAAGAGACCCAACGCGCGATAGAGCAGGCGCAGACGGAGTTTATGCAGGCGATGGCGGCGGCGAAAATCCCACTACCCGAACCGCCGAAGCCGCCCAAACGCGCTAAAACGCCACCCACGCCCGAGCCAATTAGCCCCCAACTGGTGGAGAAAGCCCTCCGCGCCGACTTCGCCTCCGACGACGAGGTGTGCGGCGAGCAGGGCGTCGCGCCCGCCTCCAGCAGAAGCACGGTGTTCACCACCGTCGGACAGTGGCTGTTCGAGTTCTTCGCGCCGCTGGCGGCAGGATTGCTGCTGGGAGTCAACTTGGGCGTCATCACAGGACTGCTCAGCTTGGAAGTGTTGCAACGCGGCGAGACGCTGTGGCTGGTCGCGCTTGCCGCCGTGATTGGGTTATTTGTGGAGAAACTGGTGGGCAACACCGCCTACTCGTTAGCCGCCTCCACTGCCCAAGCAAGCGAACGACGCGACGGCGTGGAAGGCACAAGCGCGTTCCCCACAATGCGCTCCGCACGGCGAGTCGCACTGTTTACAGTAGTTGTGATGACGCTGACAGTCGCGATTGCGCTCGTGGACGCGCTGGGATTGCATATGCTCTATATGGAGCGTCAAGCGGAATTGCAACTCACGGGCAGCTCTGTGGGCGAGAGCGTGCCGTTCTGGGTGTTCCTGATTGCAGGCTTGATTATCAGCACGCCCTACATCGTGTATAAGTCGGTCAAGGGCTGGCGTGAACCCGAAATCCGCCAACGCGAGGCGCGAGTCGCCTACCTACACTGGAAGCATGTGGAGCGTCGACGCGAGGAGCCGCCCGTGCAGCAGGCGTTCCTCAAAGCGCAAACCGTGCAGAACCTACACCAACGCCGCGAGAGGCTCCAAGCCGAGCTGGAGCGCATCGAGGCGCGATTGGACGCCGCCCGCACCGAGTGCATCGGCAGCACGCAGAAATTCTGCGACTACTGGGACAACCTGGTCGGATGGCTCAGCGACGAGCAGAACGCACGCACGCAGCGACCACGCCAATCCGACGAAACCTTTTGGCAAAAACTCCTCAACGCCCTACGGAGCTAACCGATGGGCGTGCGTCTGCTGTTCGGAACGATAGGACTCGTCGTCGCCCTGCTGACCGCGCTGGGGCTGAACCGCCTGCTCGACGCGCTGAACACCGCTGCGCTCCTGGCGGGCAACCAGGTGTTGCTCTTCGAGACGCGCAACGATTTGGTGGAGCGGCTGGAGCAGGCAGGCGCGCAGTTCGGCGACCCGCAATTCTCGCTCTCGTGGGACAATCGCAACGACTTAGACCTGCATGTGATTGATCCACAAGGCAACCACATCTTCTTCCGACAGCGCACTAGCCCCACGGGGGGCGAGCTGGATGTGGACGCAAACGCCGAAGGCTTGCGCGCCACCGACCGCCCTGTGGAGAATATCTATTGGTCGCCGGGCAACGCGCCGCAGGGAACCTACAAGGTCTATGTGCATCATTACGCGAATCACGGCGACCGCGACCCCACTCCCTACACTTTGCGTATCACGATGAACGGACGCACGCGCGAGTTTGAGGGTCAACTCCGCTATGGGGAAGAGAGCCGCGCGATTAGTGTGAACCCCAGCGAGGCATCCGACTGGGCGTTGCTGCCCACCGAACGCCCGCTGTGGGCAATCGTGGTAATGGCAGGCTGGGGTGCGGCGCTGGGGCTGATACTCGCGTTGGGACTGCGCTTGCCACAGGCGTTCTTCAAGCAGGTGAACCGCGCTGAGTTTCATATGAAGCGTGTGCTGATGGGTGCGCTCATCGGCGTGGGAGCAGGCGCGCTCGCGGGTGCAGCGGGGCAGCTCATCTTCGGCTGGCTCGCCGGCTTCGACTGGACGCCCGCGCGGTGGATAGGCTTGGCGCTGCTCGGCGGGCTACTGGGCTACGGGCTGGGGCGCGGCACGCCCAATTTGCCCGCGCCGCTCGCACGCAATGCTGGGATAATCGGCGGCATACTCGCCTGCTGGGGGTACCTATGGGCGTTGGAGCATTACGACGACGCGATTGGACGCTGGCTCGTCGCCGCAATGCTCGGCTTGGCGATAGGACTGATGATTACGCTCCTCTTCTGGCGCATGCGCTACGCGCTGGTGCGATCGGGCGGCGCCATCGGCGCGAACAGGCTTAGCAGTGCCTATCGGCTCCGCGTGAATCGCTAATCAGTGCGTTCGCATGTCGGTGCGACGGCGTTCGTGGCGTCGCGGGTTTTATTGGCGGGGACTGTGGTGGTGCGACGCCCTTCTTGGAGTCGCACCTGTGCTGTTCGGCGGCGGGGACGCCGACGCTACATCGGGGGGTGTAGCGTCAGCGTCTCGCGGACGAAAAAAACCCCGCCCGAAGCGAGGCGGGTTTGGGGCGGGGGGGCCGCCCCAACCCGAC
>JBKBKS010000200.1:0-2835 GCA_046294565.1 Fimbriimonadales bacterium
TGATTGATCCAATCGCCCACACCCTCTATCCCTATGTAGAGTCTGTAAATCCCTGCAGGGTTAGTGGGGTCGAGGACACCACCTACATTCCCGCCTGCGTCGTAAGCAGTCATGGTTACGCGTATATCTTGTGCAAGTGCTGCGCTGGTTAGAATAGCCAAGCCAGCAATCGCCAAAATTTTGTTCAGTCGCATCGTCAAAATCCTCCTTTCTGAGGTTGTGCGGTGTTCGGGGCGAACCGAACCCGCGCCGCAGTGACCACACTGCAGCAGTCTGCAAGGTTAGTTTCTGTTCTTCTATCGGCTCGGTGAGAGGGTCTCACTGCAACCGTCTATATTATAGCACATTTTTGCGCGGATGTCAAGGGGTTAAGGGGGAATTTGGGGGGAATTTGGGGGATTTTTAAGGGAATTTAACAGACGCTCTGTTGGCGAGGCAGGGGTGATGGGGTGGGTGGGTCTGTTCTTCCCCTACTTTGTGGGGTTGAGAAGGGCAGAGGGGGCGGAGGCGCGACGCCGCGCGTGGCGTCGCGCGATGATGCGCTCTGCTGAGCGCGCGGACGGGAATCACGCTTCCCAGAGGAACGGCTGCTCGTCGGTCAGCACGCGCGCTTTGCTGATCACCTCACGCAGGTAGGGCGGGATGCCGAACATGCCGTAGTGGGTGAACGGGTCGTAATAGCGCAAGCCTTGCACGGCGCGCTGCTCGATGCGCTTCGCAATCTCCTCCTGCGCAATCGCAAGCGGGTCGTGATGCTTGGAAGCGAGGATGAAGCCCCACGGCAACATAAACGACGCCACGAAGCACCAGTAGGGGCGCACAATTGGGAACACCTCCTGCAGGGTGCGGGCGATGCAGCCGTAGAGATAGGGGTAGAGCGGGTCGCCTGCGCCCGATTGCACGGTCAGCACGCCGTCGTCGGTTAGCGCGTCGTAAATCATCTGATAGAACTCGCGCGTGAACAGGTACTGCGACGGACCTGCCTCCAACGGATCGGTCAGGTCGGACACAATCACATCGAAGTGGTTGCGGTACTGGGGGATGATGGCGCGGGCGTCGTCGAAGATGAGCGTCGTGCGGGGGTCTTGGAACGCGCCTTGGTGCCATTCGGGCAGCCATTCGTCGCACAGGCGCACCAGTTGCTCGTCGATGTCGACCATCACGGCTTCCTGCACGGTGTTGTGGCGCAGGGCTTCGCGCAGGGTCGCGCCCTCGCCGCCGCCAGCCACCAGCACGCGCTGCGGGCGCGGGTGCGTGAACATTCCCGGCTGCACCATCGGCTCGTGGAACATATACTCGTCCAGCAACGCCGACTGGATCTTCTTATCTAAAAACAGCGATTTGCCGTAGCCTTCCAGCTCCACAATCCACGCATCTTGGAACTTGGTGCGCGTCATGTGCATCACATGCTTGACGCGGTAGGTATACATCACCGCGTCGGTGTGGGTCTCCGAGAGTATGAGACCGCCGCATACATGGTGTGCTGCTGCCATTGAGTGATCCTCCTTCGTTAGGGTATTCGGGCGAGTTCCGATTTCAGGATATTGATGTAGTCGATGTTTTCGGGGTCGACGCCGTTGAGCAGGGCGAGGTAGAGGCTCACGAAGTCGCCGAAGTAGGTGAGGTACATCATGCGTTCGAGCGAGGCGGCGCCGTCGGCGGTGAGTTCGCGCCAGTCGGCGCGTTCGCCCACGAGTCGTCGGGTGACCTCGATGCGCGTGCGGATTTTGGGGCTATCGTCGGGGTCGCTCAGCACGACGACGCTCCAGTGGGGGGCTTGTTCGGACGCCTTGACCCAGCCGAGAATCTCGTTGTGGTTCAGTTCGGGGAAGGTGTAGGCGAAGGCGTGCTGTTTCGCGTTCTCGTTGATTTGCCCTTTCCAGCGCATAGCGACGGCGGCGCGCGGTCCGCCGGAGCCGTAAATCAGGGGGATGCGCTTGTAGAGCGCGTGCGCGAGCTGCTTGGCAGGGTTCTGTTCGTAGGGGACTTCCATCTGCAGCGCGGCGCGGGTCTGCACGAGGCGGGTGAGCATGTGCGCGTAGGGCTGGCTCAGGTCGGGCAGGAGGTTCAGTCGTTGGGCGAGTTGCATCAGCGGGATGAACAGGTAGCCGAGCGCGGTGCGCGGGGGCTGACCGCCGGGCACTTGGATATGTGGGACGCCGTCGGCGTGGGCGCGCTGTTGCAGTTCGCCGCCGCTGGAGACGGCGATTATCATCGCCTCACGCGCACGCGCCTGATGATAACATGCCAAGGTCTCTTCCGTGTTGCCCGAATAGCTCACGGCGAAGACCAGCGTGTGCGCGTCGGCGCTGCGGGGCAGTTGGTAGTCGCGGATGACCTGCACGGGCAGGTCGCCGTACTCTTCGAACAGGGCGCGCAGGTAGTCGCCGCCGATAGCCGAGCCGCCCATCCCGCACACCAGCACTTGGCGCGGCGCGCGGGGCAGCGCGGGCAACGGCGCACGGCTGGCAATCTCCATCGCGCGCTCGCACTGCGCTGGGAAGTCCAGCGTGAGCGCCATCATGCCGTGCGGATCCAGCTGGCTGAGCCGTCCGCGTTCATCTAAGGGGTGCATGGCGCGCTCCTCTCACGACGCCACATAGGGCAGCAGCGCGAGCTCGCGCGCACGCTTGATTGCCAACGCCAAGCGACGCTGGCACTTGGCGCACAGGTGTGTCTGGCGGCGCGGTAAAATTTTGCCGCGCTCCATCGTGATGTACCGCCGCAGCGTCGCCACATCTTTGTAGTCGAAGTAGCTATCCTCGGGGCAGACATTCCTGCGCCGCCGACGCACCGCCCGACGCTTGCCCAGCTCCAACTCATCGTCGTCACGTT
>JBKBKS010000201.1:0-2729 GCA_046294565.1 Fimbriimonadales bacterium
GCCCATTCGTCGCCTATGACGCACGGCACGGCGTCGACGCCTGCCTCGCGTAGGGTTTCTGCGCGGAGCCACGCGCGTCGGATGTCCTCGCCGTTCACCTTCAGCGACGCTTCCACCACAGCCACGCGCTCGCCCTTCCACCAGATGAGGTCGGAAAGCGCAGGGTTGTGCATATCTTTCACGCGAGCGGTGAGGTCGAGGCGTCCTGCGAGCCACTGCGAGAGCTTTTGCTCTACATGCGGCTCTTCTGGGGTTCCCCCCTCGCCGCCGTTGAACAGCTGCCGAGCGATGCGCCGAATGCGACGCTGATACTCCTCGCCGCGAAGTCTGCCATCGATACCACGCAGTTGACCATCCATACGCTTTGTCGTTGTTTTGAGTTCTGCCACATCGGCTTCTACGATTTGCAGTCGGCGCAGTGCTTCTTGGGAAGCGCTGCTGGCTTGGCTGCCGACTTCGTAAGCGCCTTCAGCGGCTTGGTAGGCACGTTCTGCTGTTTCCTGTGCGCGTTCGGCGGCTTGTAGAGCCTGTCTGCCGATTTGTGCGCCCTGCAACGCGATTTGCTTGACCTCTTCCACCTGCGCAGGCAGGCGCGCGAGGTCCTCGCTGACCATCAGCCCGCGCAGTATCAGCAGCAGCTCCGTGTCCTGCGCCAGGAGCTCGCGCACATTCTTCTTGCTGAGAAGCACGCGCAGCAACGGCAACTGCCATTCCTCGTGCGCCTCCAGCAGGCTCACCAAGTCGCTCAGATCCTCAACGACCAGTGGCATCCAGTGAATTATACCATCCGCGCCAGCAGGTATCATGCCTATGCAACGCAGGAGTTTTGACCGACGAGTCGAAACTTCGGCGTGCATACAGGAGGCAACTATCTATGTTGAATGAACACACCACCACAGGCAGAGCCGCCGTGCTGGGCGCAGGCACGATGGGCGCACAGATTGCCGCGCACCTTGCGAATGTGGGCTGGCAGGTGCTGTTGTTAGACCTCACGCCCGAACTTGCGAAGCAGGGGCTGGAGCGCGTGAGCAGGCTCAAACCTGCGCCGTTCTATCTGACCGAACTGGCTCGCCGTATCGAAATCGGCGGTTTCGAGGCCGATTTCCCCCGCCTGAAAGAAGCAGATTGGATTATCGAAGCGGTAGTGGAGAAGCCCGATATCAAGCGCGAGTTGTGGACGCGCGTGCAGGAGTATGTGAACCCGCGCGCTGTGCTGTCGACTAACACCAGTGGGTTGTCCATCCACGAAATGAGCGACGCCTGCCGCGACGAGGTCAAAGCGCGCTTTCTTGGTGCGCACTTTTTCAACCCCCCGCGCTACCTGAAACTGCTGGAGATTATCCCGCGCCGCGAGACCGACCCCGACATCGTGGAGGGGGTCGCCCGATTCGCCGAGCGCGTGCTGGGTAAGCGCGTCGTGATTGCCCGCGATACGCCCGGCTTCATCGCAAACCGATTGGGCATCCACTCGATGATGGTCGTGTTCCCGTTGATGCAGGAGTTCGGCATGACCATCGAGGAGGTGGACGCACTGACAGGTCCACTGATTGGCAACCCGCGCAGCGCGACCTTCCGACTGGCGGATATTGTGGGGCTGGATGTGATGGCAAGCGTGGCGGGCAACCTGCACGAACGCTTGGAGACCGACGAGGAGAAGCGCGTGTTCGCCCTGCCCGAAGTGGTGCAACGGATGATTGCCGACGGCAGGCTGGGCGAGAAGACCAGCGCAGGATTCTACCGCCGCCAGAAAGACGGCAGTATCGAGGCGTTAGACCTCAACACCTATGAGTACCGCCCGCGCCAGAAGGCGAAATTCGCGCACCTGGAGCCACTGGAGAAGCTGCCTCTGGAGGAGCGCCTGCGCGCCTTGGTGAACCACGACAGCCGCGAGGGGCAGTTCCTGTGGCGACTGCACGCCGAGATGCTCCGCTACGCCGCCCAGCACGCGCCCGACCTCGCCGACGACCCCATCGCGATTGACCACGCGATTAAGTGGGGCTTCAACCGCGAGATTGGACCGTTCCAAACTTGGGACGCGCTGGGCGTGCGCGAGACCGCCGAACGCATGGAGCGCGAGGGCATGCAGGTTCCCGAGATGGTGCAGAGCCTGCGGAGCTTCGGGCGCAAAGCGTTCTACGAGGCCGCCGACACAGGCGACACAACCGTCTATGTGTGGCTGGGCGCAGGGCAAGTCGCGCCCTACCGACCGGACCCTGAGTTTCTCACCCCCCTCAACATGGCGCGCCACTGCCCCGAAGTGGAGCGCAACGCCGACGCCTCAATTTACGACCTCGGCGATGGCGTGTTCTGCGTCGGCTTCCACAGCAAGATGAATGTGTTAGGTCCCGGCGTGATGGAAATGCTCTACAAAGGCGCGGATCGCGCCGAGCGCGAGGGCGTCGGCTTGGTGGTCACGGGCATCGGCGAGCATTTCTCGGTGGGGTTCAACCTGCAGCTGTTCTTGATGATGATTGGCTCAGGCGACTTCGACGAGCTGCTGATGGGCGGCAAGGCGTTCCAAGACTCGCTGCTGCGCCTGCGTTATGCGAAAGTGCCTGTGGCGGCGGCGACTTTCGGCTACACGCTGGGCGGCGGGTGCGAGTTGGCGATGCACTGCGACCGCGTGGTCGCCAGCGCGGAGACCTACATCGGCTTGCCAGAGGTGGGGGTGGGCATTATTCCTGCAGGCGGCGGAACCTCCACGATGCTCTATCGTGCGCTCAGCAGCT
>JBKBKS010000202.1:0-2716 GCA_046294565.1 Fimbriimonadales bacterium
GGAAGCGGATTTCGGGCAAGTACGGGCGGATTGTGGGCGAAGCGACCGACGATTTCGTGCAGCGCGGCGATGACCTCGCGCACTACAACCTGGTCTGCGACGCCGTGCGTGCGACCTTCGGCAGCGAGTTCGATCTGCAGAACATGTTCGGCGTGCGCATCGAGCTTGCGCGCGGCGCCATTCGCTACTACGACCTCGCGCGGATGTTGCCGTTCGGCAATACCATCGTGCGCTTCGAAATCACAGGGCGCGATTTGAAGCGGCTACTGGAAGAGCATCGCCCCACGGTGAGCGGCATCCGCTACCGCACGCAGAACCGCCAACTGGTGGAGGCGACCATCAACGGGCAACCGATAGAGGACGACCGAGTTTACAAGGGCACGACGAACTCCTACTTCGCCGAGCGCGCCTTGAAGCCGATGGGGATTGCCTATGTGGACACGGGCAAGCGGCGACTGCAGGTGGTGGCAGACTACATCCGCCAGCAGAAGCGCATATCGCCTGTGTACGACGGCAGGCGCGTGGCGCGTTAGACGCGCACGAGCGCGAGCGGGCTGAACCCTTTACCCAGCACCGCTTCGGGGTCGCTGCCGAGCCACTCCAGCACGGTTGCGTACACGCGCCGAAAGTCGAGCTGCATCCGTAGGTCGTTATTGCCGTCGAGGTTGCGCAGGTCGGGCGGGTCGCCGTGCAGTCCGCCCTGCACGCGCCCGCCGAGCAAGAACATCGGCGCGGCGGCGCCGTGATCCGTGCCCAGACTGTCGTTCTCGCGCACGCGCCTACCAAACTCGGAGAAGACCATCAGCAGCGTCTTGTCGGCTTTGCCTATTGCCTGCAAATCGGCGTAGAACGCGCTGACCGCGCCCGCGAACTGCTCCAGCAAGCGTTGGTGCGTGCTTGCCTGACCCGCGTGCGTGTCGAACCCGTTCACCGATACATATAGCACGCGCGTCTGCGGCGAGGTCGCGATAATCTGCGCCGCCTGCTGCAACCCGCGCCCGAACGGGTCGTTGGTGTACTGGGCGTGGGGCTGATAGTTGCGGATGCGCTCGCGCAGCTGTTCCATCGCCTCCAGCGCCGTGCGCGTCGATTGGCGAATGACGGCGGCAGGGGCGTCCATCTTGCGCTCGTCCGCTTGGGTGAGGCGCTTGATGGTGCGCTCCAGCTCGGGGTCGCGCGTCATCACCTGCAGGTCGGCGAGGCTGGCGAAGCAAGGCACTTGTGCGGTTTTGGCATGCAGGGCGAGCGGCAACTCCTGCGTGAAGCTGATTGCCATCACAGGGTTCGCCGCCGCGTCGGTGAGCGCGTCGAGATACTTGCCCAGCCATCCATAGCGGCTGTGCCCGTCAGGGTCGGCGGTCTGCCAAATCTCCATCGAGCGGAAATGCGAGCGGTTCGGGTTCGGATAGCCCACATTTTGCACAATCGCCAGCGCGCGCTGCTCGTAGAGCGGCTTGAGCGGCTTCAGGGCTGGGTGCAGCCCCAACCGCTCATCGAGAGGCTCCACCTGCGACTCGGCGATGGCAAGAGTCGGACGCGCCTGATAATACAGCTCGTCGCGGTATGGAATCACCGTGTTGAGTCCATCGTTGCCGCCTGTTAGTTGTAGCACGACCATGATACGGTCGTTGGGCAGGTGTTTGCCTTGCTGCAGCCGTTGTGCGTCGGCGTGTGCGATCCGCGCAAGCCATGGCGGCGCCGCCAATCCCACCGCCACCAGCGTCAAGCCCGCCTTCAAGAACTGGCGACGGGACAGCTCCGCCGCCCAAAAATCGCCCCCCGCGCGCTCGCACAACGGCGCGCCCTGAGCCTGCTGTGTCTGCTCGTCCATCGTCGCCTCCAACGCTATTATAGCCTACACAGAACCCGCTATGCAGGTTTCAGCCTCTTAGACGCGCCCGAAACCGCACGGTTCAGCCGTACATCAGGTACAATTTTCGTGATGTTGCACATGCTGCACATCGAGAACTTGGCGATTATCGACCGCTTGGAGGTGAGTTTCGCGGCGGGGCTGAACGCGCTCACGGGCGAAACGGGGGCAGGCAAGTCGATCTTGTTGGACGCGCTGAACCTCGCGCTGGGCGAGCGCGCCGACCCGACGCTCATCCGCGCAGGCGCGGAGAAACTGCGCGTGAACGCCGTGTTTCAGGTTCCCAACGACCCTGACCTGCACGCCCTGCTGAGCGAGCTGGGGGTCGACCTTGAAGAGGGCATGCTCTATCTCAGCCGCGAGGTGCAAGCGGGCGGACGCTCGCTGGCGCGGGTCAACGGGCGACCGACGCCGCTGAGTACCCTCAAAGCCATCGGCGAGCGATTAGTGGATTTGCACGGTCAACACGAGCATCAGTCGCTGCTCAAGTTCAGCAGCCACTTGGAGTTTCTGGATCGCTGGCTGGGCGAGCCTGCGCTGCGCCAACGCGAGCAAGTCGCCCAAGCCGTGCAAGCCCTGCGCCGCGCCGAACGCGAACTGCAAGAGCTGACCGCGCGCGCCCGCGAACGCGAGCAGATGCTGGACTTATACCGCTTTCAGGTGGACGAGATACGCCAAGCGAACCTGCAAGCAGGCGAAGATGAGCAGCTGGAAACCGAAGCGCGACGCCTCACCCACGCCGAGAAACTGGTGGCTCTCGCTGGCGGCGCGTACGACGCGCTGATGCGAGAGAACGGCGCGTATGACCAAGCCGCCCACGCCAGCCGCAACCTCGCCGAGATTGCC
>JBKBKS010000203.1:0-2553 GCA_046294565.1 Fimbriimonadales bacterium
GAGATCCCCGTCTCGACCGGACGAAAGATCGCTCGATTGTCCTGCACGATGAAGACCCCCTGAAGACGTTTCTTCTGCCCATCGGTCGAATCCGCTCGAGCGCCGACTTCCTCCGCGTCGCGCTCCACAAGGGCAAGATAGCGTGTGTTGGGCGCGACCACCAGCATCGCTGGCGCGTAGACGGGCATCGTCCACAAAGCTGCGCCCGTTGCAGTGTCCCACGCATACAGCAGGTCGTCCTTCAACAGGAACAGCCGCTGGTCGCCCAGCGCGAAGTGCAGTTCCAGCGTGTTGTTGCTCCCGCGGTCTACCTCAATGGGCGCACTGAAAATGGGCGTGGAGTTGCCTACTGCATAGAGGCGCACTTCCGCCGTGCGAGGCGCCGCCATCTCATACTCTGCCACGAACCGCCCATCTTGGGAGAGCGCCGTCGGCTCGCCTGTGTATTGCCCCAGCACTGCGCCCGTCTCGGTGTCGTAGAGTTTGGATTCCATCAAGAACCGTCTACCATCGCGGCTGAACTGCACAGGGAGTTGGAGGTACAGCCCGGACTGTTGCCACAGGCGTGTCCAAGTATCGGTGCGGTAGGCGGCGAGGGTGCTGCCCGATTGGAGAAGAGCATACTGCGAGTTCGGGGCGAAGACGCCCGTGAAGTCGCTTCCGCTGGTCAGCACAGGTTGTCCGTCGGCGACGCGCACAACACGGTTCCCCTGAATCACCCATCGCTTATCAGGGGAGAAGACGCCCTGCAGCGGGGTGCGCCCCGTGAGTGCGCCTTGCGCATCGTAGACGCGCGTCTGTTCCGCCTTGCTGACCCACAGCTCGTGGGTTCCCGTGCGGAAGCCCGCCATGCTCCACTGGCGCGCGAGTTCTTTATCGTGTGCCAGCGTGCCGATGCGCCAACGGTCGAGCCGCCCGAAGTCGCCGCCTGTGTAAAGGTGCTGGTTGTCGGGCGTGATGTAGAGGCTCAGCACGCGCCCGCTGCTATATGCCCCCCACGCCGACGCGACGCGCGTGTTGATGGCGCCCAGCAAGCTCAGGTCGGCAGCGCTCCAGAACCGCACATAGCCGTCGTCGCCGCCTGTCGCGAGGAACGCGCCGCCATTCGCAAACCGAACCGCTCGAATCGCGCCCGTGTGCGCCTGCACTTGCAAGTAGGCATTGTTGCCCAGATTCCACAGGCGCAGCTCGCCGTTCGCATCGCCAGTCGCCAACAGTGCGCCGTTCGGCGAGAACGCCAACGCCTCCACAGGCGCGGTTGTGAGCAGCGTCTGCTCTAAGCTCAGGTTGTGCACGCGCCAGAGCATGGCAGAACCGCCAAAGGTTATCGCGCCTCCTGTCGCCAGCAGCGCGCCATCAGGCGAGAATGCAACTTTCACCGAAAAACCTTGACCTGGCTGCAGGGTGTACGGCAGCACGCCTCGCAGCACCACGACACTCGCGCCCTGCGCAACCGCCGCCGCACTGAACTCAGGCGCGATGTCCATCGAATCGCCCCACACGCCCAGCGTCGCCCACACACGCCAATCCCACAAGCCGCCGACTTCGCGATAGTCCATCAGGGTCAGGGGGGTGTCTACGCCTGTGTAGGCGAACACTGCACGATTCGGCAAGAAACACACACTGTTCACCGCGCGGTAGGTAGGCATAGAGAGCGGTTGGAGAGGCCTGTCTTCAGGGGTGAACCAGATTTTAAGCAGTCCCGTTTCCTGTAGGGAGTCCGAAGCGCCCGACACGACCCATTTGCCGTCGTCGGAGCCGTCCAGTGTTAGCACAGAGCCCCGAAGCCCTTCCAGTTTGAACTGCAGGCTTGATTGCGACGCTGCTATCTGCAATCCCCATACGAGCGCAAGGCTCGCGATTATGAAGCGTTTCATCAGCACGCCCTCCTTCATGCAAGAGAATTATACCCCACTCTGAAACCAGTAGGTTCAAGTGGACAGGCGCCCTGTAGCCAATGAGGTCGTGCGCCAACGCAGTAGCCACTGCCCGCTGACGCATCCTGAGGGACGCACAACGACTGTGCCGATACACTCTGGCAAGACCATCGGAGTAGGTTTGCTCAGCAAAATCTTGCGCGACACGGAGATTAGCAAAGAAGATCTGCGCACTCTGTTGGATGAGTAGTTGGCAGTGCGCGCCCGTGCCGTCCCTACATCTTCAAGAGTTGAATGAATAGATATTCTGTGACCATCTGTGCGTTGGCGTTGCCGAGGATGGCGCGGCGCGCATCGGTTATTGCCTGAAGGTCGCGTGCGCGCTCGGAGAGGCTGAACCGTCGCGCCAGTTGGCGCAGGGCGTCTTGGCGCGAGACGAACCGCAGCGGCGCGCCCTCGTAGTTGGTGCTCAAGCTGTCGCGATACCAGTGGATGAGATACTCCAGCCCCAGCGCGAGCGCGGCGCGCGCCGAGCGCTCCTCCACGCCGCCCTCCAAGGCTTTGCATGCCTCGCGAAACTCGTGCGCCAAGCGTATCGCCTCGTCCAGCGACGAGCTGCTGAGCCGTTCGAAGATTGTCAGCAGCCGCTGCAGCGCGTCTAACTCGCTCGGCAGCG
>JBKBKS010000204.1:0-2531 GCA_046294565.1 Fimbriimonadales bacterium
TTCGCGGCAGAGTTGCACGATGTTGCCGTCGGGTCGCGCCTCGATGACAATCACGGCGCTGGCGAGGTAGCCAATCAGCGCGTCGCGGTACTTGCTGTTGAGGGCGACCCAGCCGTCGCGCGGGCGGAACGGGCTAATCGCCAGCGCATGCTGCGGATCAAACTCCGCCTGCCATATCCGCGCCTGCTGGAGCGGCTCTTTGCGCAAGTCCTCGCCGAACGCGCTGAGCAACCCTCGATCCAGCGTCAACACATAGGGCGCGCCTTGGCGCACGGCGCACAGCAAGCCGCGTTGGTAGGCAGGCTGCGTCGCGCTGACAATCGGGGTGAACCCCTGCGCCATGAGGCTCGCGGCGACCTGCTCCAACGCGCTTAGCCCCTGCGCCGACACATTATGCGACGCCAGCAGCGCGAAGCACGGCTCATCCAGCAGGGCATAGGCGCCGTAGGCAAACAGCACTGCGGGCGGTTCGGGCATGTCGTCCAGCGCGCGGGGGTAGGCGGCGTCTTGGCAGCTGAACCAGCGCACGCCGCAGCGCGTCAGGTGCGCCTCTAAGCGTAGGGCAGTCGCCAGATGCTCGGCATACGCCTCGCGAATCGCCTGCACCGCGCGCGGCGGCAGCTGATACACTTCGCGCAGTGTTTCAACGGGCAGGTTCAACACCTCGCTCGGCGTCTCACGGCGCACCCACTGACGCTCCAACACCTGCCGTAGCGTCTTGCGCCCTACATCGGGCAATAAACTCAGAAAGAGCAGCCACTGCCGTTCGCTCAGCGCGTCCATCAAAATCGCACCATCCCGCGGTGCCAGAGGGCACACCACAGCTCGCATAATTCTACCTCTCGACAGGTATACTTCTAACGATGGCGGCACGGATTGGCGTTTTGACCGTCGATCTCTACATAGGCGGTTGTCGCTCGCTGAAGGAGAAGCGACAAGTGGTGCAGAGCCTCATCACGCGCCTGCGCAACGATTTCAACCTCTCCATCGCAGAAGTCGACCACCAAGACCTGTATCAGCGAGCGTGCCTAGCAATGGCGTGTGTGAGCAACCAGACCGATTTTGTCAACCGCGTGCTGGACACCGTGCTGGAACGCCTACAAACGGAAGGGCGTATCATGCTTTTGGAAAGCCATTTAGAGCTACTTTAACAAGGAGGACGCCGATGGGCGGACGCATGGAACGACTGGAATCGCTCCTGACAACCGAGCTTAGTCAGGTGCTGTTGACGGAACTATCAGGACAGGCTTTCGGAGTGGCAACGATAACAGGCGTGAAGGTCGCGCGCGACCTCTCGCAGGCGACTGTGTATGTAAGCGTGCTGGGCGATGAACGACGACGCCTCCGCACCCTCGATACGCTCCAACATTCGGCTGGGTACATCAAGGGGCTGCTGGGCAAGCGACTGCACCTCAAGCGCATCCCGAAGCTGATTTTCGTGGACGACCCCTCGCTGCGCGACGCCGACCGCATCAATCGCCTACTCAAGGATGGCTAAGCCGACGATTGCGTGGATGCCCGTGCGCCTGATTGCGCCAATCCTACAGGGGCAACTCAGCGTGCAGGAGTGGCTGCGTCAAGCGCGCGGGCTGGGCGTGTCGGCAGTGGAGATTTATCACGCCTTCCTGAGCGAGGCGAACCTGTTGACCGTCAAAGCCGCGCTGGACGCGCACGGGCTGCGCGTGAGCCAAATCACCTGCGCGCCCGACTTCACTCATCCCGACCCTGCCGTGCGCGCCGCCGAACTGGACGCCATGAAACGGCGTGTGGACTGGGCGGCGACGCTCGGCGCAAACGCCGTGCGCGCTACCGCCGGAATGAACCACGACGCCATAGACCCCTACGACGCCATGCAGTACGCCGTAGAATGCCTCGTCCAACTGGCAGAGTACGCCCTCCCACACGGCGTCTACACCTGCTACGAGAACCACTACAAAGACCGCCTGTGGACGCGCGAGGACTTCACGCACCCCCACGAACGGTTCCTGCAGATTTTCGAGCAGATCGAGCCGACCGATGTGCGCGTCAACTTCGACTTTGCGAACCCGCTGATGACGGGCGCAGACCCTGTGGCGCTGCTGCAGCGTGTGGCGCACAAGGTACATCATGTGCATGCAGGCGACCGATTGCCCGGCGAGTACCAGCACAGCGTGTTGGGCGAGGGCATGGTCCCCTTCCGCCCCCTGCTGGAGATTCTGAAGGCGCACGGCTACACAGGCTACCTGAGCATCGAGGACGGTCAGCCGCGCGGCGACGAGGGCTTCCGTCAATCGCTGGCGTTCCTCAACGCGCAGATAGACGCCGTGTGGAACGAGTAGCCTATCAGTTATCAGCGCCATGCCAACACGCCGCTGCTACGGCGACTACCGCCCCCTCATTTCTTAACTAACCGTTCGTTCGACGACATCTGAAACGACGAGATACTACCCGTTGAGCTTTGCACGGCTGCGCACACACCACATCCTGTATGCCAAAAACCCCAAATGCGTCGATCGCCGACTTTCACCCACTTGAGTTCAAATCCGCCGCCG
>JBKBKS010000205.1:0-2511 GCA_046294565.1 Fimbriimonadales bacterium
TCAAACCGCTTATTGATTGTGGGCGTGATGCTCGCCCTCTTTTTGCTGATAACGATGCTCTGGACGGTGCTGGGGATGCACGAGCCGCCGTGGCGACCGAACCACCCCGACGAGAAACGGTTGCGTCTGACGCTGTTCGTGAACATCTGGCTGCGCGAGCTGCCCAACTTCCGCTGGGTGGTGGTCTCGCGCTTCGTGTTTAACATGGGTTTTTTCACCGCGCTCTTTTTTCTGGAGTTCTATCTGCGCGACACGATAGGGCTGAAGGGCGCCGCGCCGCCGCATGCGTTTGGGTTTATGGCGACGGCGACGCTCACGGGCGTGCTGGGCAACTGGCTGGCGGGCGCGTTTGCCGATCGGATGAGCAAAAAGCAGGTTATCTACGCCTGTATCGGGCTGATGTGCGCCTGCGCGGGGCTGTTTCTGAGTGCGCAGAGCCTGATTTTGGTGTATCTCACGGGCGCGCTGTTTGGCGTGGCGTGGGGCGCGTATGCGGCGGTGGACTGGGCGTTGGCGAGCAACCTCGTGCCGACGCGCGAATCGGGGCGGTATATGGCAATCTGGCATATCGCGATGACGATGCCGCAGGTGGTCGCGCCGCTGCTTGCGGGACCGTTGGGCGACTGGCTGAACGCGCGGTATGGGCTGGGCGTGGGCTGGCGGTGGATATTTCTGCTTACGCCGATGTATTTCCTCGCGTCGGCGTGGTTGCTGAAGCCTGTACGGGAGCAACCTGTTCAAAAAGCAAGCGTTCAGGAGTAGAGGAGTGCGGCGCTTTGTGTGCGTGCTTTTGCAGGAGAAAGCCGTGCTGTGTCATAATTAGGGTGGGAACCTGACATCAGACAACCGCTGTCTAAGGCGGTGAGGACGAAGGGGCACGACGATGAGACGAGGATTTACGCTGGTAGAGCTACTGACGGTAATCGCGATAATTGCCATTCTGGCGGCGATTATCTTCCCTGTGGCGGGCACGGTGCGCGAGAACGCGCGCAAGAATCGCTGCTCGTCGAACCTCAGCCAGATTTTCGTGGCGTTGCAAAACTACAAAGACGATTTTCGCGCCTACCCGCCTGTGCTGGGCGCATACGCGGTAGACGCCAACGGCAACCTGACCTGCAACCCTGCACAGGCTGTGCCGTTCAACCTCGCGCCGAAACCGCTCGGCAACTACCTCAGGAACGACGAAATCTTCCTCTGCCCGAACAACCCCATCGACGATAAACGCCTCATCACACCGGCGGTCTATCCTCAAGGGCACGCGCGGGCAGGTCAGCCTGTGCGCCTGCGCCCCGACGACAACAGCAGCCCCGCCGTGTGCTTCTACCGCTACGACAGCTACTCCACAGGACGCATCGGGCAAAGTAGCAACCACGAACTGCACTACACGCTTTTCTGGTCGGATCAACAACTCAATACGCGTGAAAATCAGCTGAATCAAGGAGCGACAAACTATGGCTTAGGCTATTTTGACAACCCGATAGGTCCCAAACCCACCGACAACCCGCGCCAGCTCGGTTATCGCAACCCCGACACAACCGCTGTGGTCACTTGGTGTAGCTATCATCGTTCTTATTCGGGTAATGTACCGAACCGCGCCAAGAGCGACATCGTGCTGTTCCTGACGGGGAATGTGAAGGTGATGGACTCCGTCCAGATGTTCCAGTCCCCGTACACGATGCGCCCATAACGCGGCGCGACCACTGCGGAGTGCCTGCACCCCGTAGCACGGACATTCCTGTCCGTGCCGTGAAGGTGCAGGATTGCACGGGCAGGCATGCTTGTGCTACGAGTGTGGCTTGGACATTCTTGTCCAAGCATACTGCGCACGGATAGGAATGTCCGTGCCACAAGGGGCGATAACAATGGTAGGCATAGGTAGACAACAACGCGGCGCCTCGCTGGTCGAGGTGCTGGTGGTGATGGGAATCTTGGCGATAGCGATATTGGCGTTCGTTCGCCTGTATCCGAGCGGCTTCTTGGCGTTGAAGCGTTCGGGGCAGAGCGACGCCGCCTCGCGCCTCGCGCAACAAGAGATGGAACGGCTCAAATCGCGTGCGGCGAACCTGCCGCGCCTGATTGCGCCCACCCGCTACGACTTCTCAGGCAGCGAGCCGATTCTGGTCATCGATCCGTCCATCGACCCGAACGACTTGGGCGTGCAGCCGAACCTGCCCAGCGGCTTCCCCACAGAGTACGCCAGCGGAGTGAACCGCTTCCGCAGGATTACAGGCGAGCGCGTGAACTTGGGACTGCCCGGTCCCACGCTCGGTAGCCGCAGCGAGCTTACTGAGGGGATTGTCTACACCACGCTGTTCGCGCCGATAGCCCAAGCGAGTACAGGCAGCGGACTGCCCGACGAGTACCTTACCGTCACGGGCGCCCCCATGCGACGCCTCGTTCTGGACTCTGAGTACCAACGCCCCGCCATCCGCCTGTTCGAGTACGGCATCGATTACAACGCAGGCAAAGTGCTGTTGCGCCCCCTGCGCGGCGCGCCGATACGATACCTGG
>JBKBKS010000206.1:0-2455 GCA_046294565.1 Fimbriimonadales bacterium
TGCTGGGGTTGTTGGGGTTCAGGTCGGTGTTGATGAGGTAGACCGAGCCAGCGGGGTTTCCAATCGCCACGAGGTTGTCGTTTTCGAGGATAAGCGGCGAGGCGTAGCTGAAGCTGGTGGCGCTGGCGGGCTTGACAATCCAGTAGATTTTGGTCTCGCCGCGGCGTGTGCCGTTCTCGCCGTCGCCGAGCGCGTCGACGGCGTAGACCGCGCCGTTCTGTGCGCCGAACACGACCACCCAGCGCGTGACAGTGCTACTCCCTTCGCGCACGCGCACCTGCCCCACGGCAGGCGTTGTGAAGACCGCGTTGCTCAGCCCATCCGCCTTCACCACGCGAATGGCGTCGGCAATCACGCGCTGCGAGCCTGCCGTTACATCCTCAGGCGAGAAGTTGTTCACCTCGATTTCGTAGGTGCGCCCGCTACGCATCTCAACAGGGATACGATTGAGCAGCACCCAGCGTCCGCCGTAGCGCTGGTCGATGCGCAGGCGTAGCGCGCCGCCTTCGTGTTCGATCACATATTGCGCCTGCTGGGCGTTTTGGTCGTCGGAGGGGAACCACGCATACACATAGTATTGCGCCGTGTCGGGCACTTGGATTTTCCAGTAGGCGCGTTGGATGTTGACTGCGTCGTTGGTGGGCGCGATTTCGTGATAGAGACGCTCGTAGCGGTCGTCCAGTGCGCTGTTGGGCGTGAACAGCCCTGCTGTGAAGTTGGAGTCCTCATCGTCGTAGACTTGCCCAGCGGCTTGGTCAGGCAGGTCGGGCACGCGGAGCGTCCAGCGCACGCGCGCGCCGCGCGTGGCGACAGGGTTCTCCACGCAGGTAATCGTGCCGTTGCCATTCGCAATATACACCAAATGGTTGCCAGGATCAAGCGGGCTTCGAATGGCAACGGGCGAAGCTTGCACCGTGCCGTAGTCGGGCACGAAGCGAACGGCGTCCGCCGCCACAATCGGCGTGAGTGCCAGCGGGTAGTCGGGGCTGGCAAGGCGGATGAGGTTGCTGAGTGTAACGACGATTTCGGTGCTGCCGTCGTGGTAGAACACGCGGTCGCCCAGCGGTTGCCAGCCGCCCAGCGTCTGGTTCAGGAAGAGAGTGGTGGACGCGCCTGTCGCATCGGCGACCTGGTACTCGGCTTGTTGCGCGTAGGGCACGGGCAGCCCACCGATGCGCGTATCAGCGCTGGGCACATAGACAAAGATACGGTAGTAGCCCGGCGGCAGCTGCCCGCTGCGCCAGGTGAAGCGGGCGATGGTGGGCGCAGGGTCGCTGGGGTTAATCGGCTCGCGCACGCACTCGGCGTACTGATACGGGTTGGTCGTGTTCACATCGGCTCGGTAGGGGTCAACCGCCTGTTCAGACGCGCTGGGGGTCCTCCACACGCCTGGGGGCGTCGAGCTGGTGAGGACGGCGTTGTCGTTGTCGACGATTGTGGGTCGACGCACCGAGCCAGCGTCGGGTAGCGTCCACGCGAGCAGGAAGTGCGCGGTGCTATTGCGGGCGTTGGTGGTTGTGCCCGTGCGCTGATTGCTCCCGCGATGCGTACTCCAACTGTCTTGAGCGAGCGACAGCGAAACTATCGCCGCTCCGAGCGCCATCCCAATCAGTGTCCGCTTCATGTCCAGTCTCCTGTGTCCTACCATAGCCTAAAAACCTCCCCTATCGGCTGAGCTGGGCTTGCGCAGCTGATATGAACCGCTCAGTTCCGGGCGATCGAGCGTGCTCCAAACGATGGAGCTGTTGCCGAACCCAAGATTGTCTTGGTTCGGGCGGTAATCGTCAGCGTCTATTTCGAACACCTCGCCAGGAAACTCGCGCGGCGCGATGTTGTTGCCCGAGCGCACCAGAGTTGAACCGCTGTAGGCGTTGACAATCATCACATTCCCGTTGATGAGGTAGCGCGCCTGTCGCGGTTTGAACAGGATGGGCTGCAACAGGTTGCCGTTGCTATCTTGCGCGAGGTCGTTGCCGCTGAGCCGTCGACGGACGGAGTTTGTGTAGACCTCGTTCGTGAGCATCCATGAGACATCCAGCGTGTCGCCGATGGTTCCCGTAGTGGGCACTCGCAGTTCGTAGACGCCTGTGCTGGTAGTCACCAGCAGGTACAGTCCGGCGTTGCCCTGCCCGCTCGCGCTGCGTTTTGCAGAGTCTATCGACACGGGCGCGAGGATGGGCACGATGCGTCCATCGGGCAGGCGCATACGGCGAATATAGAGCGTTTGGTCTTGCCCATTGACGATGAGTTGCAGCGTAATCATGCCTGCTTCGGGCGTTGTGGGTTCTTGGGGCGTGGGCGCGCTGCCGCCTGCCGCCTCAAAGCCGCTTACCGCCGCGTTCTGCACCAGCGTTGCGAAACCCACGCGCGTCGTGTTGCCGTCCCAGTACTCAAACCGCTGCGCCGACACATGCCGATAGGCGCGCTCCAGTCGCTGCGCGGGCGTCATCCAATA
>JBKBKS010000207.1:0-2451 GCA_046294565.1 Fimbriimonadales bacterium
CCAACAGTTGCGCGCAATCCCCAACGGCATCGAACCGCAGCGCATTGCGCCCCAAACGCCTCCTCATACACTGCGCCGACAGCTTGGAATACAACCTCAAACGCGCGTCATCCTCACGACAGGTCGGCTGGCGACGCAGAAAGGGTTGGAATATTTGATAGAGGCGGCGCGCTTGCTGAAGAACGCCGCAGTTCCGCCCCTTGTGGTGCTCATCGCAGGCGAGGGACCGTTGCGCGCTACGCTGGAGCGACAGGCGCAACAACTCGGCGTCAGCGACTGCGTGAAGTTTCTCGGCTTCTGGAAAGCGGTGGGCGATTTATTAGCGATTGCCGACATCGTCGCGTTGCCCTCGCTCCGGGAAGGGCTTTCGATTGCCTTACTGGAAGCGATGGCGGCGGGTAAACCGATTATCACCACCACCATCGGCAGCAATCTGGAGGCGACCGATCACGGGCGCACCGCGCGACTCGTCCCCCCGAAAGACCCCAACGCGCTCGCCGACGCCTTCCGCGAGTGGTTGTTGTACCCAGAGCAGGCGCGCCCCTACGCCGACGCCGCCCGCCAACGCTTCATGGAACACTACACCGAAGAGCGAATGCTGGAACAGTACCGTCAACTCTACTGCGAGCTGCTATATGGAGGCGACCCCACTGACTCTGCGCCCTGTAAGTGAGCGGGACTTGGAAGCGATTGTGCGGGTGCATCAGCAAGCGTTCAAGGGCTTTCTGATGACCGAGTTGGGACCGCGCTTCCTGCGGGGCTATTACCGCGCTGTGCTGGAATACGCGCAGCCGATTTTTCTGGTGGCTGAGCGCGAGGGGCAGCTGCTCGGCTTCGTGGCAGGCTTTGCGAACCCGCCTCGCTTCTATGCGCACCTCCGCCAACGCAAACTTGCCCTTGCTGGCGCCGCCGCGAGCCATCTCCTATGGCGCCCCCGCCTGTGGCGACGCGCCCTTAGCAGCCTCCGCCGCGCCGAGAACCTTTCTATTGAGTCCGACGCGCCCCACCTTGCCGAGCTCGCATCGCTGGCGGTAGCCCCCAACACGCAAGGGCGCGGCGTCGGCAAGCAACTTGTGCAAGCGTTCGTCAGCGCAGCCCAGCAACTCGGCATGCGCGAGGTTGCCCTCACGACCGACGCCCACGACAACGACGCCGTGAACGCCTTCTATCAAAAGCTCGGCTTCGTCTGCACGCGCCAGTTCTGGCATACGCCCCAGCGTCTGATGAATGAGTATCGTCTTATGATAGGTTAGTCGCTCCTCAACGGAGCTGCAGAGTCGCGCAAACAACACCGTCCAAATCGCTTCCCCCTGGTCTACAGTAAAGCGGGAAGTGATAGTAGCGCATTCAGTGGAGCGCTGGAAAGGTATAATCACGAAGCGACGAGGCAACGACGACGCTGTGGTGAGTGAGGCGGCATGGATTATCGTCTATCCGAGCATGCTCGTGATGCCATAGAGAAGCGGCGCATCCCGATTGCCTGGATGGAATACACCCTGACCAATCCAGAAATCATCGAGCCCGATTCGATGGATCCAGAGTTGGAACATCGTCTTGCACGCATTCCTGAGTTTGGCAATCGGGTGTTGCGGGTGATTATCAACACCAAGAAAACGCCGCCCCTTGTCGTGACAGTATTTTTCGATCGGAGGAGAACAATTCCATGAAACTGAAGATTGATCAGGAAGCGGATGCGCTGTATCTCAGCCTAACGGACGCGCCCGTGGAGCACTCAGAGGAAGTTGCGCCAGGCATCATCGTGGATTATGACGCGCACGAACAGGTAGTCGGCATCGAGATACTCTCGCTTTCCAAGCGCGCGCCTACTGTGGAGCTTCACCGGCTGCTGTTCGAGGCAGCGCCACAGGCGAGTTAAGCCGACTATCAGGTACACTCTTGCCATGCGCACAGAGTTTTTGCCCTATGCACTGCCGTACCTGGATGCGGCGGAGGAGCAAGCCGTGTTGGAAGTGCTGCGCAGTGGCTGGCTCACGACGGGGGCGGTCGCGCGGCAGTTCGAGAGCGAGTTCGCTGCCTACACGGGAGCGCAATACGCTGTGGCGGTCAACTCCTGCACCGCGGCGATGCACCTCGTGCTGGCGGCGTGGGGCGTCGGGCACGGCGACGAGGTGATTACCACCCCGCTCACCTTCTGCGCCACGATTGAAGCCATCGAATATGTCGGCGCAACGCCCGTGCTGGTAGACATCGACCCCGCCACCGCCAACATCGACCCCAACCGAATTGAACATGCCCTCACACCCCGCACCCGCGCGATTATGCCCGTGCATTACGGCGGCTTGCCCTGCGAGATGGACGCGATTATGGACATCGCCACGCGCCACGACCTGCGCGTGCTGGAAGACGCCGCGCACGCCGCCGGCGCAACCTATAAAGGACGCAACATCGGCGCGATTGGGCACGCCACCGCCTTCTCGTTCTACGCCAACA
>JBKBKS010000208.1:0-2448 GCA_046294565.1 Fimbriimonadales bacterium
CGAGACGATGGCAGCGGCGAGTTGGATTGAGTCGGCGATGCCGAAACGATGTGAGGCACGAATCTCGGCGGCTTGGTCCATCACCCGCGCGTTCAATTCAACAACATCGTGGATTTGGTCGCTAAAGAAGGCATCGTAATCCGCCAAGAGCTGCGTATCGCCCTTACGCAGGGGGAGAACCCGACACTCCAACCGCGTCAAGTGACTTGCATAGTAGTAATCGCTTGGGTCAAGCATCGTTTGGAGGCGCGTGTAGTACGGCTCAACCCCTTCAACGAGGTAGATTACGACCGCGCTATCGAGGTAGATCTTGCTCGTCGCGCCATTCCGCGCGCAGCTCGCGCAAGGAGGTCTCTACTGCTTCAGGGGTTGGCGGGATGTGCCCCCGCGCGCGCTGACGCGCATGGAGCGTCTCCAGAAATCCCCACAGGTTTCGTTGTGGGGATTCGCCTGTCTCCGTCTCCACCTGCAGTTTGACGCGCCCGCGCACGGGCAGCGGCGTATCCAGCACAATCGTTACGCCGTTCTCGGTTGTGCCCGTCGCTTCGTAGACCTTGCGGTGCATAGCATCCCATAGGATACCCACGGCGCAGTATGTGCGTTGCAGGGTAGACTCTGGGTTGGGATGAAACCGACGATGCTCAAGCGTGTGGCGCATGGCTTTGTGGCGCTCAACTTGCTGGTCGCGGCAGCGACTGTTGTGGGCAGTGGGTTGCTGTTTAGCGGGTTCCAGAACCTGCCTGCGCTGGACTATAACCGCCTATCGATGCAGTTAGGCATTCTGTGCGTGCTGCTTGGGATAGGCGCGTCGCTGTTTCATATGGCGCATGTGCAGGGCTGGCGGGCGACGCTGTGGCTGTTGGGGATATGCGTTGTGTTGGCGGGTGGTGTGGAGCTCGTGGGGGTGCTGACGGGCTTTCCGTTCGGCGGCTACGAGTATACCGAGCGGCTCGGACCGAAGTTTCTGGGGCATGTGCCGTATGTGATACCGCCCTCGTGGTTTATGATGCTCTACCCTGCGTTGCATGTGAGTTTCCTGTGGGGCGTTCCGCATCGGGCGGTTCCGTGGGCGGCGGCTGTGTTGCTCACTTGGTGGGATGTAGCGATGGACGCGGCGGTCTCCACTGCGCGCGACGCGCCCGGTACAGCGGCGTTCGTCTACTGGTTCTGGGAGGTGGAGGGTCCGTTCTACGGGATGCCGCTGCAGAACTGGTTGGGCTGGCTGGCGACGGGTTGGATGCTGAGCTGGGTCTATTTGAAGATAGCGCCGCCGTGGCGACCGTCGCCGTCGCTGACGCCGTTGGTCATCTGGCTGATTCAGGGGGGGGTGATGGCGGGGCTGGCGTTTTGGATTCAACGCCCGATTGCGACGGCTCTATGGCTCGTCGGCGCGATAGCAGTGACCCTGTTCACGCTACGCGAGTCGCGTCGGGCAGCGCACGCCGCCTCAGCGTAGCTGATACACGGACACAGTCGGGCAGATGTAGAGCAGGTCGTGGGGGAAGTTCGCTGGGCGTCTGAGCAGCGGCGGCTCGTTGGTGAAAGTGTGCGTATGCGTGTAGCGGTCTTGCACGACACGCATAAAGGCTTGGTAGTCGGCGCGCCCGATACGCTGCACATCGCGCGTTTCGAACTCGGTGAGGATAAGGTATTCGGGAAGGGCGGCTTGGAGGGCTTCGGCGTTCCATTCGGGGGGCGCGAGCGGGATGAGCCGATAGCGCGGCGCGTTCTGGGCGTACATCAAGCGGTCTTGCCAGCGCAGCTCGCCCGTTTCGGGGAACAGCGGCGGCGTGTAGAACCACGGCACGGTGGGGAAGCCGATGCGTGCGCCTTCGGGGAGGTTCACGCGCGCCCACTGAGCGGCTTGGTCGCGTGCGTCGGGCTGGAGCATGCACGCGGTGAGGCTAATCGCGCTCACCAACTGCCACGCGAGGGCGAGACTCGCCAGCGTCGGCGCGCTCCAACGAGGCAGGCGCGGCGCGTCCGACGCCCATAGTAGCCCCACGCCAATCGCCAGCGCGGGGAACAGCGGGAAGGTGTAGCGCAGGAATCGCACCTCCGCCGCGCCAATCAGCAGATAGTACGCCGCCGTCGCCGCCCCAACGCCCCACAGCGCACGCTCACGCCTGTAAAACAGCCAACCCGCAAGGCTCGCGATTAGCCCCGCCGCGCCGAAGCCGACGCTGAGGTTGGGACGGATGTGATAGAGCCAGCCCAGCCCCGTGTCGGTGAAAATCGCGCCGTGACCCTGACCCACATGGCGCACCTCGTACCAGAAGTGACGCCAAAACCGCTCGGAGTCTGCCCACACGCCGGGGCAAACTATCAGAAAGGTTAGTCCTGCCACGCCGATGGCTGCGACGCTGGCGAGGGGACGGGAGCCCGCGCACCGCCGCGCCCCCCCCCACCACCAAACAAACACCGCAAGCAACGACACACCCCCGGGGT
>JBKBKS010000209.1:0-2409 GCA_046294565.1 Fimbriimonadales bacterium
CCGCTTCCAATAGCGGTCTAACACGCGTTTGGTGTCGGGGCACTCGCGGGTTGCATCGGTAATGGGGATGAGTTGCCCTTTATAGCCGACGAGCTCCAACCGTTGCGTATCGAGGTTGCGCCAGAAGAGCAGGTCGAGCCGACCGAGTTCGCCGCCCCACTGGTGCGCCTGCACGATGATTGTGCCGCCGAGATTCACAGGGGCTTTCTGCTGCCACTCCACGAAGCGCGGCTCCGCCAAGCGCGTATGCGAGTGTCCGCCGACCACCACATCGGCTTGCTGACGCAGCTGTGGCACAAGCTCGCGGGCGACCTCGAAGGGGTTCAAGACCTGCACGCGCTCGCGCGCGCCGCGATAGTTCTGCGTGTCGGTCATCACCAGCCCGAACAGCGCCACGCGCAGCTCGCCGACCTGAGTCATCGCGAACGGCGGAACCAGCGGCTCGCCCGTGTCGCGAGAGCGCAGGTTCGCGCATACGGTTTGGAAGTTGCTCATCTGCACGAGTCGCAGCACTTGCTCGAGAGAGTTGCTGAACTCGTGGTTGCCCAGCGTGGCGTAATCGTAGTTGCATCGGTTCATGGTCGCCACATCCGCTTCGCCTTGAAACTCCAGCGAGAAGGGCGTGCCGTCCATATAGTCGCCCGCGTCGATGACCAGTGCGGGATAGGGCAGGAGCGATTCGCGCAGTTGGCGCAGCAGCGTCGCGCGACGCGCCACACCGCCGATGTTCGTGCGATGCGACATACCCGCAAGCGGCGACTGCGGCTCGAAACTCTCTGGATAGCTGAAGGGCAGCAAGTGCCCGTGCGTATCGTTGGTGTGCAAGATAGTCAATCGGAACCAAGGCTTGCTGGGGTCGGCTGTGTAGCCCAACTGCAGCGCGACGCCCAGCAAGCCGAAGGCGAGCCAGAGCTTCTTCATCGCTATTTCTCCGTTTTCGCCGCCTGAGCCGCTTTCATCGCTGCCTTACGGCGTTGCTTCAATCGCTTCATGCGCCGATGGCGGCGCTGACGCAGTTCACGAACGCGCATTCGCATCAGTTCAACCTCCATTCAGACGGTTTAATTCTACCCCCTCACGCCGCGCCGACAAGCGTCGTGTTCGGCGCAGAGTCCACAATCGGCGGCGTGGGGAAAGTAAATACGAACACCGCGCCCTGCCCCTCGTCTGAGTGCACCTGTAGGATACCGTTATGAACTTCAACCGCGCGATGCACCAGCGTCAATCCGATGCCGCTGCCCCCCTGTTTAGTGGTAACGGCGCGCTCGAACAGCTGTTCGCGCACCTCCGCAGGCATACCAGGTCCTGTATCGCGGATGACCAGCACGGTCTTATCGGGATGTTCCACCCAGTCGTACTCGATGCGCCGTTCGCCCTCCCAGTTTTGCATCGCTTGGATGGCGTTCAGCGTTAGGTTCAAAAATAGCTGCATGAGGTAGCGTCGGTCGGCGTGCATGCGCAGGGTGAGCGGGATACGGTTCACGATTTCGACGGGCGGGTTGAGCAATCGCGCTCCTGAGAGGCGTTCCACCTCACGCGCGATTTGCGCAGGCGCGGTCTCCACGAGTTTCAGCCTCTCCTCTTCTTGGGTCATCGCCAGCAGATCCATCAGATACTGGTGCGCTTGCGCCGTCGCTGCGCGGATATTCTCGAAGTAGCTTGTCGGGTCGAAGTTTGGGTCGCGTTTCGCGCGGAGAATGCCCACATCCGAGAGCATCTGCACATTATTGAAGAAGTTCTTCAGGTCATGCACGATGCCGCGCACCACCTGCCCGATAGCGCTGAGCCGTTCATGTTCCACCATCTGACGGTAGGCGTGTTGGAGTTCGGTGTTCGCCGTTTCAAGATCGCGCGTGAGTTGGTAAATCTGCGCGTTGAGCCGTATCGACAGCGCCAGCGACACCACCCAGTAGTTGTAGTTCCAAGTGGGGAAGAACGCTAACAGACCGTAGTACATCAGCATATCGCTCATCACCAACGGGACCATAAAGCTCAGCGCGATGAGCATCCATCGATCTTGCGAGGTATGCAGACGCCAGCGACGGTACGCTATAATAAAGGTGAGCAAGAACGCGCTCAGATACAGGATGGAGTAGACCAGCCCCAGCAGTGTGCTGTCGCCCTGAATGTAGTAGCCGCCTGTTATAATCGGGCGCGCCTCAAAGGTGGGCTGCACAATCCAGCCTTGAATTGCCAGCAACGGCAGGAGTATCGTCGCGCCCCACAGCCCGCGGAGCCAACGCTCTAACCCCAAACGCAGGAGGTTGTTCAGAATCTGCGCCAGTAGCACCGCGCACAGCGACGAAGTGATGAACTGCGTTATGGCATAGGCGTAGGCGTAGCGAGGCGGCTGGGGCGTGGGTTGGTACATGCGTATATCCACAAAGCTAAACGCCAAGCAGCAGATGA
>JBKBKS010000210.1:0-2364 GCA_046294565.1 Fimbriimonadales bacterium
TTCAGCCCTGTGCCGACCGCGCTGCCGCCGATGCCCAGCTCCTCCACCGCCTCGGCGGCGAACTCCAGCACGCGCCGACACTTGCGCAGCGTCGCCGCATACGCCGTGAACTCCTGACCGAGACGAATCGGCACAGCGTCCTGCAAATGCGTGCGCCCCGACTTCAACACATGGTCGAACTCTTTGCCCTTCTGCGCGAAGGCGTCCGCGAGGGCGTCCAGCGCAGGGAACAGGTCGCGTAGCGCAAGCCGTGTCGCAATGCGCATCGCGGTCGGGAAAGTGTCGTTGGTGGACTGCCCGAAGTTCGGGTGGTCGTTGGGGTTCACCAGCTGATAATCGCCTTTCTGACCGCCCAGTATCTCGATGGCGCGGTTTGCCAGCACCTCGTTCACATTCATATGGAACGAAGTGCCTGCCCCCTGATGGAAGATGTCGGTGGGGAACTGGTCGCGCAGGTTGCCCTGCAAGATTTCGTCGGCAGCTTGAACCAGTGCGCGTCCGATGTGCTCTGGGATTAAGCCGAGTTCCGTGTTGGCTTGCGCCGCCGCTTTTTTGAGCAGCACATAGGCGTCAATCATCACGGGGGGTTCTGTGATACCGCTGATGGGGAAGTTCTCTTGCGCCCGCAGGGTCTGCAAACCCCAATAGACATCAGCAGGCAGCTCGCGCTCTCCTAAAGCGTCTCGCTCGATACGGGTGTTCATAACCAACCTCCGATACAGTGTACCCGAAGGAAGGTACAATAGCGTACGATGGAGCCTCGAACGCCGTTGGATTTTGACCCCGAAACGATGCGACGGATGGGCTATCGCGTGGTGGATGCGCTGGTGGACTACTGGCGCACGCTGCCCGAACGCCCGATTGGCGCGCGCCCCTGCCGCGAGACGCTACAGGCGTTGCTCGGCGAGCCGACGCCCCCCCAGCCCACGCCTTTTGAGCAAGTTTTAGACGAATTCTTGCATAAAGTGCTGCCCCACCTCATCAAGGTAGACCACCCACGCTACTTCGCGTTCGTGCCTGCGCCCAACGAGTATGTGGGCGTGCTGGCGGACTTTCTGTCGGCGGGGATGAACATCTTCGTGGGCACTTGGATGGTGGGCGCAGGCGCGACGCAGGTCGAGCAGGTGGTCGTTCGCTGGCTGTGCGACTGGTTCGGCATGCCTCCAAGCGCGGGTGGGCTGTTCGTGAGCGGCGGCTCCGTCGCGAATCTGGTCTGCCTAACGGCGGCGCGACAACGCTACCCCGACGCCCTCGCACGCGGCAGGGTCTATTATTCCGACCAGACGCACTCCTGCGTGGCGCGGGCATGGCGTATCTTGGGATTGCGCGAAGAGCAAATCTGCGTGCTGCCCGCCGACGAGAACTTCCAGATTCCGCTGTCGCTGCTGGCGGCGCAGATAGAGCGCGACCGCGCCGAGGGGTGGCTGCCGTTCTGCGTGGCAGCGAACGCTGGCACGACCAACACAGGCGCGGTGGACCCCCTAAACGAGTTAGCCGACCTGTGCGAGCGTGAGGGGCTATGGTTGCACGCCGACGGCGCATACGGCGCGGCAGCCATCCTCACGCAGGAAGGCGCGCGGCGATTGCAAGGCATTCATCGGTTGGACTCGCTCGCCGTCGATCCGCACAAGTGGCTCTATCAGCCGATGATGGCGGGTTGCGCGATTGTGCGCGAGTTTGAACATCTGCGCACAGCGTTCCATATTCTGCCCCCCTACTTGCAAGACAAAGAGCGCGGCGCGGCAGGCGTCGATTTGTGCGACTACGGGGTGGAACTCTCGCGCAACTTCCGTGCGCTCAAGCTCTGGATGTCGCTCAAGACGCACGGCGTGGAGGCGTTCCGCGCCGCGATGGAGCATAACCTACGCCTCGCGCAGACGGCAGAGAGTATCCTGCGACGCCAACCGCACTGGCGCATCATCTCCCCTGCCACGATGGGCATCGTGGCGTTCCGCTATGAACCGCCTGGGCACACGCCAGAACAGACCGACGCGCTGAACCGTGCCCTGATAGACGCGCTGATAGCCGACGGCTATGCGATGGTGAGCTCCACTGTGCTGCGTGGGCGCGTCGCGCTGCGAATGTGCACGCTGAACCCGCGCGCCTCCGAATCCGATGTAGAGGAGACACTGCGACGCCTCAATACGCTCGCAAAGCAACAATTGATATCATAGCATTGAGCAGATAGACTTACCCTGAAAGCAACGAAAGTCGTATCTAAAAAACTCCACGAATTTGCCTATAATTATAAGTGGAGGTCTTTGCCATGCAGTACGGAAAGGCTTTTGGGCGCTTAGCGATTGTGCTTGGGGCAGTTGCGCTGTTCACTCGTGTGCCTGCCCAGCTTATCGAGGAGAGAACGAT
>JBKBKS010000211.1:0-2328 GCA_046294565.1 Fimbriimonadales bacterium
GGAAAGCATCTGTTCATTCCGGAACTCTCACACTGGTATCACGATTTTGAAAAGATAGAGGCTGACGAGGTAGTCCACTGGCGATATCGGAAAAGTCTGCTCAACGACTTGAATCGAGGGGAAGCCAGCACACTTTCACTTGCCCTCAATCAGCGGATTCTGCATGACTTTATCTATGAAGATGTTGTCGCAAATCCCAAGGTATACATTCCGGGACGAACGCGGGTTGACCTTGAATATGTCGTTGGAACGACTCCACTCAAAGCAAAAGACCAACAGTTAGAGATGGATCTGACGCTGGAATATCAAGGCACAGTGACGGTGTTGGAAGCAAAAAGTAGGTTCCTAAAGAATTTTGCGGTTTACCAGGTGTTCCATCCAATCAAATACTATCTGCAACGAGCACATAAGGTGGGTATTGAGATTGCACACATCAACGCTTGCTACGCACTGAGCGCACGACAAGGGCGAAGTTCAACAACTCAGGTACGGATGTACCTCTATAAATTTGACGACCCCAATCGGTTAGACTCTATACGGCTCGTACGCAAAGCCGAGTATCACTTGCTGCAGAGGTAGGGACAGCGATGGCGATTCCGAAACATTTAGTCGACACGGTTTATCTGGGCGATGTGATGGAGCTGTTGCGGCAGTTGCCCGACAGGTCGGTCGATATGGTCTTCAGCGACCCCGACTATAATGTGGGCGTGAAATACAACGGCAAGTCCTACACGCGCTCGTTTGAGGAGTATATCGAGTGGTACATTGAACTCGCTCGAGAGTCGCTGCGTGTGCTGAAAGACGAAGGCAACATGTTTTTCATCAACTACCCCAAGCAGAACGCCTACCTGCGCGTGCGCTTCCTGGACGAGGCGTGCTACGATGTGCAAGACTATGTGTGGGTTTACAATACGAATGTGGGGCATAGTCCCAAGCGGTTCACGACAGCGCACCGAAGCATTTTGCACTGTCGTAAGACCGCCCACAACAAGTTTTACAAGGAGCAGGTTGCGCAGCCGTATCAGAATCTGACGGACAGGCGTATTCGGCAGCAGATAGCGCAGGGTCGAAAAGGGCGCATGCCCTATAGCTGGTTCTATTTCGACTTGGTGAAGAATGTGAGTCGCGAGAAGACTTTTCATGCGTGCCAGATACCACAGAAGTTGTCGGAGATGCTGATTTTGAGTTGCACCCAGCCGGGGGATACGGTGTTGGTGCATTTTGGGGGCAGCGGGGCGGAGTTGGAGGTGTGTCGGCGGTTGGAGCGTCGGTTCCTTGCGGCGGAGATTGACCCGACCTACCATGCGCTGATTCTGGAGCGTCTGCGCACGGGGCAAATCCGCGAGGAATATCGCCTGATGAAGCGCACGGTTCCTGCTAAGGAGTTGGCGCTTCAGCCGATGTTGTGGAGCGAGTAGTGCGGTATTATTAGCGCGCTATTTGGGATGGTCGCGGAGATTTTGTTGCTCACAGGGGGCGCGCTGGCGTATCAGACGCTGAGTTATGCTGTGCCCGAAGCGTTGGCAGGTTCGGTTCGGGCGGGCGCGGGCGCGCTGGTTCCGTTGCAGAACCGCCTGGCGTTGGGGCTGGTGCTACAGGTACGACCGCTGGGGGAGGACGCGCCGCCATATGCGCTGAGACCCATCGCGGGCGTGCTCAGCCAGCCGTTGCTCGGCGAGCCGTTGCTGAGCTTGATGCGCCTGATGGAGCGCACGCTGCTGTGTTCGCGGGTGGAGGCGGCGCAGGCGATACTGCCTGCTGGGGTGCGCTACCGATTGCGTGCAGAGCTTGAGTTGGCGTCGCCGTTGCCGCCGTTGCGTTCGGCGGCGCAGCGGATGACGGCAGAGGCGATTCTTCGGCATGGGGGGCGCGTGAGTTTGAATCGGCTCAAGCGCGAGTTGGCGGCGGGCATTTGGCAGCCGGGGCTGCGCGGCTTGCGCGAGAAGGGCTGTGTGCGCACGACCTACGCGCTGGAGCCGCCGCCTGCGTCTGCGCGCGCCGAGCCGGTGGTGGAGCTGATTGCGTCGCCGGAGGCGTTGGAGGCGTTCTTCGCGCGTGGGGCGGCGCGCGCGCCTGCCCAGACAACCCTGCTGATGCACCTGCTGGAGCATCCTGCGGGCGCGCTCCCGCGCCGAACGCTCTTACAAGCGACAGGCGTGGGCATCGGCAGCCTGCGCCAGCTGGAGTCGCGCGGGATAGTGCGCCTCGCGCCTGCCGATGCGCCGCCTGCGCCCCCCGCAACGCCGCCGCCGACGCTCACGCCCCATCAAAGCCACGCCGTAGACGCTTTGCGGCAGGCGTTGGAACGCGGTGTGTATCAGCCGTTCC
>JBKBKS010000212.1:0-2268 GCA_046294565.1 Fimbriimonadales bacterium
GGACCGCTGGAGCAGGGCAACTGGATGCGCGCTACGCCTGAAGGTGGCTCGCGCGTCGTCAGCGAAGGCTGCCACTTCGTCGATGTGATGATGTTCCTTGCCAACGCCTTGCCCAAGCGCGTCTGCGCCGCCCACCTGCGCAGCTACGAACCCGACACCGCCCAACTGGTGATTGAGTTCGAGGACGGCTCCATCGGCGTCCTCTACTACCTCACCACAGGCGACCCCAGCGTCCCCAAAGAGTACCTCGAAGTGCACGGCGCAGGGCGCAGCGCGATTATGCGCGACTTTCGCGAACTGGAGCTGATTGCAGGCGGCAAAAAGAGCGTCCACAAAACCGTCGGGCAAGACAAGGGGCACAAAAACGAGCTTCAAGCGTTCGTCGACGCCGTGAAATCCGGCAGCGAAATGCCCATCCCGATGGAATGGGCAATCGCGAACACGCGAATCACTTTAGAAGCGGTTGGCTACGATGAGCCAGTGGGCGAAACGACTGGGTGAGTATCTCAAGGGGCTGGAGTTCGGCGAGCGGTTCGTGCGCCGCAACTGGCTCTATTATCCTGCTGCTGTGCGCACCTTCTTTCGCCTTCAAGAGGCGTCGTTGGAAGAGCGACAGGCGTTCGCCGAGGAGCGTCTGGAGGTGGTACTGCGCGCTGCCGAGAAGACCCCCTACGGACGCGCGTTTCGTGATAAGCCGTTCACTGATTGGCCGCCACTTCCCAAAGAGCGCGTGCGAGGACGCGAACAGGAGTTTCTCACGCGTCCCAAGTGGCTCACCTCGCAAGGTAGCACAGGCGGCACAGCTGGCATCCCCCTACGCCTCTATCGCTCGCTCCAAAGCGTCTGCTACGAGCAGGCGACCTATGACTATCCCCTGCTCAAACGCGGCTTGAACCCGCTTACGGCGCGAGTTGCTATCCTGCGCGGCGACAACCTCAAAGACCCTTCCGATTTAGAGCCGCCTTTTTGGAAATTCATCGCGAACGGCAGAAAAATCGTGTTCTCCTCCAACCACCTCTGCGCCAAGACCGTCACACATTATGTGCGCACCCTGCGCGAATTCGCGCCCGATGTGTTGTTTGCCTATCCTACCTCATTGGAGTCTCTATGCTTGTTGATGCAACAGTACGACCTGAAGTTGAGCCTACCTTTGGTGATTGCCACATCTGAAGCGATGAGTAGCGCAGCGCGCCTGTTGGCGGCGCGCACGCTGAACGCTGAGGTGTTGCACTCCTACGGCGCAGGCGAGCGCGTCGCGTTCGCATGGAGCGAGCAGCCCGAAGAGTATTGGATGTTTCAAGGCTACGGCTGGGTCGAGCTCCTCTGCATAGACGAAGATGAACAGACGCGCACCTACGAAATCGTGGGCACAGGCTTTTGGAACCTCGCGATGCCTCTTGTGCGCTACCGTATGAGTGATCTAATCACTCTTCCTAAGGGCGCCGACTTGGACGCTGTTGTGTGGGGCGTGCAGCCGTTTCGCGGCGTGCAGGGACGACAATCCGACTTTCTCATCTCCCCCGACGGCACACGCCTGATGGGAATAGACCACTTCCCCCGCGAAGTGGATAAAGTGCTACGCATGCAGGTGATACAACCTGCACCCGACTTCGTGCGGATACTGGTGGTTCCCGACGAAGGCTTCGGTGAGGCAAATATCGCGCAGATTATGCAGAATGTGCAGCGCAAACTGCCAAGGAGTATGCGCGTGCAACTGGAAATCGTCGACGAGCTGGTGCGCACCCCAACGGGCAAGACGCCCTATGTAATCCGCGAGTTTGAAAATTAGGTTCCCCGCTTGCGCTGGGCAATCTGAACTGCTTGCTCAAACGCCTCCGCGTAGCGAGTTAGGCTCCGTTTCTGCAAAATTTCTGTCCGTGCGCTTTCTACCACAATGTCTCGTTGGGGGCACTCGACGGCGTTGCGCAGAGCCGCCGCCATGCCTTCAATAGAGCCGAGCGGATAACGCCACCCCGTTTCCCCATGACGCACCATCTCGCCGTCTGGTCCAGGCAAATCTACAACCACGACGGGCACGCCGAGCGCCATCGCCTGGTTAATCGCCAGCCCGTGTGCGCCGGGGAACACCGCCACATCGGCGACAGCCAGCGCCGCCGAGTCGTCGTTCTCGGGCACGCGCCCCGTGAAATGCACCCGCGCACTCACGCCCAGTTCCGATACGAGCTGCTCCAACGCCCCGCGCTCGGGTCCCTCGCCCACAATCAGCAGATAGGCGTCCCGTCCACTGCGCATCATCATCGAGACCGC
>JBKBKS010000213.1:0-2143 GCA_046294565.1 Fimbriimonadales bacterium
GTCCGCCGAGAATGTGAATGCGGTCTTCCAAGTCGACTACGGGGCGCACATAGCGGTGGCGTATGGCGTTCTCGGCGAAGGCGCACAGCACATCCAGCTCGGCAATCGCCCTTGCCAGCGACTGCAGCGCAGGGGTCTGCCGCGCGACTTCCGCACGCACCTGCGCGAAGCGCTCGAACTCCAGCGCGTTCATCCGCTCTTCAGCGCCCAGCAGAATCGCCTCCTGCTCCTTGAGCTCAGGTGTGATAAAGCGTTCGGCGTTTGCCAGCGTCTGCTTACGGATATAGTCGGGGGGCACTTTGCTCAGGTGGGGCTTGGACACTTCTAAGTAGTAGCCGAACACGGCGTTGTAGCCCACTTTGAGGCTGGGGATGCCCGTGCGCTGGCGTTCTTTCGCTTCTAGCTGGGCAATCCATGTTTTGCCTTCGGTGCGCACTTGGCGCAGGCGGTCTAATTCGGGGTCGTAGCCGTCGCGGATGAGACCGCCTGACTTGAGGTCGGCGGGCGGTTCGTCCACGAGGGCGCGTTCCAGCAGGGCGCAGAGTTCCTGCATGGGCGCGAGGCGCGGGGCAAGCCCTGCCAAGAGGCGGGGCGGGTCAGACTGCTCGCCGAGCAGGGCGTTCACCTCGCGATACAGGTCGGGGATGCGCTGCAGCGTGTTGCGTAGGGCGACCAAGTCGCGAGCGTTCGCCGTGCCCGTGCTGGCGCGGGCTGAGAGACGCTCCAAGTCGGCAAGCGGTCGGAGCATCTGCCGTATCGCGTCGCGCGACAGGCTCTGTTGCGCCAGCGCGTCCACCGCGTCCAAGCGTTCGTTGATGGCGTCGGGGTTAAGCAGCGGTTCGTCCAGCCAGCGTTTGAGCAGGCGTGCGCCCATCGGCGTGCAGGTGCTGTCCAGCGTCGCCAGCAGGGTGTAGCGGCGCGAGTGGTCCATCAGGTTCTGCGTAAGCTCCAGATGGCGGCGCGCCGTCGCGTCCAGGTACATAAACCGCTCCACCGAGTAGGTCGCCAGCGTGCGGATGTGGGGCAACGCTTCCAGTTGGCTCTGTTGCAGATAGCGCAGGGCGAGCGCGGCGGCGTCCAGCCCGCGCGTGTAGTCCTCGCAGCCGAACCCACGCAGCGACTCCACCCCGAAGTGTTGCAACAGAATCTGCTTCGAATCGCGCCCCAGCCACTCGCGCATCGGCACGGGGGTAATCGTCGCGCCCAGCTGCTCGCGCAGGGTCTGAATCAGTTCCTCGTGGTCGTCGGGAACCAGCACTTCGGCAGGCTGCAGGCGGAACAGTTCATCGAGCAGTTTCTCTTGACGCCGCTCGCCCGCGATTTCAGTGGTCAGGAACTCGCCTGTGGACACATCCACCACGCCCAGCCCATGCACCGGGGCGCCTACCACGACCGCCACCAGATAGTTGTTCGCCTGCGCGTCCAGCATCGAGTCTTCCAGCACGGTGCCGGGCGTGAGGATGCGCGTGACGCGGCGTTTGACCAAGCCCTTGGCGAGTTTGGGGTCTTCGATTTGGTCGCAGATGGCGACGCGGTAGCCTTTTTGCACAAGTTTAGCGATGTAGCGTTCGTAGGCGTGGATGGGCACGCCTGCCATCGGGATGCGTCCGTTGCTGCCGTCCTCGCGCCCGGTCAGCACGATTTCCAGCTCGCGCGCGGCGATTTCGGCGTCCTCGCCGTAGAATTCGTAGAAGTCGCCGACCTGCATCGCCAGCAGCACATCGGGGTTCTCGGCTTTGAGCCGAAAATACTGCTGGAGCATGGGCGTTTGCGGTTGGAACCTGCTGGGTTGCATCGAGGGGGGATTATACCTACATTCACAGGTATAATCTGCTTGATGGAGTCGCTGCCCCGAACCGGTGCATCGGGTACGAACGCCCTCCTATTAGACGGCAAGGCGGTTGCTCAGCGCGTGCGCGTGGGTTTGCGAGCGCGCGTGGAGGCGCTGGCGGCGCGCGGCGCGACCCCCTGCCTCGCCGTGATGCTGGTGGGCGACGATCCCGCCTCGCATACCTATGTGCGCACGAAAGCGAAAGCCTGCGAATCGGTGGGCATCCGCTCGCTCGTGCGCCATTACCCCGCCAGCGCGTCGCAAGCGGAGCTGGAGGCGCAACTCGATGCTTGGAACGCCGACCCGACGGTG
>JBKBKS010000214.1:0-2143 GCA_046294565.1 Fimbriimonadales bacterium
CTCCTCAAAGGTGGCTCCCAAGCGCGTACTGAAGCTGCGTTCAAACGCGCTCGCCTTGCGGAACTCTTCGGGCAGTATCGCGTCGTGGAAAGGTTTCAGCACTGCCTCCGATGCCTGTTGCTTGAGATATTGGCGCGGAGTCAGGCGCGTCCGTCGTCGCCATTGGCGGTACTCCTGCAGCATCCCCTCAATAAAGCCCTCCAGATAGCCCTTGATTTGCTGGCGCGTAGCTTTGCTGATAACAGGCATCAGGGCTTCCTCCAGACAAAGACCGTCTCAAAAAACTCTGTGGAGCGTCGCCCCGTGCGGCGGTTCACATGGCGCACGATTTCGGCATATGGCTCCACGCCCAGCAGTTCGGCAATCTGCGGATACAAGCCGTGCTTGTCGTTGGCGACCACAATGAGCCAACCGCCTGTGGGCATCGCGTTCAGTGCGTTGCGAAACACCTGCACGATGTCGTTCACATACGCCTGTCGCGCGCGTTCGGACGCGCCGTTGCGCGCCGCGCCAATCTCCAGATGGCTCAAATCGTGCAAACCCAGCAGATGGTAGGCGTAGGCATGTTGCTCGTGATAGTCAATCAGCCCTACATAGGGCGGACTGGTCAGCATGCCGTCAATCGGGGGCAGTGGAGCCGTGCGACTGTCAGCGTGATAGACTTCCACACGAGCGTCTGTGCGCACCTGCGCAAACTCGCGGATACGGCGCAGTGTGTCCACACTGTACCGCTCCAAGAACTTGAACGCTTCTGTCGTCGGTTCACACACGCGGCGATGTTTGTAGCAGTAGTATGGCTCACGCTGGGGGGCTTTGGGGAAATCCAGCTCGTAGTGAGGCGTCAGCCGAGCCGAGCGCGCCGAGCGTGAGAGTATCACCCGCAGCAAATCTTTGTAGACATATTCGCCTGTCTCGATCGCTTCGCGGTAGGCGAGCAGTTCCTGCAGGGCGCGTGGGGCGTACCACTCGCGCAGATAGTCGCTATCGGCGGTCGGATAGCCTTCCAGCGCGCTCGATTCTTCTAACAGGCTGAGCTGCTCGCCGTGTTGTGTGGCGAGGCGCGTGCGTTCCAGCGCATCGTAAATCTCGCGCTTCGCCTGATTGAGGTCGTAGCGCTCCGTTTTCGCGCGGCAAAGCAACACATTGAACGCCGAGATGTCATAGCCCACGGCGTGAATGCCCAGCTCGTTCGCTTGCACCAGCGTTGTGCCAGAGCCAACGAATGGATCCAGCACAGTCTGCCCCGCGCGGAAAAATCTGCGCAGGAACACCTCCGCCAGTTGTGGTATGAACTTGCCTAAATACGGATGGAGCCGATGCACATGGCGCGTACGCAAGCGTTCGGGCAAATCGCGCTCCGTCCAGTTCAGGTTCAACGCCTCTAAGGGCGTCTCTGGAGTGACGGTTTCTGGACGGATTGGCTGATAATCCGCGTAAAGCCCTACGCGCCGCTCTTCGTTGGTCAAACACACTCAAACGCCTCCGTGCGAATAATCAGTTTTCAACGGTAGTGTACCCTACTCAGCCTATTTGGGCTTCAGGAGGTCAGGTTTACCGCCGCCCTATGCGGTATAATCTTGCCGCTACGAAGGAGTGAGAGCCTATGACGACGACCAAGCAACGCAGCAGCGTCTTTATGATGGAACCCGCGTCTTCTGAGGATATGTTCACCCCCGAAGATTTCGATTCCGAGACGCGCATGATGGGCAAGGCGGCGGACGATTTCGTGCGCAACGAGGTGCTACCTTTGCTCCCTGAAATCGAGCAAGCCAAAGAGGGCTTGATGCGCGCGTTAGACCGCAAGATGGGCGAGTTGGGCTTCACCGCCGCCGAAGTGCCCGCGCACTATGGCGGTTTAGACCTGCCCAAAACCACCGTCGCGCTAATTGTGGAGAAGCTCGGTCCCGAACCCGCCACCTGCCTCACGCTACAGGCGCACGCAGGGCTGGCGATACTGCCCCTTGTGCTGGAGGGCAACCCCGACCAGAAAGAGCGCTACTTGCCCAAGCTCGCGTCGGGCGAGTGGTGCGGTTCGTTCTGCCTCAGCGAGACGGGCAGCGGCTCCGACGCGCTCGCGATGAAGACCCGCGCCACGCCGACCGACGGCGGCTACATCCTCAACGGCGAGAAGATGTGGGTCACC
>JBKBKS010000215.1:0-2115 GCA_046294565.1 Fimbriimonadales bacterium
GGCATCGCACCTTGTAGGGCTTGGACAGGGATGTGCAAGCCCCTCGCGCTCGACGCCACGAATGGCATCGCACCAGGTCGCGCTGGTGCAGGGCGTGAACTTAAGAACGGACTCTTGTTAGCCTCTCCCTAACCCTCCACACACGCGGGGAGGGAGCGCGCAAAGCCTGTCATTCCGAGTCGAAGGCGAGGAATCTCAATAGAGACTTCTGAATATTTGAGGGACTTAATATCCTGCGACCTAACGAGCTCGATTCCAGAAGGTTCCAGCGCGGTGCCGAGCAGGATATAGACGATAATCAGCGGCTGACGCATCAGTAGCCCGATAGCTCCCAGTGCGGCGGCGGCGAGCAGTATCAGACTCACCTCAGCGTAGGTTCCCAGCTCCCTTTACACTTCTGTGACCACCACGACCACCATCGGTCGGCGGTTGAGATGCTTGCGACAGAATCGTCGCAGCACCATCGTGAGTTCCTCGCGGATGTTGTCCCAGTCGCTGATTTCGGCGGGCGCCATCTTGCCGAGCGTTTCCTGCACGGCGGCGCGCGCAAGTTCGGGTTGGACATCGTTCTGCCACTCGAAGCCGCGCAGGATGAACTGGGGGTCGTCCACCAGTTCGCCTGTCTGGGCGCGCACGGTGACGAGGGCAATCATGATGCCTTCTTGGGCGATGTGGCGTCGGTCGCGGATGATGGCTTCGGGCACGCCGCCCTCCACGCCCTCTTCAATCAGCAGCCGTCCAGCAGGCACTTTCGCGTCCAGCGTCGCCGCGCCGTTCTCGATGCGCAGCACGCTGCCGTTCTCCAGCAGGAACAGTTGGTCGTCAGTGTAGCCCATCTGTCGCGCGAGTTCGAAGTACGCCGCCTGGTGGCGCGGCTCGCCATGCACGGGCGCGAGGTAGCGCGGCTTGAGCAGGCTAATCATTAGCTTCAGCTCCTCTGGGCTCGCGTGCCCCGACACATGCACGGGCGCGATGCCGTCATGGTAGACCTTCGCGCCCAGACGCACCAGTCGGTTCACAGTGCGCCACACGAGGCTCTCGTTGCCTGGGATGGGCGTGGCAGAGAGGATGACCGTGTCGCCCGGCGTGATTTTCAGGCGGGGGTACTCGTCGGCGGCAATCTGGCTCAGCGCGGAAAGCGGCTCGCCCTGACTGCCTGTGGTCAGCACCAGAATCTGATGGGGCGGGTACTCGTCAATCTGTTTGGCGCTGATGAGCGCGCCTGGTTCGACGCGCAGGTAGCCTTTTTGCCACGCAATCTCCACATTCTGCTCCATGCGCCTGCCCAGCACGGCGACTTTGCGCTCGTAGAGCCGCGCCATGTTAATAGCTTGCTGCAAGCGGTGGATGTTGGACGCGAAGGTCGTCATCAGAATACGCCCCTGCGCGTTGGCGAACAGGGTGTAGAAGGCGTCGCTGACCGTGCTCTCGGATGGCGTCCAGCCCGACCGCTCGGCGTTGGTGCAGTCGCTGAGGAGCGCCAGCACGCCCTCGTCGCCCAGCCGCGCCAGATGGTTGAAATCCGTGCGCACGCCGTCCACAGGCGTATGGTCGAACTTGAAGTCGCCCGTGAACACGACAATACCTTCAGGCGTGCGCAGCGCGTAGCCTACGCAATCGGGGATGCTGTGCGTGACGCGAATCGGTTCCACCATCAAATCGCCCGCTTGAAACGGTGTTGCAGGCTTGATGGGGCGCAGCTCGGCGTTGAGGCGACGCTCACGCAGCTTGTGTTCAATCAAGGCGAGCGTGAGCGGTGTGCCGTAAATCGGCGGGTTATTTAGGCGCGGTAAAATATAGGGCAACGCTCCTACATGGTCTTCGTGACCGTGCGTGAGCAGAATGCCTTGAACCTCGTCGCGAACGCTGAGCAAATACTCCGGGTCGGGAATCACCAAGTCCACGCCAGGCAAATCTTCGCCTGGAAACGAGATGCCACAATCGATCACGACGGTGCTGCCGTTCCAACGCACTAAGTTCAGATTCTTGCCGATTTCGCCAGTACCGCCCAGTGGGATAATCTCAAGTGCCAACGGTTTGAACCTCCTTACAATAATCGCCCAAAAAGTATAGCATGCAGGAGGCGCAGTGCGAATACAGGTGGAGCAGGAGTTG
>JBKBKS010000216.1:0-1842 GCA_046294565.1 Fimbriimonadales bacterium
CCCCCTGATGTACCCATCCTCACCTTGCCAAACGGCGATGTAAACCGCGATGGCGTGGTGGACGATAGCGACCTGCTTGCAGTACAGTTCCAGATGGGGAACAGTGATGGCAACGCCGACCTCAACGGCGACGGCACTGTCGACGACGCCGACTTGATGATTGTGTTGTTCTCGATGGGGCAATCCAGCGATACGCCGTGGCAAGGCGTATTTCAACCTGCACAGGGCTGGTATACGCTTCAGTTTGCGGTGCAGTTGGGCGACTATGTCGGAAGTCCCAGCGGGCTGCGTGCGATCGTGTATCTGCGCGACTTAGCGACGCAGCAGCAGTATGTCACTGAGGCGCAATTCACAGGGCGCACTTTGGAGGTGCTCTCCGTACCTGTTCCCACCCAGAACCGATATGCCGTTCAGGTTGTAGCGCCGCAGGGCGGGAGCTGGCTGACAATCACTCGCACCGATGTGCAGGCGACCGCGCCCGCACCGCTGACTTTCGGCACGCCGTTCCCGTGGCAAGGTAGTTTTCCTGTACCTTACGGCGTGGTGAACCCCGTGAACGGCAATTTGATGGTGGAGCTGGGCTTGGTAGCGTGGGGAGGTCAATCGGGCGTGGGATTTGGCTTGACCTACAACGCTCAAGATCCGCGTGAGAGTGTGCTGGGCATCGGCTGGCGGCACAGCTACATGGCGCAACTGCTGCCCCACGCGGCGGGGATAGAACTCCACGAACCCGATGGTCGCATTCTCTACTTTGCGGAGCAGCCTGATGGAACCTATGTGGCAATGAAGGGGGTGTACGACCGTCTCCAGCGCAAGCCAGATGGCAGCTATGAGCTGATTCGCCCTTCGCAAGTGCGTTGGATATTTGATTCCTCAGGACGGCTTACAGCGATTCGCGATTTGCATAATCAGGGCGTTTCACTGGAGTATAACCCTGCTGGGCAGTTGAGCCGTGTGGTCGACACAACAGGGCGCGCACTGGAGCTGTCCTATTATCAAGCGGGCGACCTGGTACCCGACGCCAACTCTGCAAGACCCGTTCCAGAAGGATGGTATGGGCGTCTCAAACAGGTTCGTGATCCTCTGGGACGCATATGGCGTTTTACTTACTATCCTTCCCCTACTGGTGGCTTGGAAGATCCCGGAGGCGCGGAGGGAGGTGCGGTTTTCCTACGCAGCGTGATAGCCCCCGATTTGGTCTACTCCAACGAAACGCCTGTGGCAAACAGAGCCTATCGTTTCAACTACTCGGACGGGCGTCTGAACGAGATCCGCGACCGCGAGGGCTATGGCGCTCTGTACAACTACCTTGCCGACGGGCGTTTGGCAGGCTATGCGCTTGCAGGGCGTTCAGGGTCCAACCAGATGGTAATAGTGTGTGCCGTGCCAGTGGAATATCCCCAGTCTTTAGGCGACCCACGTCTTCGGGTGCTGTTTGGCGTTGGGGAATTCCAGGCGGGCGACATGGCGTATCTCACTTACCTTTACGATGCGCTCGGACGCCTCATGGGAGTAATCGACCCGCTGGGACGCACCACCACCTTCAGTTGGAACCTGCTCTATCAGTTGCAGAGCGTGACCTCGCCGGCAGGAGCGACCTACACCTTCTGCTGGGACGAGCGCGGCAATCTTATTCGCGCAGAAGACCCCCAAGGCAACGCGGTGGAACTGGAATACACCGCCCTCAACCGCCTGCGCAGCGTGCGCGACGCGCTGACCCCCGCAGGCAAGTACCGCCTGTTCTACGGCTACAACACGACAGGCGACTTGGAGAAGGTGATTGAGCTGACAGGCACAGGGACAGGCGAAGAGGTAGCCACCAGCTATGTGTGGGACGAGGCG
>JBKBKS010000216.1:1852-2087 GCA_046294565.1 Fimbriimonadales bacterium
GCCTACGGTCAGCCGACGCAAGTGCTGAACGCGCTGAACAAGGGCGCAGTGGTGCAGCGCAACGCGCTCGGCTGGATCGAGCAAGCCACAAATGCGCGCGGGCAGACCATCGTCTATCGCTACGACAGCTGGGGACGCCTGCGCGAGAAGCAGACCCCTGAGAAGACCGTGCAGTATCGGTACGACCGGGAGGGACGCCCGCTGCAGATGGATGAGTATTCACCGAACGGGCAGC
>JBKBKS010000217.1:0-2081 GCA_046294565.1 Fimbriimonadales bacterium
CTCGGAATGACAAAAAGTGTTTCGCACTAAGTAGGTCTGTCATGCCGAGCGAATGCGAGGCATCTCTGCCCGGCAGCAGTTGCGCTCTCTGGTTCACTCCGTGAATTTTCGAACACCCTCCCAACCCCTTGACTTTTTTTACAGGGATGGGGTAATATATGGAGCGAAGGAGTTCGGAGTGCGCAAGGGAATGCGCTTCAGGAAACCTTGGAATGGCTGACGCGCTCTTCCCCCAAGCCTCAGAACATCCTTCCAATCTAACTCATGGAGGAGGATGCTTCTATGAAGCGTTTACTCATTGCTGTAACGGGGTTGAGCCTCACTGTGGGCTTGACATTCGCCCAAATGCGGGATGTCCCGCCGGGGCACTGGGCGTATCAGTCGATTGAGCAGTTGGTGCAGCTGGGCATCATCGAGGGCTATCCCGATGGTACTTTCCGCCCGAACCGCACCATGACCCGTGCTGAGTTTGCGCAGGCGATTGCACGCGCCTACCGCAACATCGACGAGCGACTGCGTGCGCTGGATCGACGCCTGCAATCGGTGGAAGGTCAGCGCCCGCAACAGGGCGGTCAGCCAACCGACACCACTGGACTACAGCAGCAAATCGACCAGCTCAAGCGCGACATCGAGGAGCTGAAGCGCCTGAACGAGGCGATGCAGACCCTGCAACGCTTGGCGCAGACCTTCCAGCAAGAGCTGGCAGGGCTGGGCGTGGATGTCGACGCGCTCAAGCGCGATATGGCGTCGCTGCGCGCCCGTGTGGAAGCGCTCGAAGGCAAGGAAGAAAAGTTCAAAATGAGCGGCGACCTGACCTTCGGCGTCTACGGCGCACACAGCATCGACGGCAAGGATGTCTACACCCTCAATCGCAACCAGCTCGGTACAGGTAAACTGCTGCAAGAGATCGATGTCGTACACGAGCTCGGCTTGACCTTCAGCGGGCAAATCAACGATGAGGTCTCTGGCTCGGTGACCTTCATTCTGGGCAACTTCCTGCCCTACGCGGGCGGCGCAGGCAAGAATCCACTGACCACCTTCATTGGTTCCCCTACTGTGGGCAACACGGATATCGTTATCTGGGAAGCGTATGTGAAGGCGCCCATCGATATCTTTGGCGCGAAGGTCGATGTGACCGTCGGTCGCTACCCGGCGAAGCTGACGCCGTTCACCCTGCAACGCATCAAACCCAACTACTACCTGAAATTCCCGCGCTATGACGACGGCGCGTTCCGCGTGGACGGCGGCGCACTCGCATTCAACTTCGACACCTTCCGCCTCAACCTCTGGGCCGCGCAAGTGAACCAGCAATCGAATAACGGCGTGTTCAATGTGGTCAACTTCGCGAACCACAACTCGGCTACCAGCGCTCCGATGGATCAGATGGCGGGCGCACGCTTGGAGTTCGACGCCATTCGCGGCGAGGACACGAACCTCACAATCGGCGCGACTTACTTCGCGTCGGGTATCGGTACGGGTCAGAACTTCAACTTTGCTGGGACGAATGTCGCCCGCAATATCGACCGCGTGGATGTGTTCGGCGCGGACATCAAAGCGAAGTTCGCGGGCTTCGACATCGGCGTGGAGTACGCCCAGAGCGACTTCCTGCGCGACACGAACCGCGTGCTGAGCAAAGATAACTGGGCGCTGAACGCCAGCCTCGGCTACAACTTCGGTCCCAATATCGGTGTGACTGCAGGCTACCTGGAGGTGCGCCCGTACTTCGCAGCGCCTGGCGCATGGGGGCGCGTCGGCTACCTGTATAACCCCTCTGACCTGCGTGGCTTCTATGCAGGCGTGAACTACAACGCCTCACAAGACCTGAAGGTCAACCTGCAGGGCGCGTTCCTGGAGGGTACAGGGCGCGTAGTGGGCGGCTACACAGGCAACGAGGAACTCATCCAGCTGCTCGCGGGCGTGGATTATCGCCTGTCCGACCGCTGGAATGTCTCGCTCAACTACGAGGGCGCGTACTGGAAGGTCGCTGGCGCGAAGCCCGTGTGGAACTACTTTACGCTGGGCGTCGGCTACAACCTCGGCGAGAACACTGCGCTGAATGTGCTGTATCAGATTATCGATAC
>JBKBKS010000218.1:0-2059 GCA_046294565.1 Fimbriimonadales bacterium
GACGGGGCACCTGCTGGGCGCTGCGGGCGCAGTGGAAGCGGCAGCGTGCATCCTCGCCTTGCAACACCAAACCATCCCGCCCACCATCAACTATGAACACCCCGACCCCGAGTGCGACCTGGACTATGTGCCGAACACTCCACGCCCCGCGCGCCTGCGCTCGGTGATGAGCAACTCCTTCGGCTTCGGCGGACACAACAGCGTGCTGGTCATGGCAAGGTTGTGAGTGTGGGGACTCCACCAGCAACAGGTACAATATGCCTACTATGGGACACTTACTATTAATCGGCGCAGATAGTTCTATCGGTCAATCAGTGGCGAAGGCGTTTATTGAAGATGAATGGGAAGTCTGGGCGATTGGGCGTCGTGCGGAGCGTTTCACGGAAGGCGTGCGGTGGGCATATACCGTCGACAACGCCGCCGATGAAGCGCAGATGACCCAAGCGGCTCAGTCGCTGCAGGCGCACCTCGCAACGCAAGGCGACTTGCAGGTGGACGCGCTGGTATATGCAGTTGGCGACATCACTGCGCAGAAGACCTGCGAGATGAGCCTTGAGGCGTGGCGACAGATTATAGACGCGAACTTGACAGGCGCGTTCGTGGCAACGCGCGTCTTCAGCCCGATGTTCAGCCCCGAACCGCACCTCTTTTACTTGGGCGCGCTCAGCGAGAAGCTTATCCTGCCAGGGCTAAGCGCGTACGCGACGGCGAAAGCGGGGCTGGAAGTGTTCGCGCAGGTGGTCGCCAAAGAGCAGCTACGCTGGAAGGTCACGGTCGTGCGCCCCGGCGCGGTCGCGACGCGCTTCTGGGAGCGCGTGCCGTTCCGCATGCCGCCCAAAACGCTTAAGCCTGAGGATGTGGCGCTGCGCATCCTGGAAGCCTACTACAACGAGCATCGCGGCTCGCTGGACTTGATTCCTGAATGAGAGCCATCGAGCCGATTCCAGAGACGATGCAGGCGGCGGTGCTGCACGCCTACGACGGCGCGCCCGACTCGCTGCGCGTCGAGACGCGCCCTGTGCCCAAGCCTGAGCGCGGGCAGGTCTTGGTCAAGATGAGCGCCGCGCCCATCAACCCGTCCGACCTGATGTTTTTGAAAGGCTTTTACGGCGTGCAAAAGCCCTTACCCATCGTGCCGGGCTGGGAGGGGGCAGGGCGCGTGATAGCGACGGGCGACGACTGGTTGAGCCGTCAACTGCTGGGCAAGCGCGTGGCGTGCGGCGCGCCGAACCAGCACGACGGCACTTGGGCGGAGTATATGCTCACCTCCGCCGCGCGCTGTGTGCCCCTCAGCGACGCCATCCCTGACGAGCAGGGCGCGATGCTCATCGTGAACCCGCTCACAGCGTGGGCGCTGATGGACATCGCTCGCACACATCGCGCCCGCGCGTTTGTGCAGACCGCCGCCGCCAGCGCAGTGGGACGCATGCTGGTTCGCCTCAGCCTACACTTCGGCATAACGGGCGTCCACATCGTGCGGCGCGAGGAGCAAGCGGAGCTGCTGCGCTCGATGGGCGCCCAGCACATCCTCAACAGCGAATCGCCCCAGTTCGAGGCGCAGCTGCGCGAACACTGCCACACGCTGGACGCTCGAATCGCGTTCGAGGCGGTGTCGGGCGCGCTCGCCGCGCGCGTGCTGCACGCTATGCCCGACGATAGTCGGCTCGTGCTGTACGGCGCGCTCTCTGAATCGCCGCTGATGGCAGACCCGCGCGACCTCATCTTCCAGCGCAAGCGCGTCGAGGGATTCTGGCTCGCTGACTGGCTGGGCAACCGCAGCGTGATTGGGCAACTGCGCCTCGCCAAGCAGATACAAAACGCGCTGAACGACCTACTCAAAAGCGAAATCGCCGCGCAGTACCCCCTTAGCGACATCCACCGCGCCCTGCAGGACTATCAAGCCTCGATGACGGCAGGCAAGCGGCTGATACGGATGGACAACCGCACCCCGCAGGGGGTAGACTTCGCCGCCGATTGGGTATAATAGAGCCGTTGCCGGGTCGTCTAATGGCAGGACGCCAGACTTTGGATCTGGTAGTGGTGGTTCGAATCCACCCCC
>JBKBKS010000219.1:0-2026 GCA_046294565.1 Fimbriimonadales bacterium
GGGGTGTTCGTCGGCGGGGACGCCGACGGTACGGTGTGTGGTGGCGTCGGCGAGGACGCCGACGGTACGGTGTGTGGTGGCGTCGGCGAGGACGCCGACGGTACGGTGTGTGGTGGCGTCGGCGGGGACGCTGACGGTACGGTGTGTGGTGGCGTCAGTGAGAGGCTGACATCACAGGAAAGAAGCAACTCCCTCAGCTGCCCACTGTGTGCTATCAGCTCGCCTTCCAGCTCTATGAGGTTCTTAATCTTGTGCAGGAACCATGGGTCTATCTTGCTTAACCCATGCACTTCTTCCACCAGCCAGCCGCGGCGGAAGGCTTCTGCAAGGTAGAACAGGCGCATGTCGTTAGGCGTGGCGATGAGCGTTTCCAGCTCCATCGGGCTGAGCCGCGCGGCAGGGGGATAGCGCAAATCGCTCACGCCCGCCTCCAGCCCACGCACGGCTTTCATCAGCGCGCCTTCAAAGGTGCGGTCAATCGCCATCACCTCGCCCGTCGCCTTCATTTGCGTGCCAAGCGTGCGGTCGCCTGTGGGGAACTTGTCGAACGGGAAGCGCGGCAGTTTTACCACGCAGTAGTCCAGCGCAGGCTCGAACGCTGCGGAAGTGCCTGTGATGGGGTTGCGGATTTCGTCTAAGCGCAGCCCGACGGCGATTTTCGCGGCGATTCGGGCTATTGGGTAGCCCGTGGCTTTGGACGCCAACGCGCTGGAGCGGCTCACGCGCGGGTTCACCTCGATTACATAGTAGTCGCTGCCGTTCGGGTTTAACGCCAGCTGCACATTACAGCCTCCCTGAATGCCCAGCGCACGGATAATGCGCAGCGACGCCATCCGCAGGAGCTGGTACTCAAAGTCGCTCAGCGTCTGTGAGGGCGCAACCACCATCGAATCGCCTGTATGCACCCCCATTGGGTCGAGGTTCTCCATGTTGCACACCACGATGGCGTTGTCCGCGCTGTCGCGCATCACCTCGTACTCGATCTCTTTCCAGCCGAGCAGCGAGCGTTCCACCAGAATCTGGCGTCGCATCGAGAGTTCCAGCCCCCGTGCGCCGATTTCGAGTAGCTCGTCAGGGTTGTGTGCGATGCCGCCGCCTGTGCCTCCCAGCGTGTAGGCAGGGCGCACGATGCACGGGTAGGGTGCAATCTCCGCGACGCGGCGCAGCGCGCCTATGCTCTCCACAATCCACGATTCGGGCACGGGTTCTCCAATCTGGCGCATCAGATCGCGGAACTTCTCGCGGTCTTCGGCGGCTTGGATGGCGGTCAGGGGCGTGCCCAGCAGCCGAACCCCGTACTTGTCCAAAACGCCGCGCACGGCGAGCTCCGTCGCCAAATTCAACCCCGTCTGCCCTCCAAGCGTGGGCAGCAATCCGTCGGGGCGTTCTTGGGCAATCACGCGCTCGGCGAACTCCACTGTGAGGGGTTCGATATATACGCGGTCGGCGGTTTCGGGGTCGGTCATAATCGTGGCGGGGTTGGAGTTGATGAGCGCCACCTCTAAACCTTCCTCGCGCAGCGAGCGGCACGCTTGCGAACCAGAGTAGTCGAACTCAGCGGCTTGCCCGATGACAATCGGACCGGAGCCAATCACCAACACCTTGCGTAAGGATGTATCGATAGGCATATCTACCTCCCTTGTCGCCTCACTGGACGCACTTAAAGGGATGACTTCGTGCGCAGTATACCCGAAACCGCTCGCTTTCGCGTAGTAATCGCTTTTATCTTGCGTCTGCACAGTATGGAATAACCTCATGGCGAGTGATGAAATCGTTGACCTCTTTTCGGGTAATGCTGGGACTGTTCGCGATTGTGTTCGTCGTGGAGACGCTCATCATGCTGGCACTGGATGAGTGGCTTCCTGAGATGTCCCCGCTGGCGACCGCCACGCTCGACGGCATGTTGGCGGCGACCCTCGTCGTGGGGCTGGCTTGGGTGATGATGCGCGCCATCGAGCGACGCTACATGCTCTACTTCCAAGCCATCGTGGAGGACCTCACCGAGTTGGTCTGCCGACGGCGCCCC
>JBKBKS010000220.1:0-1979 GCA_046294565.1 Fimbriimonadales bacterium
GAACGGTTAGTTAGCATTTTGGAGAAGGCGGAGGCTCGAAGGTGTTCCCAATCTACTCCGTGAAGCCATTCACAATCCAGCCTTACCCCTTGACAACTCATCCTCGAATAGGGTATTATCCTTTTTGGAGGAGGTTTTGCGCAGTCAATCGGGCAGCGACGCCCGCTCGTCTACGCAAGCCCTCCCCTGCGATTTGCTATGGAAAAATTACTTAGCATGGCTAAGTCCGTGCATTTTATCACAAACGCAAGGTGGCAGGAGCGTTCCGTGCTTCTGTCGAACTGCGTGCTACTGCTTCGAGGTGACCGTTATGGCACAGGTTTTTCGGCGTCATCATAACACCTTAGCGCGTGTGTTCGTTGTTGGTGGGCTGCTGGCGATTGTTGGGCTGGCGGTAGGCGGCTCGGCAATCACGCGCTCGCCGTGGTGGACCAAGGTCGGAGAGCCGCCCGACCAGCCCGTCCCCTTCAGCCACAAGCACCACTACGAGGAGCTGGGCATCGACTGCCGCTACTGTCACTGGTCGGTGACTCAATCGGCGCATGCGGGCGTGCCCTCCAGCGAAGTGTGCATGACCTGCCACTCGCAAATCTGGACGAACAGCCCGCTTTTGCAGCCCGTGCGCGACAGCTACAACAACGAAACTCCCCTCGTGTGGAACAAGGTGAACAACCTACCTGAGTTCGTCTACTTCGACCACAGTGCGCATGTGAACAAGGGCATCAGCTGCGCCTCGTGCCACGGCGGAATCGAGAAGATGCACCTGACGCACAAGTCGCAGCCCTTCTCGATGCAGTTCTGCCTCAATTGCCATCGTAACCCCGAGCAGCACATCCGCCCGAAAGAGGAAGTATTTAACATGTATTACAAGCCGCCGCGCACTCCAGAGGAGATGCAGGCGATGCTGGACAAGTACGGCATTCCGTATGACCCCAACAAGATTCCGCGCAACCAGCTGGAGTTGGGCAAGCTGCTGGTGAAGCATTACAATATCCACAAGGAGCAGCTAAGCGACTGCTCGATTTGCCATCGGTAAGGAGGAGCGATGGAAGAGACCCGCAAAGAGACTCAAGGCGCAGGCGAGCGGTTCTGGCGGAGTTTGAGCGAGTTAGAGGGCGATCCTGAGTTTGAGGCGTTGCTCAAGCAGGAGTTTCCGCGTCAGGCGGCGCCGCTGGGCGATTTTGTGAGCCGTCGGCAGTTTCTCAAACTCATGGGCGCGTCGATGGCGCTGGCGGGGCTGTCGGCGTGTGGCTACAAACCGCAGGAACCTGTTATCGCGCGCCCCAAGACCCCCACGGATCGCACGGTGGGCGTGTCGAACTACTATGCGACGGCGGTGCTGACCAACGGCTACGCGATGGGCGTGCTGGGGCGCGTGTACGAAGGGCGTCCAGTGAAGTTGGAGGGCAACCCCGATCATCCCACCAGCCTCGGCGCGACCGACGCGATGACCCAAGCGCAGATTTTAGACCTCTACGACCCCGACCGCTCGCAGACCGTGCTCCGCTTCGGACGCCCTGAAACTTGGCGAGCGTTCGACGCCGACCTCCAGAACGCGCTGGGGCAGCAAGCCGCCAAGCAGGGCGCAGGCATCCGAATCCTGACCGGGCGTGTCGTCTCGCCGTCGCTTGCAGCGCAAATCCAGAAGTTCCTTCAAACCTATCCGCAGGCAAAGTGGTATCAGTACGAGCCTGTGAATCGCGACAATGTGTACGAGGGGGCGCGCCTCGCCTTCGGCGAGTGGCTCAACCCCATCTACCGCCTGCGCAACGCGAAGGTGATTGTCGCGCTGGACAGCGATTTGCTGTATAGCGAGCCTGGCTCGGTGCGCTATGCCCGCGAGTTTGCCGACGGCAGGCGCGTTCGCGCAGGGCAGACCGCGATGAACCGCCTCTATGTCGCCGAGCCGATGTTCACCGTAACGGGCATGACGGCGGACGAACGCCTGTCCATCCGCTCCAGCAAAATCGCACGCCTGC
>JBKBKS010000221.1:0-1962 GCA_046294565.1 Fimbriimonadales bacterium
CCGCCGTTCAACAGCAATCGCGACTATAACCTGCTGTTCAAGGAGCAAACAGGCGAACCTGCGCAGGGGCAAATCAAGGCGTTCACCGACACTTGGCAGTGGAGCGAACGCGCGTTCCAGACCTTCAAGTTAGAGTGCCCGCGCCCGCAACTAGTGGAATTGGTAGACGGCTTCGTGCGCACGCTGGGCAGGAACGACCTCACCGCGTATCTGGTGATGATGGCGCCCCGCCTGATTGAACTCCATCGCGTACTGAAACCCACGGGTAGTTTATATTTGCACTGCGACTCCCTCGCGGTACATTACTTGAAGATTATTCTGGATGTGATTTTCGGGGCGCGGAACTTTCGGAACGAAATTGTGTGGAAGCGCACAAGCGCACATGCGAATGTGGGAAGACGCTACGGCGTCATCACGGATCATCTCTTGTTCTACACTAAATCGTCCGTCTACACTTGGAATCCGCAGTATGTTGCTTATTCTAATGAGCATATTGAAACTACTTACAGAAATGTCGAACCCGACACAGGGCGCAGATATGCCCTACGCGACCTGACGGCGTCGATGCAGCGCGCTTCCTCGGGGCAGCTGTACGAATGGAAAGGCATACGCCCACCTGCTTCGCGCTGCTGGGCTTATGCCCGTGAGCAAATGGAGCGATTCGAAGCGGAAGGGCGAATCGTCTACAGTAAAAAGGGCTATCCGCGCCTGAAGGTTTACTTAGACGAAATGCCAGGAGTGCCTCTCCAAAATCTCTGGACCGACTTACCTCCTATCTCCTCACACTCTGCTGAGCGTCTGGGCTACCCTACCCAGAAACCCCTTGCCTTGCTGGAGCGTCTCATCCAAGCCAGCAGCGACGAGAACGATACTGTGTTAGACCCTTTCTGCGGTTGCGGCACGGCAGTGGTCGCCGCTGAAAAACTCAAACGCCAGTGGATTGGCATCGATATCACGCATCTGGCGATTACGCTCATCAAGTATCGCCTGAGCGATATGTTCGGCTTGCAAGAGCGCAAGGATTATCAAGTCATTGGTGAACCCACCACCGCAGCTGAGGCGCACGCCCTTGCCCGACAAGACCGCGACGAGTTCCAGCGTTGGGCGATTAGTCTCATCCCACGTGCGCGTCCGTATCAGTCGAAAAAGGGTGCGGATACAGGCATCGACGGCGTGCTGTATTTTCAAGACGACCCGCGTGATGCGAAGAAGGCGTTGATTCAGGTCAAATCGGGCAAGGTGAGCGTGCGAGACATTCGTGAGTTCGCCCGTGTGGTGGCGCGTGAGGGGGCGACGCTGGGGCTGTTCCTTACGCTGGAGCCGCCAACCGAGCCGATGCTGCGCGAGGCGGAGCAAGTGGGCTACTACACCACGCCGCTGGGCAATCAGTTGCTTCCGCGCTTACAGGTGCGTACGATCGGACAGCTGCTGACAGGCGTTGGATTCGCACTTCCCAGCACGGCGCTGTTGATGGGGGTGCAGCAAGCCGAGCGCGTTGCGCCCAGCAGCGAACAGCAACGAATAGCGTGGGACTGAGAGATAGGGTACAATCTTTATGTACCCCGCCCCCGTAGCTCAGTGGACAGAGCGCAGGCCTCCGGAGCCTGGTGCGCAGGTTCGATTCCTGCCGGGGGCGCGAAACAGGTTCAAAAACCCCCCTTTCTCGAACAACCGTTCAATACACGAACGCCTGAACGCCTCAGGCCCCTACACCGAATCGTAGAGGACTTTCTCTTGACGCTTCAAGCCACACGCCACCCGCGCACGGTAGACAAAGCCCGTGTGTGCCTGCGCCCGTTCCTGAACTACTGCGCTCGCAACGCGATTCACACCCCCGACGCCCTCACGCGCCCCCACTGGCTGAGCTTCCTGCACGAGATTCGCCAACTCCAAGCCAGCGCGTGGACGGTTCGCAACTACGCCCGAATCACGCGCCAGTTCCTGAACTGGTGCGAGCGCGAA
>JBKBKS010000222.1:0-1890 GCA_046294565.1 Fimbriimonadales bacterium
TGCAATGGCGCTCCAGCCGACGCTCGCCGCGCTGGAAGCAGGCAAAACGGTCGCGCTCGCCACGAAAGAGGCGCTCGTCGCCGCTGGCGAAGTCGTGATGCGCACGGCGCACCGATTCAACGCCCCCCTGCTCCCTATCGACAGCGAACATTCTGGCGCGTTCCAAGCGATGCTCGCAGGCACACGCGAACAGGTCGCTCGGCTCATCCTCACGGCGTCGGGGGGACCGTTCCGCACGCGACCGCTGGATACCTTCGATGCCATTACCGTCGAAGAGGCGCTCAAACACCCCAATTGGGACATGGGCGCGAAAATCACCGTCGACTCCGCCACGATGATGAATAAAGGGCTGGAGGTGATCGAAGCGCAGCACCTGTTCGGTTTGAAACTGGAGCAGGTGGAGGTGCTGATCCATCCCCAGAGCATCGTGCATGCGCTGGTGGAGTTTGTGGACGGCTCGGTGATGGGGCAGCTGAGCCTGCCCGACATGCGATTGCCAATCCAGTACGCGCTGGTGTATCCCGACCGCGTCGATACGGCGCTGCCGCGCCTGCGCTTAGAGCAGCTCGGACAACTCACTTTCGAGAGTCCCGACCCTGTGCGCTATCCGTGTTTAGAGTTGGCGTATGCGGCGGCGCGCATAGGCGGCACGATGACTACCGTGCTAAACGCCGCTAACGAGGTCGCCGTGCGCGCGTTCTTGAAGCGACAAATCCGCTTCACCGACATCCCGCGCTTGGTGGAGCAAGCGATGGCGGCGCACACGCCCCAGCCCGCCACGCTGGAGAACGCCCTCGATGCCGACCGCTGGGCACGAGAGTATCTGCAGGAGAGGCTCTCTCCTCGCACGCTGTAGCGTCGGCGTCCCCGCCGACGAACCCCAAACCTGTAGCGTCGGCGTGTTTTTTCGTCCGCGAGACGCGGACGCTACGCAGCGTTGCGTGTCAGCAAGCGAGCGTACACGGAGTTCAGGTCTGCAACGCCGTTCGCGAGTGTCCAACGGAACGCGCGCCACTGACCGCCGGAGTTCCGCGCCATGCCGACTACCACCGTGCCGTCGTTAGTGACCCCGTAGGTTCGGATTTCACTGCCGCCCAACGAGCCAAGGTTCTCCATTCCACCAGCCGCGCTCCAACGAAAGGCGCGCGCACCACCGCCGCCCGAACGCCCTCGCCAACGCCTTTGCGTTCCTGCCTGCGTTTATGCCATAATATAAGGAGAGCCTGCGACGCGGCTCTTGAGTGCTGAGGTATCCAAGCGATGTGGCTCACAGCGATTTACTTGGTGGGGATTTTCACGCTGCTGGTGGCGGCGCACGAGTTCGGGCATATGTGGGTCGCTAAGCGGTTCAAGATGAAGGTCGAAGAGTTCGCGATTGGCGTTGGTCCCATGCTATTGCGTCTCTGGCGCGGGCGCGACGGCACGCTCTACACCGTTCGCGCCTTCCCCGTGGGCGGTTTCGTCAAAATCCCCGGCATGATGCCCGACGAGGAGCATATCGAGGGCAGCTTCCAGAGCAAGCCGTGGCATGCGCGTTTCTTGACCGTGCTGGCAGGACCTGTGGCGAGCGTGCTGTTCGGGTTCCTGCTGTTCGTGGTGATTGGCATGACGGCAGGGCTGCCCTCGCTGGACGACCCGACGCCCCAAGTGCGCATGGTGATGCCCGATACGCCAGCACAGGAAGCAGGGCTGCGCACAGGCGACATCCTACGCGCCATCAACGGCGAGCCAGTCAAGTCCACCGAGCAGGCGGGCGAGATTATCCGCGCCAATGCGAACAAACCGCTCCAACTCACGATGGAGCGCGACGGCGAGGTGTTCACCATCACCATCACGCCACGCGAGGTGGACGCCGAGATCGATGGGCAACCGCGCAAAATCGGTCAAATC
>JBKBKS010000223.1:0-1789 GCA_046294565.1 Fimbriimonadales bacterium
CGCGCTGGCATGCATCGTCAGCACTTTGGCGGTTCGGAACGATGAGCCTCTGCCCAACGCGCCGCGCGAGGCGATATGCCCGTGCACGCCTATCTCGTAAATGCTCGGCTGCGGCGGCGTGAGCGTCTCCTCGCGCACCTTCACGCGCCGAACTTCTTTGCCGTTGCGCCAGTAGACACGCCAAACGACGAGTTTCTCGCCCGGCGTTCCTGCCGTCTTCAAGACGCGATGGCGCGGGGGTAAGCGCCGATTCACTTCAAACAGCGCGGGCGACGGGATCCGCACCCGCGTTTCGATCGTCTTGACGGTGACTTTTCGATCGTGGCGAGGCTGCTCAGCGCAGCTGAGCGCGCCTGTCATCACCAATCCGATGCTCACCAGCAGCCATCGCCACGATCCACCCCTGATAGCGTTCCTTCGCTGTTGCATAGAGAACCTCCCTTTGCGAAACCGCTACAGGCTCCGCGAAGTGTCGCCCAGGTTTGGACAAGCGTAGTATACCCTAATACGCGGAGATTTGGGGAAAGTAACACTCGGAGCGACGACAAGAATGCCGACGCTCCTAACCTGATTCATACCGTCACTTTCGCGTAGTCCAGCGCGTGGCGGATGGGGCTTTCGAAGTTCGGCGGGATTTTCGCAATCATTCCGAAAATGACTTTGCGGATGCGCTCGGCGTTCTGATGGAACACATGCATCACCTCTTCCGCCGTGACGGGCTTCACCTCGCCCTCCGCCACCAAGCCGCTGTCGTAGTCCGTGATGAGCGAGATGTTCACCACGGGTATCGCCAGCTCCAGCGCGAGGTACGCCTCGGGGTACTGCGTCATGTTAATCACTTCCCAGCCCATCGAGGTGAACCAGCGGCTCTCGGCTTTGGTGGAGAAGCGCGGCCCGTTTATCACCACAATCGTGCCGCGCTCGTGGACGGGGATGCCATGGGCGCGTATCTCTTCGATGGCGATTTGACGCAGCACGGGGCAGTACGGGTCGGCAGGCGAGACATGGTGGACGGTCGGTCCCTCATAAAAGGTGTCGGCGCGCCCGTGCGTGCGGTCAACATACTGGTCTGCCACGACAAAATCGCCGGGCTTCACATGGCGTTGTAGGCTCCCTGCGGCGCACGGGCTAATCACTGCTTGCACGCCGAGCTCCTTCATCGCCCACAAGTTCGCCCGATAGTTGATTTTGTGGGGGGGTATCGTGTGCTTGCGTCCGTGTCGGGGGAGGAACGCTACGCGCCGTCCGTTCAGTTCACCGATAGAGACGCTATCGCTCGGCGGACCGTAGGGGGTGTCGATTTTGATTGCTTCGACCTTCTCCAGAAACGAGTAGAAGCCTGAGCCGCCGAAAACGCCGATTTCAGCCATAGCCGAAGGTTTCATCTAAGTGCCTCCTATTGTGTTCGGTGTATTCCATCGCTTGGGCGGCGGCGTTCTGTTCCGCCTGCTTCTTGCTGGAGCCGACGCCCTGTCCAGCGACGACATCGCGCAGTTTTACCTGCACCACGAAGGTCTTGTTGTGGGGGTTGCCGTGTTCGTCCACCACTTCGTAGGTGGGCGTGATGCGCCACCACGCCTGCGTGCGCTCTTGGAGTTGCGATTTGTAGTCTTGGATGGGCATAGCGCCCGTCTCCAGCGCGTCCAGTTCGGGTTTGAGGGACATCAGTGCGTAGTCGCGCGCGGCTTTGTAGCCGGAGTCGAGATTGATTGCGCCCACGACGGCTTCGAAGGCGTCGGCGAGGATAGAGGGGCGTTCGCGCCCGCCGGAAGCCTCTTCTGAGGGGCTG
>JBKBKS010000224.1:0-1527 GCA_046294565.1 Fimbriimonadales bacterium
GTTCAGGTCTATACGGTTCATAACCTCGCTTGGCACGATCGGGGCACGCGCTTCCAAAGACTGGTCACTACATTGGCATTCCGCTACCGAATAGGGCGCGTTGTGCCTGTTGCGATCGCCGAGCGTGTACGCGCATCTATCCAGCAGGTGTTCGGCTATCCCAATCCGCCCCTAATCCCCAACGGAATCGCTTTGGAAGAGTTCCACTTACCTCACGAAGTTCGTTTTCGATGGCGTCAGGCGCATGATATTGAGGCGGATGCCGTAGTCGTCACGCATATCGGCAGGTTCTCCCGCCAGAAAAACCACGAGCTGTTAGTACGAGCATTTAATCATCTCAAGTGTTCACAACCGTTCTACCTACTGCTTGTAGGGGATGGTGAGCTGCGCCCTTCCATAGAACAGTTAGTGAACGCTCTCCACCTTTCAGACAGGGTGCGCTTTTTGGGCATCCGTGCCGATGTTCCAGAGATCCTCAACGCCAGCGATATTTTTGTGCTGTCTTCACGGTGGGAGGGCAATCCGATGTCGGTGATGGAAGCGATGGCGGCAGGACTACCTGTCGTCGCCACGGATGTGGGCGGTATCCCCGAGCTGGTCGCCAACGGCGCCACAGGGCTGCTGGTACCCAGCGAGGATGTATGGTCGCTATCTCAAGCCTTGCAAACGCTGTTGGATGAACCTGAACGGCGTACTGCGATGGCTGTGCGCGCGCGTCAGACAGCCCTTGAACGCTTCGACGCGCGTGCGATGACCCGCGCCTATGAGAGGCTGTATGAGACGCTCCACGCCGAACGCTAAACCTGTTGTGTTTCAAATTCTCTACTCTCTGACTGTTGGCGGCGCGGAGCGGCTGGTGGTGAACCTCTGCCTACATCTCAGCCGCGAGCGCTACCAGCCCGTATGCATCGCGCTTCGCGAACCCCAAAACACTCACTACGAGCGCGTGCTACAAGACGCGGGCGTGCCCCTGCACTTCCTCTACAAAACCGAGGGTAGAGCCGACTGGGAAGTTTACAAACGGCTGGACGCCCTGTTCCGCCAGTATCGCCCTGCGATTGTCCACACGCATCTGCTGGGCTTGAATTACACCTACCCGCTGATGCTGAAACACCGAACGCCCGTGCGCGTGCATACCGTTCACAGCCTTGCCCAGCGTGAGATCGGCGTGCGCGTGGGCAAGTGGGTGCGTATGCTGGCGTTTCGCTATCGCATCGGCAGAGTGGTCCCAGTCGCGATTGCCGACGAGGTGGCGCGCACGATTGAGCAGGTCTACGGCTACAAGAACCCGCCTGTTATCCCCAACGGCATCCCAGTAGATGAATATGCCCCCAACCCCGCAAAACGCGCTCGGCTCCGAGAGACGCTCGGCGTGGAACCTAACGCGGTCGTCATCGTGCATGTGGGGCGGTTCGTGGAGTTGAAGAACCACGCGCTACTTCTGCGAGTGTTTGCGCAGTTGCGCAGTGCGCAACCGCTCTATCTGTGGCTGGTGGGCGACGGCGAGCTGCGCGGCGCGATGGAGCA
>JBKBKS010000225.1:0-1519 GCA_046294565.1 Fimbriimonadales bacterium
GTTCTCTAACGCCACACTCACTTTTATTGACTGCTCTTGACCCACGCGGGTTTGTTCAGTCCACGCGATAAGCGCAACAGGCACATCTTGTGTCCGATAGATCGAGACCGTTTCAGCTTGCACGAACATCTGACACCTCCTTACTTAGGATCTGTTGAGGTGTGCATCCAATAATGTTCCATTGTCCGGGTTGTGCATGGATGGTTATCAGGTCCAGTTGGGGTGGTGAAGGGGAAGGCATTACGCTCGGATTTCCATTTGGAGGAAGTGGCACATTAGGTGGCATCTTCTCACATCTTCCTCCTTCACAGCTCCCATCCACAAGCGGTGCGCAGACTGAGTTCAAATAGATCACGCACACACACGCCACGGGCGGTTGCGTTCCAACATTCATCCCGTTGCTATCCATCGGATAGTACCCGCTCGGCTCACCATTCGCGCCCATCATCAGCAACTCACCACCTGAATAGGCATACCGCCAGTTCAAATCATACCCCAGCGCATTGCCTGCAGGCAGGTAGTCCTCCACACTTGCCCAACTCGCGCCACCTATCGCCCGATTATACACCCGCATCGGCACGCCACCACAACCTATTCGACACACATACCGATACTCCTGCCCGCTCAGCAAGTCGCGTTTCCAAACACGCACGCCGTCAGAACTATACCCGTACTCATACGCCGTCTGCAAGTTGCCATTATCGTCGCGCTCTATCTTGGTCAACCGACCCTCCTCGTCATAGCCAAACACCCGCGCATAACTGGTCGGCTCGCTGCTTTCCCAACGCGCTAATGTGCCCTCGGGGTTCCATACAAACTCGTGGCGCGGATATGGCGGCTCTGGGTTCACCCGATCCTCCACCACGCTCAAACGACCACTCACAGGGTCGTACTCATAAAAATCGCGATGTTCCCCGTTCAGCACATCATTCCGATACACACTTTGCCGACTGCCATCGGGATTGTAGGCGTACTGACGCTCATACGCTACCTGACCTGTGCGCACCTCGCTCGCTAACCTGCCGGCAGGCGTGTAGGTGTAAACCGTCGTGTCCCCACTCGGACGCTCCACGCTCTGCACCACACGACCCAGCAGGTCATAACTGTACTCATACCCAATCAGCAAAGTCCCGTCCGAACGCTTGTGTTCCACCTTCCACACATTACCCACCTGCGACGGATTGTTAGAGCCATAGTAAGTATACTCTACATAACTGCCGTTCGGATAGACCTCCCGCTGCAGACGCCCCGTCGCGTTGTCATAGCTATATACCACCGCGCCCCGATAGTCGCCTATCGTCTGCAGGCGTCCCAGATAATCGTAGGTGGTCTCAATCGTGCGGATGGGGGTGTCGTTGGCGTTGAGTTCTTTCTCGTAGCGCTTGCGCCCTGCAGCGTCATACTCGGCAGAGACGGCGACGACCTCGATGCCTTGTTCACTACCGCAACAGCCTTGCTGGCGTCGCACGCGCCCCCAAGCGTCGTAGGTATATTCGCGCCGACCGATGCCGTCTTGTAC
>JBKBKS010000226.1:0-1495 GCA_046294565.1 Fimbriimonadales bacterium
GCGTGTCTGCCCTCATCCCACGACGCACACACCGAGGGCGCATACGTCGAGGGCGCACACACAGGTGCGAAGGGCGCACACGCAGGTGCGCCCCTACAGGAAATCGTGCAATGGTTCAAAACCATGACCACCAACGCCTACATTCACGGCGTCAAACAATACAGATGGCGTCCGTTCAACCGACGCCTCTGGCAGCGCAATTACTACGAACACATCATTCGCAACGAGGAGGATTGGGATGCCATCCAGCATTATATCCTGACTAATCCGCTCTACTGGCAATCGGACAGAGAAAACCCGATCATGGAGGCAGTGCATTCATGACCGTCGCCGACATCCTCCCCAAAATCGCTAACCTGCAAGATGCTGAGCGCGAGGCAGGCGCGCCCCTGCGCACGCCCGACGCCCTGCGCGCCCAAGGCTACCGCCTCGTGCAAGAACGCGACAGCGACCGCTGCTTCCTCGCCCATCAGAACCAACTCCAACCCCTGCTGGCGCGCCTGGGGGACATCGCCGAGGTGCACTTCGGCATCAAAACAGGCGCGAACGAGTTTGTCTATCTGGAGCCAGTCGGAACGACCGTGGCGCAAGTGATGGCGGGCGAGGCAGGCGCGACCGTGCGCGTGAAGAACAGCGCAGGCTGGCAAGGCGAGATCGAGACCGACTGGCTGCGCCCCGTGATTAAAAGCCCGCGCGAGCTGAAGACCCTGCGCGTGCGCCCCGAAGACCTGCGCTACCTGGTGTTCATGCCACACGACGACCTGCGCCCCGAACTACCCCAGCTCGCCGTCTCTGGCAAACTCAAAAATCGCTACCCCAAGGCGTGGGCGTATATCCACTGGGGCGAGAGCAAGGGGTATCAGAAGCGGTCTACATGCACGGGAAGACCGAAATGGTGGGATTTAGGCGATAGAAAACCAGCAAAAGTCAATTGCAATTAATTAATAGATGACAAGATACATTTCTACTTCTGCGTTAATGGGATATATGTCAGCGATAATTTCCAGGAACTGCACGGAACCACTGAAGTTACTGCTGCGCTGGCTTCATCATCAATAATGCAGATATTCTGTGAGCTGGGCGGCAGAACGCCATTTGGAGGCGGTCTCCTCAAGGTTCAAACTTATGAAGTCGCGCGATTACCTATCTCCAACCCTGCAGCCCTCGACTCTTCGCAGCGGAAACGCCTGCTGGACGCCTTTGAGCAGATGGCAAGTCGCGAGGTGAGGAGCATCTTCGAAGAGCTGGGCTTGCCGAAGCCCAATCGCGACTTTAGCAACATCGACCCCGAAGCGGTCTCGCTGGAGCGAGTGCTGCCCGACCGCCGCGCGCTGGACGCCGTGGTGTTCGAGGTGTTGGGGCTGAACGAGCAGGAGCAGTTGGCGGTCTATCGCGCGCTGGTGGAGCTGGTGAAGAGTCGCTTGGTGAAGGCGCGGAGCGTGGGCTGACCGCTACTCCTCCAGCGCCTCGCCTGCGCCGCGCGGGATTGCGAATC
>JBKBKS010000227.1:0-1400 GCA_046294565.1 Fimbriimonadales bacterium
AAGCAAGCCACCGCTGCCCGCCCGCGCAAGAAGGAACGCAAGAACATCGCTCAAGGCGTGGCGCACATCCACGCCACTTTCAATAACACCATCGTCTCGATTACCGATGTGAACGGGAATGTCATCTCGTGGTCGAGCGGCGGCTCGGTCGGATTCAAAGGCACGAAAAAAGGTACGCCCTTCGCCGCGCAGGTGGCGTCGGAACGCGCCGCGCGCGCTGCGATGGAACACGGACTGCGTAAAGTGGATGTGATGGTCAAAGGTCCCGGTCCTGGACGCGAGACCGCCATCCGCTCGCTACAGGCGGCAGGGCTGGAAATCCAGAGCATCAAAGATGTAACCCCCGTGCCCCACAACGGCTGCCGACCCCCCAAACGCCGCCGCGTGTAATCAAGGAGGAACTCAAGTATGTCTGTGATTTGGGATTCGAAATGTAGCATGTGCCGACGTGCAGGCGTCAAACTGTACCTCAAGGGCGACCGCTGCTACACCAAGAAGTGCGCCATCGAACGGCGCAACTTCCCCCCCGGTCAGCACGGTCCGCGCACGCGCGACCGCAAGATGAGCGAGTACGGCGAGCAGCTCCGCGAGAAGCAGAAGCTGCGCCAGATGTACCACCTACGCGAGGCGCAGTTCCGCCGCTATGTGGAGAAAGCGCAACAGGCGCGCGGCGTCACGGGCGAAGTGTTGCTGCGCCAACTGGAGATGCGCCTCGATAATGTGGTGTTCCGACTGGGCTTCGCCAACTCGCGCGGACAAGCCCGACAGATGGTCTCGCACAAGTTCTTCACTGTGAACGGCAAGCGCGTGAACATCCCCTCCTATCAGGTGCGTGAAGGCGATGTGATTAGCATCCACGAGTCGAAACGCTCCACCGCGCTGGCGAAAGACGCCTTAGCCCGCGCCGCCGAGCACACGCCCCCCGCATGGCTTGCCTACGACGCCAGCCAAGTGCAGGGCACAGTGCTGCACCCGCCCCAAGCCGACGAAATCGACACTAAAATCGAAATGCAGAAGATTATCGAGTTCTATAGCCGCTAAGGAGGCTGCTAACCTTTATGACTGCGCAACTGGTAGAAACTCAAGTCCGCACACTGGTTCAAGAGCCGAACTACGGCAAGTTCGAGGTGGAGCCGCTGGAGCGTGGCTACGGCGTGACGCTCGGCAACGCGCTACGCCGCGTGCTGCTCTCCTCTATTCCCGGCGCCGCGATTACCAGCGTGCGCATCGAGGGCGTACTCAGCGAGTTCGAACCCATTCCCGGCGTGAAAGAAGACACCATCCACTTCCTGCTGAACCTGAAAAATGTCGCCATTCGCGTCCACGCCTCGCAGCCGCGCGAGAAGTATATGCTGCGCCTGCAGGTGCAAGGTCCCGGGCGCGTGACCGCCGCTGACATC
>JBKBKS010000228.1:0-773 GCA_046294565.1 Fimbriimonadales bacterium
TCGAACCCACAACCAACGGCTTAGAAGGCCGCTGCTCTGTCCATTGAGCTACGGGCGCATAAGACGCCACACCCTGTAGACGCCACCCGAACTGCCTACAACCAGTGGGTGTTTCGTGAAACACACGGTCCATAAACCCTTGCCAGGCCATGGGTCTACCCAACCCCTGTTTTTCGCAGGTGAAACAGGGAAACCCGATTTTTCCTGTGGCTCACGCAGGGGGCTTGCAGGAGTTTCGCGAGTGGTGGTGTATACTCTCTCTCGCGCTACTCGCAGCCAACCCCTGCGGGTAGCCTACTCGCCTACCTGCCGTGAACAGGTAGGCGTTTTCTCTATTCGTGAAGGGGTTTCAGATTCCTGCAGGTTCGCGAGGGAATCAGAAGGTTTTTGAAGGGTTTCGCGGTATAATGGTGTGCAGCGGGTTGGGGGAACGCTCAGGGGGGACAATCACAATCTCGTAATCTCCATCGTCCTTCGGCTCGGCTTTGGGGCTATAGACCTCACGATGGCGTCGCTCCAGCCACCACATAGCACTCCGCACATCACCACCAAGAATCGCCTCAAGCACGCAAGTCTCGGCTCGCGAGAGGGCGAGACCCTCAGCACCTTCTACCTTCGCGCGAAACGCCTTGTCCGCTCGCAGTTTCTCGTAAAAAGTGCTACGAGCAATTCCTGCAATCGCACAGGCACTTTCGCGGGAGTGCCCGAAACTCAAAGCGCGAAGCAGGGTCTCAAACTGGCTTCGGTGTATTCGCTTGGGCATCTCACGCTCT
>JBKBKS010000229.1:0-733 GCA_046294565.1 Fimbriimonadales bacterium
GCCGCGGCCAACCGCCAGCTGCTCACGGAGATCGCCGAACGCGAGAAGATGGAGGCCACGCTGCTGAAAATGCAGCGCCTCGAGGCCGTGGGCCAACTCACGGCCGGCATTGCGCACGACTTCAACAATCTGCTGCAGGTGATCGTGGGCGGCCTGACTATGCTCGAGCGGGGCGGCGACCCCGCCCGGGCGCAGGCGCGGATCCAGATGATGCGGCAAGCCGCCGAGCGGGGCGCCACCCTCACCAAGCAGCTGTTCGAGATGATCGTCCTGAACCTGGCCATCAACGCCCGGGACGCCATGGAGGTGGGCGGACGACTGACCGTCCAGACCGGCAATGTCACCATCAGCGGGACCCGGGTGCGGCCCGAGGAGCCGGAGCCGGGCGACTATGTGATGGTGGCGGTCAGCGACACCGGATCGGGCATGCCGCCTGACGTCGTGGCCCGCGTTTTCGAGCCCTTCTTCACCACCAAGCCCGTGGGCAAGGGCTCGGGCCTGGGCCTGAGCCAGGTGCTGGGCTTCGCCAAACAATCCGGCGGCGGCGTCGCAATCGAGACGGAGCCGGGCCGGGGCACGACCGTGAAGGTCTACTTGCCGCGCGCGACTTTTGCGCAGGCGGACGTCCAGAGCTCGCTGCTGGCCGATGGTCTGAAGGTGGCGGAAAAGGGCGGGACAGTGCTTGTCGTCGACGATGACGAACTCGTCCGCGAAACCACGAGCCAGATGCTCG
>JBKBKS010000230.1:0-667 GCA_046294565.1 Fimbriimonadales bacterium
ACAAGCACAGCACGATTATTTTCGCGGTGGACACGCCAAATACACCGCCTACGAGACAACCTGTGTCCGCACGGGCGGCACGAACTTGAACATGTGGCAATACAATCCATGCAATCCCAGCGACATCACGAACGGCAACCCGAACATCAATTGGCTGAATACATTCTGCTATACGCTGATGAATCGTGTGCCCTGTCCGTAGTCAGCCCCTGTAGCACGGACACTCCTGTCCGTGCAAAATGCTTGGCGCCACGAATGGCGTCGCAGCCAAGCCACGCCCTGTAGCACGGACACTCCTGTCCGTGCATCGCGCGGGGACAAGAGTGTCCCAGCCACGAAGCGCGTAGCACGGACATTCCTGTCCGTGCATCGCGCGGGGACAAGAGTGTCCCAGCGCTGAGGAAGTGAGCGATGGACACGAGAATCTTACTGGAGCAGTTAGCCAAACGCGCGTTCGACTTCTTCTGGAACGAGACGCATCCAGAATCAGGCTTTACGAAAGACCGCGCGAATAACCACGAGCGCGACTCGTTCGATATCTCCAGCGTCGCGGCGAGCGGTTTTGCGCTGGCGAGTCTCCCGATCGCTGTGCGGCGCGGCTGGCTCTCTCGCGCAAACGCCCTCCGTCGCGCTCATACGATAGTGGATGGGCATCTGCAACTGGAGC
>JBKBKS010000231.1:0-609 GCA_046294565.1 Fimbriimonadales bacterium
GTACGAGCCAAACTTCTCCACGCCGTGGGCTAGTCAGATTCACGCGCGAGAACCTCTGCGCTCAACTTCTGCCAACCACGCCGTTCACGAGCTTCTTCGAGTGTTTCAGGATCAGTGAAAAACTCCTCGGCAAGACGAGCTAACTCTTCCTCTCGATAGCGACGCATATGCTCTTGAATGATATATTCTAAAGCAGCACTGCGGCTTGTCTTACACCGATGAGCAAGTTCGTCGAGAAATTTGATGCTGCGCGGCTCCAGCGTCAGCGTGATGCGAGTCTTCATATCAAGCCTCCTACCAAAGATCATACCCGAGCTCTTACTTGCAAGCAAGTCCTCATCTGCTTTATAATGCATCAGATATGAGAAATGCCCTTTATTACGGCGACAATCTAGAGATTCTGCGCAAGCATATCTGCGACAAGAGCGTTGATCTGATTTATCTCGATCCGCCGTTCAACAGCAATCGCGACTATAACGTGATCTTCAGGGAAGCCACTAGCCACTAACCAGCAGTACCAAAAGATTCAGAGCGGAGAGAGCACGACAAGGGAATACTAATCAAGAAAAAAGCCTGCTTGAGAGCTAACCGATCAAACAACAGGGGACA
>JBKBKS010000232.1:0-571 GCA_046294565.1 Fimbriimonadales bacterium
ATGTGCGTGCGTTGGTGGGTCGTGTTGATGGCAGGTGGCAGATTACGGACACTTATGCCTACGACAGTTGGGGCAATCTGATCGGGCGCACGGGTAGCACAGTTCAGCCGTTTACTTGGAACGGGGCGTATGGGTACGAGTATGTGCCTGCGACGGGGTTGTATCATGTGGGCGCGCGGGAGCACGACCCACGCACCGCACGCTGGCTGCAGCGCGACCCGATAGACGCCGCTTCCGGCGACCCGAACCTCTATCGGTACGCTGGGAATGACCCGATAAACCAAGTAGACCCCGACGGCACGGAATGGGACTACCACGACCTGCTGGACGCGGCGGGGTTCATTCCCGGTATAGGCGAGATCGCTGACCTTACGAACGCGATTGGCTACGCGCTGGAGGGGGACTGGACAAACGCGGCGATTTCGGCGGCGGGAGTGTTGCCTGGGGGCGACGCACTCAAGGCAGGTCGGCTTGCGAAGAAGGTCGTCAAGGAGGTTGTGGAGGAGGGCGCGGAGCAAGTTGCCAAGCGCGAGGCAAAGAACACCCTGCAGGAACAGGGGAAGAAACATGC
>JBKBKS010000233.1:0-568 GCA_046294565.1 Fimbriimonadales bacterium
GGTGGGGAACGCCTCAGGGGCGCGGGCGTAGCGCAGTTGTCGCCACGAGGTGTGGTCGCGGGTGCGCAGCAAGGCGAGGGTGAAGATGAGGGCTTCAGGGTAGAGGCGGGGTCTTCCGCGCGTTTTTGGGGTGGGATGGAGTTGGCAGAAGCGTTGCATCCAGGACAGGATGGTTTGTGCAGGGAGGGTGGTGAGTGTGGCTTGAGGGATGGGACAGCGTTTTGTGCGACGGCGTTTCATAGGCATAAGGATACCTTGCACCGCCCGAATTTTCGAACACCCTCTGAACCCCTTGGCAAATGCCCCAAAAATGGGTTATAATAAGACCAACGATGCGGGGCGTTGAACGCTCACGCACGGAACCAAAGAGAAACCTGTTGAGGTCGCGTAGTCGCGACCGTGCCGGTTCAGGGTATCCTGAACGCGGCAAAAATCCATTCTGTGAAGGAGGTACGAGCGATGAGATACACAACAAATCGTTGGGCAGTTCGGATAGCGATAGCGCTGAGCATCGGGCTTGGCGCGTGGACGATTGGAGCGGCACAGAGTCTGACCTGGCTGGGCACGC
>JBKBKS010000234.1:0-565 GCA_046294565.1 Fimbriimonadales bacterium
TCCAACTTCTGGGCGATCGTGACCACCGTGACCATCACGGGAACTTACAACGGCGTCTCGCGCTCTGGGCAGCTGACTATCTGGTTCTGACGCCCGTACCAGGCTGGCGCGTCGTATTCACGCGCCAGCCAATTAATTCCATCAAATACTAAGTGCCTCAAGTATTACAAGCCCCGTTGAGATTCCTCGCCTTCGGCTCGGAATGACAGTGCTTGCTCGTCATGCCGAGCGCACGAGGCGTCTCCAAGCAACAAGACACTTTTCGCGACGATATGCGCTATGATATTAAGCGTGGGGGAGGATTCATCAATTCTGCTTTGGAACTCTCCTGACATTATGTTCGTAATTCGGTAGGAGGTACATATGTCGAGAAGTCGCGGTAGCCGCAGTCGCGGCATGGAGGGCGACGGGCACAGTCCCCTGCTAATGGGGTTGATGCTTGCGGGCGCGTTGATGATGGTGTCTGCTGCGGGATGGTGGTTCGTGTCGTACAGCCGTGCGCAAACGCTGAAGACCCCGCTCGCGGTCGCAGCGGCGTTCGATGTGAGCCAATCGGTCTCCACAA
>JBKBKS010000235.1:0-562 GCA_046294565.1 Fimbriimonadales bacterium
GGCAAGCCTTGCCCGATTGCGCGGAGTGCCTGTCCGCCAGCTCGCGCTGACCCACTTCGGCGTGTTTGATGATGTAGCGCGTCACCTCCATGAGCTGGAACAGCGTTTGCTGGGCTGGGGTGCGTTTACCCGCCAGTTGGTCGAGCAGGGACGAACGGATGAGGAAATTATCGCCGCGCTGCAGGCATACGGCAATGCCGAGATGCAAGCGCAGGGAGTGGAGCCGTCCAGCTATGATCTTGGCGCGGGCTACCAGCTCATCGCGATGGGCTACGCCCGCTACTGGCGCAAGAGACGGGAGCGGTCGCCATGAGCGCGTTTGCCGTGCGCTTCGAAAATGTCACCAAGCGGTTTGGCAATACGGTTGCGCTGAACCAACTGAACCTGGAGATACAGCCCGGCGAGTTGATGGTGCTGGTGGGACCGTCGGGCTGCGGCAAGACGACCGCGCTGCGCCTGCTGGCAGGATTGGAGGAACCGACGGAAGGCAAGCTCTATATTGGCGACCGCTGCGTGAACGAGGTCTCGCCGCGCGATCGCGATGTGGCGATGGTGTTCCAGA
>JBKBKS010000236.1:0-549 GCA_046294565.1 Fimbriimonadales bacterium
GCGGGCCGTGCCGCCGAGCCCCGGGTGCAGGCCGAGCTGCACCTCCGGAAAGCCGAGCCGCGCTTCGTCGCCCGCCAGGATCCGATGGTCGCAGGCCAGGGCGATCTCCAGCCCGCCGCCCAGCGCGTAGCCATGGATGACCGCCACGGTGGGGGCGGTCAGCGCCGCCAGACGGTCGACCACCTGATGGGCGCGGCCCATGCGCTGTTCGATCTCCGCAGGATCGCGGGCGCCGACGAAGGCCTTCACGTCGGCCCCGGCGAAGAAGCCGCTCGCCTTGGCCGAGCGGATGACCAGGGCGCGCGGCGGATCCTGCTCCACCTCGGCGAGGACCTGGTCGAGTTCCTCCAGCACCTCTTCGGAGATGGTGTTGGCGCTCGCCTCTGGCTGGTCGGCGATCAGCCAGGCGATCCCGTCGGCGTCGCGCGACAGGCGCCAGTTCCTCCAGCGGCCGGCGCGCCCGTCGTCGGGGCCGAGCTCCATCTGCCGCGATTTCAACGTCTTCCAGACGATACCTGTCATCGGTTCCTCCCTCAGACCGCCTGGATC
>JBKBKS010000237.1:0-510 GCA_046294565.1 Fimbriimonadales bacterium
CGCAACGGTGGCAATTGCAGGGGCAACTTTTGGCGAAGCGGTGCGCAAGCGCGTGCTGATGGTCATCTTACTCGCCGCGCTGGTGATTATTCTCATCTCACCCGCGTTCGAACCGTTCGCCGGGCGCGGGCAACGCACGCTCGTGATGAGCTTCGGCTTCGGCATCATTCAGCTGGCGGGAACCTTTATCGCCATCATCCTCTGCACCGCGCTGATCCCAACCGAAATCGAACGGCGAACCATCTACACCATTCTCTCCAAACCCGTGCAACGGTGGCAGTTCGTGCTGGGCAAACTAATGGGTGCAATAGGTACCCTCGCCTTCATCTATGTCATGATGGGACTGGTGTTCCTGCTTGTCACACGCCTCTCGTTGGGTGCATTCGAGCCGCAGGTGATCAAGGGGATTATCATGTTCTTCTTCCAGAGTTCGCTGCTGGCGGCGGTGACCCTCTTCTTCTCCACCTTTGTCTCCCCCTTGGTGAACTACTTCCTGTCAGCGGGCGTGTT
>JBKBKS010000238.1:0-504 GCA_046294565.1 Fimbriimonadales bacterium
TCGACAGATTCCACTGAAGCGAGCTGCGCCTGTACGCCCTGAAGACCGAAGTCGGCAATAAGACGCTGAAAAGTGCGCAGGCGGTTCTCGCTGATGTCGAACCCCACGGCTTCGGCAGCGCCCATAAAGTGGAGTACGATCAGTTGCAGTCCGAAGCCGCAGCCCGCATCCAACACGCACTTGCCCTCAGGGTCAAAACGCGCTAAGCGACACAGGTCATACACATAGCGCGTTTCCTGAACACACCCTTGGCGCGTGCGCAACTGGGGATAGTAGCGCCACAGCTCTGCGTCGTAGCGCGTTTGGCGTTCCAGGTGCGCCGCCTGCCCGAACAGCGCAGCGACCTGCTGACTCACGCGAGCGAAATCGCGCATCGGAGCTATTATACTACTTCTCCTGTTGAAAGAGGGGGCGCAGATGCTCACAGGGTACGAATTTTGCGTCCGCGCCCCCTGTGGCTTGGACATTCCTGTCCAAGCGCACTTCATCAGCGCAACGCCCCCT
>JBKBKS010000239.1:0-501 GCA_046294565.1 Fimbriimonadales bacterium
CATCGTCGGCAAGCGCAATATGGTGGAGCTTGCTGTGCTCACCCTGCTGTGCGATGGACACCTGCTTATTGAGGATATCCCCGGTGTGGGCAAGACCACCCTTGCCAAAGCGCTGGCACGCGCCATCGGAGGCAAGTTCCGGCGCATCCAGTTCACCCCCGACTTGCTCCCCGCCGACGTCACTGGCACCAACGTGTTCAACCCGAAAACGCTGGGCTTCGAGCTGCACCCCGGACCTGTCTTCGCAAACGTAGTTCTGGCGGACGAAATCAACAGAGCAACGCCCAAAACGCAGTCCAGCCTGCTGGAATGTATGGAAGAGCGACAGGTGACCATCGACGGCGTCTCGCACCCGCTGCCCCGCCCATATTTCGTCATTGCTACTCAGAACAACGTGGAGATGCTGGGAACCTACCCGTTGCCGGAAGCGCAGATGGACCGCTTCTTCATCCGCCTCTCGCTGGGTTATCCCTCTCAGCGCGATGAGGTGATGATACTGAG